>PCSF01000123.1 GCA_002771315.1 Desulfobacterales bacterium CG23_combo_of_CG06-09_8_20_14_all_52_9 | reverse complement strand
ATGTCTTCGTCCATGCCTCCCCCTGGCGGCATGGCGGGCGCTTTCTTCTTTTCCGGTTTTTCAGCCACTAAAGCCTCGGTTGTCAACATGAGCCCGGCCACGGAAGCAGCATTCTGCAGGGCAAACCGTACCACTTTGGTAGGGTCGATAACGCCGGATTCGATGAGGTTCTCGTAGGTTTCGGTCGCCGCGTTGAATCCAAAGTCATCCTTGCCTTCAGCAACCCGGTTAAGGACGACGGATCCTTCGAGGCCGGCGTTTTCGGCGATTTGCCGCAAAGGTTCCTGCAAGGCCCGCTTCAGAATTTCGAGGCCGTGTTTTTCCTCTCCGGTTGCCTTGACTTTATCCAGTGCATCCAGGCATCGGATCAGAGCGACACCGCCCCCGGGAACAATGCCTTCCTCCACAGCGGCACGGGTGGCATTCAGGGCATCTTCCACACGGGCTTTCTTTTCTTTCATTTCAGTTTCGGTGGCAGCTCCGATATTGATGACCGCTACACCGCCGATAAGTTTGGCCAGGCGTTCTTGGAGTTTCTCGCGATCATAGTCTGAAGTGGTCTCCTCGATCTGTGCCCGGATCTGCTTCACGCGGCCTTCGATGTCTTTTTTGCTGCCTGCACCATCGATGATGGTGGTATTGTCCTTGTCGATTTTAATGGTCTTGCATTTGCCCAGGTCGGCCACGGTGACCTTTTCCAGCTTGATACCGAGGTCTTCGGAAATCAGACGGCCTCCGGTCAAAACGGCGATATCCTCGAGCATCGCCTTGCGGCGATCCCCGAACCCCGGTGCCTTGACCGCGACGGTCTTGAGGGTCCCGCGAAGCTTATTGACGATCAAGGTGGCCAATGCCTCCCCTTCCACGTCCTCGGCCACGATCAAAAGGGCTTTTCCCTTCTTGGAAATCTGTTCGAGAAGGGGGACCAAGTCTTTCATGTTGGAGATTTTCTTTTCATGGAGCAGGATGTAAGGGTCTTCCAGGATGACTTCCATTTTTTCCGCGTGGGTGACAAAGTATGGGGAGATATATCCCCTGTCAAACTGCATCCCTTCAACAATTTCCAGGTTGGTTTCCATGCTCTTGGCTTCTTCCACCGTGATCACACCTTCTTTGCCCACTTTTTCCATGGCTTCTGAAATGAGTTTGCCCACCGTCTCGTCATTGTTGGCCGATATGGTACCAACTTGCTCGATTTCTTTTTTATCTTTGGTGAGTTTGGACAGTTTTTTGAGTTTTTCCACGACGGCCTCAACCCCTTTGTCGATACCCCGTTTCAAAGCCATCGGGTTGATGCCGGCTGAAACCAGTTTGTGGCCTTCCACACAAATAGACTTGGCCAGCAGCGTCGCGGTGGTAGTTCCGTCTCCGGCGACATCGCTGGTCTTGCTGGCCACTTCTTTGAGCATCTGGGCGCCCATGTTTTCGAACTTATCCTCAAGCTCGATCTCCTTGGCCACGGTAACCCCGTCTTTGGTAACATTAGGGGACCCGAAGGTTTTTTCCAGAATCACGTTGTTGCCCCGCGGCCCGAGGGTAACCTGAACAGCGTTAGCCAGCGTAACCACGCCCTGAAGCATTTTTTCCCTTGCTTTTGCTCCGTATGCAATCATTTTCGCAGCCATGATGCGTTACCTCCTTAGTCTAAAATCCCCAGAATATCATCTTCTTTCATGAAAACATGTTCGACACCATCGATCTTGATATCGGTTCCCGCATACTTGGAAAACAGGATCCGATCCCCTTTTTTCACCTCCAGTGGGGTGCGTTTCCCATCCTTGTCCGGCTTCCCGGGTCCGACAGCCACGACCTTGCCTTCCTGGGGCTTTTCCTTGGCGGTATCGGGAATGATGATTCCACCGGCTGTCTTTTGTTCTTCCTCAACCCTGACTACCAATACCCTGTCGTTTAATGGTTTGATGCTCATTGTCCTGATCCTCCTTGATTCAATCGCGTTGATAGATATAGGGAATTCCCTTGATTGAGAAACGGCGTGTGTAAAGTCGTTTTTGAAAAAGGGAATCCGATTCGCAAGTGGTACTGTTTGGATTCATGAAAGCTGACACAATGCTTTTTGCGAATCGTTTCGGCAATCCTGAAAAGATTTTAATATTTACGTGCAATATGAAAGCCCAGAGTCAATGACTACAGCGGCTTAGACTCGAATCAAAATTGATGGCTTCGTAAAAAGTCCAATTTCCGCGTTGCGCTTCATCCCGTTGCGATCTCGACGTACGATAAGTATGCCTCATCACACGGGATTTGCGCGCCTTGCATCTGAAGCTTTTTACTCTGCCATCCCAATTTTGAGTTTTTACGATTTCATCAAAATTACGAGCAGAAATTAATACAAAATTATAAGTTGTCAAGAGGAGCAGGGTCGCTGTTTCGAATAGAAAGTTAAAACATCCGATTTGAGCTTGAATTTATAAACCATGAGGTCAAAAAGCAGAAGGTGATGTGAGTATTTTATTTAAATTCGTTAGGTTACGCACTGATCAAAGTCCACCCGGAAACCGTTCACCCACTGGCTTGCCGTGGAGAGATTTCAGCTTTTTAAGCGTTAAAAGATCGGCGATTTCGCATAGAGAACTCACGGCACTGATTGTCATCGGCCTTACGGACGCAAAGTTAGACCCATTTGAATTCCGAAGTCCGGGCTGTTGTCATAAACAATGAAATTTTCAATGAGGCCCAATTCAAAAAGCCAGCCGGGATAAAACTCCCACTTCCACCCCAGGGTGAATTCGTGGGAGGCATCCGAGAAAGGCCCGAGATCTTCGGCCTGGCCCTCTGACGCCAGGTACTGAAGAATCAGGCTCTGGGTAGCGAGGTATCGCCATTCCAAGGCTACGAGCCCCGAAAGCTGGGTCCGCTTCAGCCGGATCTTATCGATTTGGTCCCCGCCGAACCATAAGTACCCTCCGGTCAGATAGGCGTAGACAGGGCCGAATCGTTTGGAAAGCATGACGCTGGCTCCGAAATCAAAGGGTACGTCCCGTTCCAGCGGGGCGCTTTCTTCTAATTCATAACGAGCCGTGAGAGCGTAGGCAAAGGCAGGACGCGGCTTCTTGCCGCAGGTGACGTTGTGCTGCAGGGTTAACAGAATCCCCTGGGAATAGACACCACTCTCTCCATCTCGCTGCACCAAAGCGTTTCCCTAGTCGTCCCGAATATCGACAAAGACTCGGCTGTTGGGAAGGACGTCCCGGCTGTCCTGATCGATGCCGAAGGCACTATGAAAATCCGAGATGAAGCCATCCATGATCCCCCCGAAAGTACGGCGTTCATCGTAGGCCAATTCCAGGGTCCATCGATCGGTGAGTCCATAATTGGCATGGAAAGTGGAATGAAGGCTTTCGTAGTCTAGGGCAAAGCTTCCCTTTTCGAACGCCCAAATATTGGCCAGGACGGAGGCAACCCCGAATTCCCACTTATTTTTGGAAAGTGTTGCCGGAGTCCTGGGTGTAAAACCGAGACGAAGGGATTGGAATGGAGATTGAGAAGAAATTCTTAAAGGGCCGTAGCCCACCTCTTCCAGGCAGAAATCTCCAGACCGAAAACCCATGATGTCTTGAACTGAAGTCTGAGGAGGGATTTCTATTCGGTCCGGATTTGAGGCGTCGGGCGGATCGGCCGGCTTTACGGCAGTGAACCCGCCGGAAATAGGCAGAAATAGGAGGAGCAAGACGACACAAAGACGCCTTCTCAGAGATCGGACTGAACAGGCCATCAAAGAGCAGCCGGGGTCCTTGATCACTTCAGATTTCCCCGTATAATTCGTCTAAACCCCGGTAGGTATGTTCAAGGGTCAGCCCAGGCTGTAGATCCTTTTCAATGCATCCTCCAAACTTCTAGCGAGATCTGTCGGTGACCCAGGAGCCTATTTTAGGGCCTTCATAAAGAGCGTTGATACACAATGCCCACATATCCGACAAAGCTTGTGCCGGGGCTCTTGTCATAGCTGGTGGCATAGGCGATGCGATGTCCACGGTTTGCCCCCAGTGACTTCGAGGCTGCGACGGCCGTCGCAGCAGCACCGGCGCAGCAGGCATTTTGGTGGGATTCCGCTACCAGAAGGACCTGTTCCGGGTCCATAGCCAACAGAGTCTCGATGATCTCACGGTCGTTTTCGGTTTTAACCCAATCCAAGGCCTTTGAGCCGGTCCCTTTGGGAGTGAAAGCGTAGTTATGGCCGTAATGCGTCAGATCGGTAGACCCTACCACCCGGATGCGCTTTCCAGTTTTTTTGGCCAGGTCCACCACCGTATTTCCGATGGCAAGGGAGTTTCGATGGGGTGGGACCCCGATAGGCACCAGTTGAGCATTATCAAAAAAGTACTTGATAAATGGAAGCTGAAGCTCAATGGTGTTATCCGGACTGAAATCATCTGCGCGTTCTACCTTGAACGCAAATTGTTTGGTGAGCGACCGGGCCAATTCCGAATCGATCCGGATGGACCCAAAGGGGGTTTCCCAGGCACCCGAATCCATGATGTAATTTGGAGACGATGGATGCAGGTGCATTCCGAAAACGACGACAGTGTCCACCGACCCGGCTTGGGACAATGAATGAATGACATTACAGGCAATTGCACCCGAAAAAAACCATCCGGCATGGGGAACAATGCCACCCACGGGATTCTCCAACTTTTCCCTTAAGATGGAAGGCTCCTTGAGGAATCGTTGAATCATTTGTTCGCATTCTAAAGGCTGTGACGGGTACCAGGTTTCGGCAAAAATGGCGTTTCTGACTTTCATGGCATCTCCGTTTGCTTGGTTATCGATATATACACCCCATAGCCTGAAGTCACAATATATTAGTTACCAAGGGTATCTTGAAAGATCGAAGCTCCCTCATCCTTCCTTTTCCCCGCAAGGGGTGGATAGGGTCATGCGAAGAGGTTTTTCCAATCCCTGAAGTGAGGATTACCTGCCCATGCATGGCGCCATGCAGGCATGGAGTGCGGCAGTCGCAGGTCTTGATATGATGTTGGGAATCTTGATAAAATCCAATTTTTTGGAAAAGTTGACAGGGCATTTTAAGGGAATTATTTTAAAGCATTTAGCCGATTGCCCGATCCCTTACCAGGACATTTCATTGTAAAAAAGGACGCTCGACGTTTTTTAAATTATAATAAAGAAAATCCATTCGTTAAGGAGATCATTGATGCCGATCTATGAGTTTAAATGTCAAGCTTGCGATCATTGTTTTGAAAAATTGGTCTTTGTGAGTGAAGACGAGCCGGTCAGATGTCCGAAGTGCAACAACGCCGATGTGAAAAAGCAGGTCAGCTGCGCAAGCTTTATCGGCGCATCCGGATTGTCAAGATGTGCGCCGGGCTCCAGAAAGGGCTTTTCCTGAGGTAGCTGATGCCGAAGCGGCGGTCGCCGTACCAGGATCTTAATCGCCATGGAGGCGCCGGCGCCTCACCATTACCCATCGATGTTTTACAAGGCTTCCCTTTTTCAAAATCGTGGTTAGCTTGCTTAATAAAAAGGAGATGAGAGGCTTTATGAACGCCTCTGATGCAAGCTGGTAAAAGAGTGCGACTCGAGCTTCTGATGAGTAGAACAGGAGGTTAACCATGTGGGAGTATACCGATAAAGTCAAAGACCATTTTATAAATCCGCGTAATGTGGGGGTACTCACAGATGCAGACGGCATTGGAGAGGTCGGATCTCTGGCCTGTGGGGATGCGCTCAAGCTCACCTTCAAATTGGACGAAAATGAGCGGATCCGGGAAGCCAAATTCCAGACCTTTGGATGTGCCAGCGCTATAGCCTCTTCCTCGGCGCTGACAGAGATAATCAAGGGTTTAACCCTCGAAGAAGCCGCAAAAATCACCAATGAGGACATTGCCCGCTATCTTGGAGGGTTGCCGAAAGAAAAAATGCATTGCTCGGTGATGGGAAGAGACGCCCTTGAAAAGGCCATCGCTCATTATCGGGGTGAAGCGGAAAAGAAAAAGGAAGGTCATGTTGTCTGTGAGTGCTTCGGCGTCACTGATTTGGAGATCGAACGAGCGGTCCGAGAGAACCATCTCCATACCATAGAAGACGTTACCGACTACGTGAAGGCCGGTGGCGGATGCGGCAATTGCCATGACTCCATCCAGGAGATTATCGATGCTGTCTGGAAGAAAGGCCATATCCAAAAGGAATTTCCCCTAAGAAAGCTTACGAATATTCAGAAGATCAAGCTCATCGAAGAAACGCTGGAGCGTGAAATCAAACCGGCCCTTAAAAAGGACGGAGGAGACATCGAACTTGTCGATGTGGATGGAGACCGGGTTTTCGTGAAGCTTCGAGGCACATGCGCCACCTGTGCCGCATCCCAGGTGACTCTTAAAGGGTATGTGGAAACCAAACTGCAGGAGCTGGTTTTACCGCAACTGGTGGTGGAGGAGGTGCAATGATGGATGTTATCTATGTCGACAACAATGCCACGACCCGGGTAGCCCCCGAGGTCATTGAGGAGATGCTTCCCTACTTTGGCGATTTGTATGGTAATCCCTCCAGCATGCATACTTTTGGCGGAACCGTGGGTCGGAAAGTGCGAGAAGCGCGGGAAAAGGTGGCCCACCTCATCGGCGCTTTGCCGGAAGAGATTGTCTTTACCGGGTGTGGGACAGAAAGCGACAATACTGCCATAAACGCCGCCATCGAATCCAACCCGGGGAAAAAGCACATCGTCGCCACCCGGGTGGAACATCCTGCAGTGAAAAATCTGTTCGAGCATCTCTCAAAAAAAGGATATCGGACCACCTTCATCCCGGTGGACCACCAAGGTCGTCTCGACATCGATGCCTTGGAAAAAAGCCTTACCGACGACACGGCTATTGTCAGCATCATGTGGGCCAATAATGAGACCGGCGTCATGTTTCCCATCGAAGAGATAACCCAACGGGTTCGCGAAAGGGGAATCGTTTTTCATACCGATGCGGTGCAGACAGTGGGGAAGATCCCCGTCGATGTCAAAAAGGCCGGTGTGGACATGCTGTCATTATCCGGTCACAAGATCCATGCGCCCAAGGGTATTGCCGCATTATATGTCCGCAAAGGCGTCAAATTCACCCCGTTTCTCATCGGTGGACATCAGGAGCGCGGCCGCAGAGGCGGGACCGAGAATGTCTCTTCCATCATCGGGATGGGGAAGGCTTGCGAACTGGCCGTCGATCACCTGAAGGAGCAGGCCGGTCGCGTCAAGACTCTTCGCGACAGACTGGAAAGCGGTCTGTTGAAAGGCACGCCCAAGGCGCTGATCAACGGGGACCGGGAACATCGCCTTCCCAATACGACTAGCATCAGCTTCGAGTACGTAGAAGGCGAGTCTATCCTCCTCATGATGGACCGGCTGGGTATCTGTGCCTCTTCAGGATCCGCATGTACCTCTGGATCCCTGGAGCCCTCCCATGTCCTGAGGGCCATGGGGGTTCCCTTTACTGCGGCCCACGGGTCGATCCGGTTCAGTTTGAGTGTCTATAACACCGAAAAGGAAATCGATTTCATCATCAAGGAGTTGCCGCCCATCATCGCAAAGCTCAGGGAAATATCTCCCTTTTGGAAACCTGAAATTCCATCATAGGATTGAATTCCAAAAGAAGGGCCTGCCTTACGCAAAAGCAATAAAAAAAGAATGCTTGACAGGAGGATCCGTTTATCCTATAGGTGCCCGAAAACCTTGGGGATACTGAATCAGGATGATGGATCGTCGGGAATTTCTGAAAATCGGTTTTGGGTGTGTCACGCTCGCTGCGGCGACGTGCTTGATTCCCGATCCTCTTCTTGCGGCCGTAAGAAAATCATCGGTCCCAAGAAGCCTTTCGTTTTATAATACCCACACCGGAGAGTCTCTGGGTATTACCTATGCCATTGACGGGGCGTATATTCCGGACGCACTCGAAGAAATCGATCATGTCTTTCGTGACCATCGCAC
>PCSF01000013.1 GCA_002771315.1 Desulfobacterales bacterium CG23_combo_of_CG06-09_8_20_14_all_52_9 | reverse complement strand
CAGCATTTTCCCGGAACTGTCAAACTCTGGGAGTCCCCCGGCAAAGCCGGGGGTTTACCTAAGGGAAATTAAAAGACAATGACCGCATCCTGGCCGCAGCCTTGAGGAAGGGAAGGTCCGTTTTAGGTTTTGGTTTTTTATTCGATGAGGGAAAGACGGGGCCTCAATGTCCGGGGAAAACATCAACAATCCCCGTGCTGCAACAGCCAGGTGTCGCCGACAAGCAGGCCTTGTTCACCCATGCAAGCTCTGCCGTGTGCAACATCCCGGTGCTGGCCCAGGCCGCTTCGGCGCAAGGCTTCTTCAATATCCGGCCGGACGTCGACGGAATTCTTCGCCGCGCTCCGCTCATCGTGGATCAAGGCGGTTCGATTTTTCCGAGCCTGGCAGTCGCAACAATACTGGCCGCCGGAAAAGCCAAAACTGTTTTGGTGAAAGTTGAAACCACCGGAACCGTCTCCCTGCTTATCGACAAAGTTACGGTCCCCCTGGACGAACGAGGCAATCTGCTGATCCGATTCAGAGGACCTTCACGAAACATCCCTTATTTCAGCGCGGCCGACATTCTAGACGGTAACGTTTCCGAGGTGATTCAAGATCGGATTGTTTTTATCGGGACCACGGCCGCAGGCCTAAAGGACATTCATGCGACACCCTATGATCCTGTTTTTCCGGGTGTCGAAGTGCATGCCCACATCCTCGACAACCTGTTGTCCGGTGACTTCATTCGGCGACCCTCTTGGGCAAGCGGGACAGAAGCCATGCTCCTGACAACCTTCGGCGCGATCACTTCCGCCGTCCTCGTCTGGTTCGGTCCCCTTCTCTGTGCAGGAGTCCTCATGGCTGGGACTGCAGGTCTTTGGATGGGTGCCGCTTGGTGTTTGGGATCCCACGGGATATACCTTTCGCCTCTTTTTCCTTTCTTGGCGCTCATTGCCAATTTTACCCTGCTGTCTTTGTTGAAGTACTACCGTGAATATCAAAGGCTCCATGCCAAGACCCGGGAACTGAGTCTTGTACAGGAGGTGACTCTGGAGACCGTCGCCAACGTGGCGGAAACCCGAGATCCTGAGACAGGCGGGCACATTAAGCGGACCCAGCACTACATCCGGGCACTGGCTAAACATCTCCAGCGCCGGCCCAAGTTCAAGCATATACTCACTGACAGCACCATCGAACTGCTTTTCCGATCCGCCCCCCTTCATGACCTTGGCAAAGTGGGGGTGGCGGACAACATTCTCTTGAAACCGGATCGGTTGACGGAAGACGAATTCGAGCTGATGAAGCTTCATACGACCTATGCTTATAAAATTATTGCCGCTGCGGAGCAGCGTCTGGGTAACAGCTCCTTTCTTCGGTTGGCCCGGGAACTGGCTTACTCACACCAGGAAAAATGGGACGGGTCCGGCTACCCTCAGGGATTGGAAGGAGAACAAATCCCGCTCTCCGGCAGGCTTATGGCCATCGCCGACGTTTACGACGCATTGATCAGCCGCCGTCCCTATAAAAAAGCAATGCCTCACGAAGAAGCCGTAAAATGTATCACTGCGGGACGGGGGGCCCACTTCGATCCCGAATTGGTTGACGCTTTTTTGGAAATTAAGGAACAATTTCAGGAT
>PCSF01000057.1:479-2107 GCA_002771315.1 Desulfobacterales bacterium CG23_combo_of_CG06-09_8_20_14_all_52_9 | reverse complement strand
AATATTGGATAGCATCGTGCCCACACCCATCGAATCGATTGATCTGGTCGTACCACTCGATATTCTTCATCGAACGGTTGATTTTCTTCGTACAAAGCTCTGTGGGAAACAGAGACCCGCTCCTTATCGTCGGGATAAACATTTTCCATGAATGACGGCCCTTCCCGATACATTTCTTCGATGGTCCGGCCCCAGATGGTCTCGTACGCCGGACTGATATAAAGAATGCGGCCATTGTGGACGTCCTCAAGCCAGAAGACCTCAAGGATATTCTCCACCACCTGACGGAATCGTTCCTCACTCTCCCGGATGGTCTTATCTGTTTGTTTGCGCTCTGTTATATCGCGAATGGATGCCTGGAGGATTTTTTCATCTTTCAGTAGATACGATGTGAGGATGATCTCGGTTGGAATGATTTCCCCGGTTGTGCGCTGGAGGAGCCATTCAAAGCGCTGGGGCTTCCCGCTCTCGATACACCGGTTGATATATTGACGTGCCAGTTCCGGGGACTCCATACCGCCATCCTGAAACTTCGGGGAAAAATCCACCGGTCGTTTGTTTCCGAAATCCTCTTTCCTATCCAGTCCGAAAAGTCTTAAAGCGCTTTGGTTACAATCAATAATCTTGCCGTTCTCGGTAATGAGGGTGATAGCGTCGTGGGAACATTCAAAGGTGGCCTTGAATTTCTCTTCACTCTCTCGGAGCGCCTCCTCAGCCCGCTTGCGGTCGGTGATGTCTGCCATCGCGGCGCGGCACTCCTGCCCATCCTTGGAGGCGATGGCCTCGATGTGCACAATGATTTGGCCGGTCTCTCCAAAGTGCCGGTTACTTGAACGTTCGGGTGAAGGCGGGCATTTCTCCTCCTTGCAGAGGGCCGCCTCGCAGGTCTCCTTGGTCTGGCTCGCAAATACCTTCTCCATGAAGGCATTGAAGGCGGGACGGTCGGCCGCGGAAACGAAAAACCCGAAACGCCTCCCTATCAGCCGCCCGCGTTCCATGCCGAGAAGTCGCGCACCGGTGAGGTTTACCCGGCGGATCGTCCCGTCGCGGTCCAGGGTGATGTGGCTCATGGGGGCAAAGTCATAGAGCTTTAGCCCAGCCCCCACCTCTGCATGTGACTGATCCAGAGCTTCATCCTGCATCTCCAGCTCGACCTGATGCACCTGGAGTTCGTGGGTGCGGCCCTCCGGGTTCTTGCTTGGCAGTTTCAATGATCCGTCTGAGCGCCGGGCAAGTTGATCCTCTACATTATCCCGCAACTTGCGGCCCTGATTCCCGTTTTCTTCGTGTTTCTTTTTTCCGCTCATGACACTCCCTCCGCTATTTTGCCCCGGCGGCCAGGGATGTTTCGATACGGGCAAGACGTTCTTCGAGCCTGTCCATCGCCTCCGGGAGGGCCTGTTGCTTCTTGGACCGGGAACAGAAAGCAGGATTGTTCACCCACCAGTCCATGCCCATCTCCTTGGCCTTGTCGACGGAGCAGATGACGAGACGAATCTGGACCGTCAGCAACTCGACGTCGCCGATGGAGACCTTGATATCACCGGCGATAACAATGCCTTTGTCCAGGATCCTTTCGAGAAGATCCGCCAGATTCGTACTTTCCAGAGAATGTCGAGCGTGTTGTT
>PCSF01000057.1:0-443 GCA_002771315.1 Desulfobacterales bacterium CG23_combo_of_CG06-09_8_20_14_all_52_9 | reverse complement strand
ATCCTCGCGATCTCCTCAGACTGCCGCATCAGGGTATAACCGAGACGCTCAATCTCTTCATCCGTAAGGCCGCCCCCGTCAATCCTGCGAATCGCCTGTTTCTCCACCAGTTCGTGGAGGAGTTTGACAACGGTCAAAACAAGCTCGGCCAGGCCGTTTTTCACTTTTTCCGGATCGAGGTTCAGGCGCCGAGACGATGCCCGATTGCCCCGCGGCGTCATGGTTTTCGCAAAATCGCTTATGGCCGGCGACGCCACCCTTGATTCCGATAGCGAAGAGACCCCGGATGCTGTGTTCATGTTCATAGCACCAGACCCTCCTCGCGCCGGGCCGTTTCCACGGAGGTCAGGATGACCTGCAGGCCCAAGTAAACGAGATCGATGTCGGCGACGGAGATCATGACATCGCCGACAATCACGGCGCCTTTGTTGAGCACCCGGTCC
>PCSF01000145.1:5886-8461 GCA_002771315.1 Desulfobacterales bacterium CG23_combo_of_CG06-09_8_20_14_all_52_9 | reverse complement strand
ACAAGTTGTTGCAATAAATCTTTCCGGGTATGCACTTGACCAGTGGCTGCTATATGGAGTGTATTCTCCTATGGAGGATTTTCCCAGGACATTGCGTGAACTTGAGAACCAATTTTCGATCGAAGAAGGCTGTCGTCGGTATTTTATTGGGAGACATTTTACAAGATTAAGAAATCGTTTCCATTCTACTCGACTCAGGTAAAAGCCTTGGGCCGACCTATAACATGTGAGATGCCGCTACTATATTTGAACACAGGGGGAGCTAAACGGCTACCCCCAAATGGAAAAGGAGATTTGAAAATGAACGAAGACAAACAAATTCTGGCGGATGCGTTTAAATTTCACGGTCACATTTGCTGGGCCAGCGCCTCCGGTGTTCGCGCCGGGTTGGTGGCTCTCAGGGAGCTGGGCACAAAGCGTGCCGGCGCATCCGGCGACCTGCATTGCATTCTTGAAATCGGCGAGAACCATGGAGCTCAGTGTTTTGCGGACGGTGTACAATTCAGCACCGGATGTACCTTAGGCAAGTGCAATATTGAAAAAGCCGGGTGGGGAAAACTGGCCTTCACCTTGATCGACAAAAAAAAACAGAAGGCCGTTCGCGTATCCTATAAAAACGGTAAGCATCATAAAATGGTTGCTGAGTCGAGTTTCATGAGAAAGCGGGGTCAGGGTATTCCACCGACGCAAATCCCGGAAGAAGAGGCCTGGGAGATGACGGATATCATATGGAAAACACCCGAAAAGGAGGTGCTCTCCATCAGCCAGGTAACGCCATATGCGTGGGAGGAATTTGGTGAGATTCTGGGACTGGTTCCATGCGATCAGTGCGGTGAGCTGGTATCCAAAGTTTATTTGCGCTTGGTCGGTGAAAAACATATGTGTATTCCTTGTTCCGGATATGAGAGGTAACGAGGTTACCGAAACCTGAAAGCGGCTAGTCGGCGGTATGTATCACTCTATATTATCTATATAATTTACGGAGGTATTATTATGCAAAATTTTCAGGAACTTTTCGAAATCGGATTGAAATTTCACGGGCACAAATGCCCGGCTATGCCCATGGGGTTAAAGGCCGGACTGGCGGCCATGAAGGTTCTGGGAGTGGAACGTTCCAAGCACAAAGAACTTTATGTTAAGGCTGAAACCGGCAAGGGTCATGCCGCCGGTTGTTTTCTGGACGGTGTGATGACCGCAACCGGGTGTACGTACGGCAAATCCAACATCCAAAAACTATATTACAATAAGATGGCCTTTACCTTAATTGACACGAAAACCGGAAAGGCGGTGCGCGTGTCGCTCAAACCCGATTTTTTTGAAAAGGCGCTGGCCTCTCCCTTTGTTCAAAAACGCAAGGCCGGAGTTCTGCCCCAGGATATCGATCCGGAAATCACCGATCCGCTGGTGAACAGAATAATAGGTCTGAAGGAATCCGAGTTTCTGGATATCGGCAAGGTGCACACGGTGGATTTTAAAAAAGGCAAGGGCCTCTTTGAAATCAAGCGCTGTGAGAAATGCGGAGAGGTTACGTTTGTCAACAAGCTGCGGGTGTCTCCTGAGGGCAAAACCGTCTGCATGTCGTGTTCGGGTTACCAGGATTAAAGGAATTAAACATGATAGTTGCTGCAATAGCCGGGGTCATCACTCTTATTTTTACAACATTGCTGACTATCGCCGGCGTGGGTGCGGCATTTATTTTAATCCCCGTGTTCATCGCTTTGGGAATCGATGTTCATGTTGCCATGGCGACGGCGCTTTTGCTCAATTCCATCGCAATGATATGTGCTTCGTATCGCTTTATTAAGAACGGGCTTGTCATGTGGAAAGTCGCGATACCGATTCTCATTGTGGCTACTGCGCTTTCGCCGCTGGGCGCCTATGCTAGTATCGGCTTAAACCGCGAAGTCCTGATGTGGCTTTTTGTGGCATTTTTGCTTTTTGCCGCCGGGATGATGCTTTTTTATAAACCGGTCCAGAGGAATTTGGAAAGTTCCAAAAGCAAGGAACTTATTTCGGGTGTTTCGGTTGGAGTGTTCGCCGGTTTCCTGGGCGGCCTTCTGGGCGTCGGCGGAGGCAATTTCATCGTACCGGTTTTGGTATGGCTGGGGTATAATCCCAAAAAAGCCTCGGCAACAGCCTCTTTTATTGTCATTTTTTCGTCATTTTCCGGATTTCTAGGTCATGCCACCGTTGGCAACATCAGCGCGCAGTTGTTGGGTTTTGCAGCAGTCGGTTCTGCTATCGGGGCGATTGTAGGTGCTTGGTTGATGACGGAAAAACTCAAACGGGAGCACGTCAAACTCATTATTGGTATCGTGCTGATAGGCATTGCCGCCAAGATGATATGGAATCTCTTGAACTGAATGTTATAGTGGCCGCTGGAGTCAAGTGCATACCCAGAAAAGGAAAATACCATGAAGATGAAAAATGATGGGTCGCGAATAATGGGATACTTCACTCGGATCATCCGGAATGCGCAAGAAATCAATAGAAAAAGGAAACGGTATGGAAGAAAATGAAACCATGGACGCAGTGAACAAAATGGCCGACGATATAATATCGATTCTCGGCCTCT
>PCSF01000145.1:2499-5863 GCA_002771315.1 Desulfobacterales bacterium CG23_combo_of_CG06-09_8_20_14_all_52_9 | reverse complement strand
CTGCTGGCCGGATACGACACATATGCCAATCGAGCTGAGATACTTAATAGACATCGCTATTGTCAGGTAGACGTGCCTGTCGCTGCAATCGAACCGGAACCTAAAGGAGGCTGGCCCTAAAAATGTTGAAACTCGAAACCGCGTCGCGTTTTACCCTGCGCGCCTTCCCGGATACGGGGGTAAGATTTCGAAGCGTTCGGAGATTGGAATCCTTCATAGAAGCAAAGGTGAATTCATGAACCAGGATACCTCGGTCGGGAAGAAAAGCGCAGAAGGCCAAAAAACGATCCTTGTGGCCTTGGACTTCTCAGAGTGTTCCAATGCCGCCTATCGCAAGGCCTGTGACATGTTGCGCGGAAGCATTGCTCGGATCATCGCGCTCCATGTCATTGATTCAGAATTCGTAAAACGCTGTGTTGCAAACCGCCTTGGCGAAGAGGATAAAATCAAGAAAAGCCTTTTTCTAAATGCAAGAAAAAACTTGCAACAATTCGTTGAGCAGGAAAAAGAAAGCGATTTTAAAACAGATGTGGTTGTCAGCGAAGGCATCCCTTATCTTGAAATCATTCGGAAGGCACGTGAGTTCGACGTGGATGTGATTATAATGGGAAGTTGCGGGAGGGCGGCTGATATAGAAAGGATTTTTTTTGGAACCACCGCCGAAAAGGTGCTCAGGTTTATCACGCATCCGGTACTTTGTATTCCGCCGGACACAGACTATAAAGGATGAATTTTCTCTGCGAACCTTCCAAAACTGGAATGGAAGGTAGATGCCATGATCAGCATTATTCTTTCTTGCCCTTACGACGAAAAGTTCGGCCCTATTTCTTGTCTATCTGGTTTTCAAAGTCTTGAAGAACGAGTATCTCTTGAAATTGTTTGGTGAATACGTAAAGCCAAAAAGGAGGAGTTCGATGGAAAAAATAGAAAAACTCCTAAATGATTTCGAGGCGCTCACATCCGAGGAAAAGCTTTCGTTCATGAAAGAAGTGGTGCCTTTCATGGCGGAGATTTTTGCAAATGATCCGAAGAAGATGATGGCCGAAATGATACCTTTCTGCATGAATATGATGAAATCAAAAGGCATGGATATGAACAGGATGCGCGAAATGATGAAGAGCATATGAGTAGAGCCGAGTTCAGCAATCATTTTTCCTGAAATGATATTCCGGTTTTGCAGGGGGATACGATGGTTTCTGACACGATCCGAGACTTGCTGGAACATGCCGGTATCCGGATCAACGGTCCGAACCCGTGGGATATCCAAGTGCATGATGCGCGCTGGTTCGGTCGGGTGGTGCGGGAAAAAAATCTGGGGCTGGGCGAGTCCTATATGGACGGCTGGTGGGAATGCGGGCAACCGGACGAAATGATATGCCGATTACTTTGCAGCGGATTGGAGGATAAAGTCCGGGTGGGGCTTCGATATCAACTCCGTTTATTGCCTGCGGTGCTTTTCAACCTTCAATCCAGCTCGCGCGCCAGAAAGATCGCCGAACACCACTATGATCTCGGAAACGATCTCTTCTTCTCTTTTCTGGATCCATACAACCAATACAGTTGCGGCTATTTTCAAGATACGGACGATTTGAACCGGGCCCAGGAAAAGAAGCTGGAACTCACCTGCAAAAAGTTGAATCTGAACGCTTCGGATCATCTGCTGGACATCGGCTGCGGTTGGGGCGGGTTGGCCAAGTATGCTGCCGAGCGCTTCGGCTGCACGGTGACCGGTGTCAATATATCCACTGAGCAACTGGAATACGCCAAAAAATTTTGCCGGGGGCTTCCCGTGCATTTCCAAGATTGCGACTATCGCGCCATTGAGGGTCATTTCGATAAAATCGTTTCAGTGGGAATGTTCGAACATGTGGGCCAAAAAAACTATCGGGCCTTCATGAAAAAGGTTCGACGCTGCCTGAAAGACGAAGGCATCTTTTTATTACACACCATCGGCGGTAACACCTCCCGCACGGGCTGCGATCCCTGGATCACACGGTACATCTTCCCCAACGGGATGCTTCCCAATACCGCACAGATTGCAAGAGCGACCGAAGATCTTTTTGTCATCGAGGGTTGGCACAATCTCGGGCCCCACTACGATCGCACCCTCATGGCATGGAACCGTAACTTTCAAAAGGCCTGGCCCCGATTGGAAAAAAAATTCAATGGCCGTTTCAAACGCATGTGGGAATATTACCTCCTTTCCTGCGCCGGAGCCTTCCGGGCCCGCAGCATTCAGGTGTGGCAGATCGTCATGACCCCATACGGCGTCGGTGCATCACAGCCTCCTTGCCGAAATTTTCCCGGGCAGTCCAGGATGGTTTGATTTTTTTGGGGTTGACAGGGCAAATAAGAAAGGTTAATGTTTTCATTAATTTCGTTATATGGCGAATTATAGAGATTAAAAGGCCGCATCGATGGGCGATACTGCCACGTTGGCAGAGAAACAGAAAAGGGATTCCGGGATGTTTGAACTCATGGCCGTCACCAAGGCGCTCTCCGATGAAAACCGGGTGAGGCTGCTGGCGGCCTTGAAAGGCCGGGAGCTTTGCGTGTGCCAGCTCATCGAATTCATCGGGCTGGCCCCATCAACCGTATCCAAGCATCTGGCCATTCTACGCGCTGCCCGGCTCGTCGAGGGTCGAAAGGAAGGACGATGGATGTACTATCGCCTGTCTGATGAGCAGGCGCCTAAGGCGGCAAAGGAGGCGCTTTTCTGGCTGCTGGGTTTTTTGAATGCCGAACCGAGGATTCTGGCCGACCGGAAACGGTTGGAAAAGATCCTGAAAATAAACCCCGACGTGTTATGCCGGAAGCAGGGCCGGGACAAGCCCGATGGAGCAGAGAAAAACGTGCGGTCGACGCATTCCAATCGATCAGTAATCCATTCATCCTTGTAAAGGAGGAATTATGACCGATTCGACCATCAAGAAATTGAGTTTCCTGGACCGGTTTCTCACTTTGTGGATCTTTTTGGCCATGGCGGTCGGAGTTTTCGGCGGCTACTTGTATCCCGGGGTGCGGGATTTCATCAATATCTTCCAGGTGGGGACCACCAATATCCCCATCGCCGTTGGTCTGATCCTGATGATGTACCCGCCTTTGGCCAAGGTGCGTTATGAGAAACTGGGTTTTGTATTCCGGGATGTCAAGATCCTCGGTTTGTCCCTGGTTCAGAACTGGGTCATCGGACCGATTCTGATGTTTCTTTTGGCCATTGCATTTCTTTCCGGAAATCACGAATATATGGTGGGATTAATCATGATCGGCCTGGCCCGGTGCATCGCCATGGTCCTGGTCTGGAACGATCTGGCCAAAGGCGACGCCGAATACTGCGCCGGCCTGGTGGCATTCAACTCCATCT
>PCSF01000145.1:944-2443 GCA_002771315.1 Desulfobacterales bacterium CG23_combo_of_CG06-09_8_20_14_all_52_9 | reverse complement strand
TGGTTCGGGCTCGAAGGATCCACCGTAAATGTTACCATCGGGCAGATCGCCGAAAGCGTTTTCATCTACCTGGGCATCCCGTTTATTGCCGGATTGATCACCCGCGTCATCGGCCTGAAGATCAAAGGGGAAAAGTGGTACCATGAACGATTCATTCCCAAGATCAGTCCCATCACCTTAATCGCGTTGCTCTTCACCATCGTGGTCATGTTTTCCCTAAAAGGCGAATATATCGTGAAACTCCCCCTGGACGTGGTGCGGATCGCCGTTCCCCTGTGCATCTATTTTCTGGTCATGTTTATGATCACTTTTTTCATGTCCATGAAATTCAAGGCGACTTATGAGCAGACCACCACGTTATCGTTTACCGCGGCGTCGAACAATTTCGAGCTGGCCATCGCTGTGGCCGTGGCGGTTTTCGGGATCAATTCGGGCGAAGCTTTTGCCGCGGTCATTGGCCCCCTGGTGGAGGTGCCGGTATTGATCAGCCTGGTGAACGTGGCGTTATGGCTCAAGCGAAAATATTTTCCCTACGCAGTGGAAACCCCCACCGGTGTTTGCCATGTGACGTGCAAGCCCTGAGCGGCTTCATGCCCGGTGGGCCTAAAACCGTGGGGATACAACACCGATCCATGCACGGTTTAATTTGAAAGTAACCTGTTATGAAGGCTAAAAAGCGTGTTGATCCAAAGGATGCACTGGATTATCGGCAGGTCCTGGAGGCCGTGCCTGATGCCGTAGTCGTCATCGATGCGGATTTCAACGTGCTGTGGGTGAATGCGGCATTTTCAGGCTTGTCGGGCATTCCCCGATCTCAAGCGATCGGGAAAAAATGCCATGACGTATTTCCGGGAGACTTGTGCGGAACGCAAGCCTGCCCCATGAATCGTATCCGGGACGGCGTGGAACAGCTTCGCTATGAAGGGGATAAGCACTACGCGTGCGGTCGCAGCGCCCCCGGCATCATTACCGCCGCCGCTTATCGGACAGCCGACGGCAAGCTGGCCGGCATAATCGAAATCGTCAGCGACATGACTCCCCTTTATGAGAGCCGGGAAAAATTCCGGAAAGCCATGGGGGGCGTGATCCAGGCCATGTCCATGGCTATTGAAAAACGGGATCCCAACACCGCCGGCCACCAGCGCCGGGTCACCAAGCTCTGCCGGAGGATCGCCCGGGAACTGGGTTTTTCCTGGGAACGCACCGAAGGATTGCGTATGGCCGCCGCCATTCACGACCTGGGGAAAATTTTTGTGCCCCAGGCCATCTTGAACCGGTCGGGAAGCGTAACGGGGCATGAACTAGCCATTATCCACAACCACCCCAAGGCCGCCTACGACATATTGAAAGACATCGATTTTCCATGGCCCTTGGCCGAGGCCATCTACCAGCATCATGAACGTATGGACGGCTCCGGATATCCCCGAAGACTCAAAGGGGAAGAGATCCTTCTTGAAGCGCGTATCCTTGGCGTGGCCGACGTGGCAGACGCCATGTGC
>PCSF01000145.1:588-844 GCA_002771315.1 Desulfobacterales bacterium CG23_combo_of_CG06-09_8_20_14_all_52_9 | reverse complement strand
GTGTGAGGATCTTAAAGGAAGGAAAGATGGATTGGGGTCCGGTGGAAGCAAAAGCGGATCCAACCGCGGAAATTACGAGCTGAAAAATGGAGCGATGGTATGCCAAAAGAATCGATTCATAAAACGGTGAAAATCCATTACTGTGTGGAGTGAGGCTTTTATCAGGCTGCCGCCGGTCTGGCGGAAGCAACGGCCGATACGTTCGGCGTCCGTCCGGAATTGATCGAGGGGCACAACGGCATATTCGAAATTCTCA
>PCSF01000145.1:0-545 GCA_002771315.1 Desulfobacterales bacterium CG23_combo_of_CG06-09_8_20_14_all_52_9 | reverse complement strand
AAGGGAAACGGCCGTGTGTCCTTGCAACCATCGAAAGGAAATGCGATGAGTCCTGAAAATGGAGAAAGGTATTTGGTCTTAACCCTTTCGGAGACCGAATATATGAAGATGAGAAGCGCCCTTCTCGACGATGACGGCGACGCCGCATTGCAAATCGTCCGGATCTTTGTCAAACGATTGCAGATTCAAAATGGAAAAAAACTCAAGTCACAACTAGACGGGGCGTAAGCAATTTGTAAAGTGCTTGAATGAACGCTATTAACCAACGGGCGTTACGGCGAAAATTGCCGGGTGACGACGCGCCGGAAAAGTTGAAGGCGATCCGATCCTAAGAAGCGGCCTGCAATGGCCGAAGAGAACCATAAAACCCTACGAGATTAAAAAGAAGGAGGATACCATGTTACTTACCGGGTATGTCAAAGAGATTTTTCGGCCCGAGTGTAACCCTAGTTTCGAATCGGTGCACTGCATCGCCCACCTGAATGAGGATATCGGCGATGTTCTACCTTATCTGAACGCCGTTCTCGGAGGCACCCAATATTTTG
>PCSF01000157.1:21900-22334 GCA_002771315.1 Desulfobacterales bacterium CG23_combo_of_CG06-09_8_20_14_all_52_9 | reverse complement strand
TCCCGTCCTCTGGTCTCCGAAAATATCGTTGAAAAGAAGGACAGAGGTTCTTTCATGGTACGAACCGAAGTTCGCAGCAAAGACGGGGACTCACACCTCGGTCATGTGTTTTCCGATGGTCCGGCCCCCACCGGGTTTCGTTATTGCATCAATTCTGCGGCGTTGCGGTTCATACCGGCCGAAAACCTGGAAAATGAAGGATATGGTCAATTTGTCGGCCTTTTTTCAAGCTCATCAAAGGCGGCTGGGCAACAGCAGGGTTAACCCCGAAGGCTGAGGTTCCTGACACGGACCTCGGTGAAAAAGTTCACCAGGTCCTTGCGAGACAGATCCTCCGTCTCCAGGGCGAAGGCCGAAGACCGGTACAGTTCCCAGTTATCTTTAAGGGTTTCGGGCAGAAAGAGGCGATCGTATAGAGCGCTTCCCGGGGGAAG
>PCSF01000157.1:21119-21873 GCA_002771315.1 Desulfobacterales bacterium CG23_combo_of_CG06-09_8_20_14_all_52_9 | reverse complement strand
CTTTTGGTCAAAAAGATAGTCAATGGTATCCCGGATCTCCTTTCTGGTTTGTCCCGGAAGCCCGATGATGAAATACACGGTGATGTGGAATCCGAGGCGGCGGGCTTCTCGTATGAGCGAGTCTATGTGTTGACCACTCCCCGGCCTGTGAAGGCTTTTCTGCAACGCATCATCCCGGGTGACGAGGGAAAGATTGAGCCGCTGAAACCCGGCTTTTTTCATCCAAACGAGTATTTCTTCATCCAGCGTGGAATGGCACAGGCCGTTCATGGCAGTCAGCTCGACGCCTCTCAGCTCGGATTCCTTTGATACCGCCTCCAGGAAAGCGCAAAACCATTTCCGGTTGAAAGAAAGATTGTCGTCTTCGAAATTGAAAATTGATGTCTGATTCTGCGACCGGCTTGCCCGCATTTCATCAATGACTGCATCCGGATCCCGATACTCGATGCGTCGGCCGAACATGGCCGCCACACTGCAAAACTCACAGGCAAAAGGGCACCCTCGGCTGGCGGAAAGGGAGATGTAGACTTTTTTCCCGATTCGGTATGCCCCGCCGGAAATCAGCCCCCGTTCCGGCAAGATGTCCTTCCAGTCAACCTTCGACGCGGCTACTCCCATTTCCTCCAGGAATTGGGGAATGCAGATTTCCGCCGGACCGGCAAGCACCCGATCGATGTGGGGGCAGCGTGCAAGGATCTTGTCGGCAGAAACTGTGGCGTGGTTTCCGCCGATAAATACGGGAAGATCGAAATGG
>PCSF01000157.1:0-21110 GCA_002771315.1 Desulfobacterales bacterium CG23_combo_of_CG06-09_8_20_14_all_52_9 | reverse complement strand
GCAGCCGCCACATCGGCGACACTCTTGAAATAAGCCGTAAACTGGGATGAAATGCCCACGGCATCGGGGTCAAATGCCCTAATCTTAGCCAAGACCTTTTCCTCCTCAATACCGAACCGATAGTATCCTTTAAAAAAATAAGGGTTTTCCCTTAAAAAAGGCTCAAGATACCCAAATGCCGGGGGCAGCGGAATCCGGCGTCTCTTCAAGGGATTGAGGCAATCCAGGATCCGTACCTCGACACCATTGAGCTGAAATACTTTGGCTGTATAAAGGAGTCCCAAAGGATAAAGACGGATGGGGGTGGTGTAGAAATCCTCAAGGGGCGGCTGGATCAAAAGGATCTTCAAGGTTCAGGCTTCTCTAAGACTGAGCATTCAAGAAAGCCAAAAAGTCTTCCCACGAAGCGATCCTTGGAATATCATTATCGGGATTCTCCGTATTTTCGGAAAAGACTCCCGAAGTAAACGGTAGACTTCTATCCCGCGCATAGGTCATCCATACAGGGGAAAGTCCTGATTTTAATGCTCCTATAAGATCCGCTTCCGGGTCGTCTCCCACGAAAATAATCCGCTCTTTTTTTTCTGAAAGACCATCGGATAGGGCGTTGAAAACCCTCGAATGGGGTTTCCGGTATCCTGTCTCCCCGGAGATGACGACCGCCGTAAAATAGTTATCGATATCCAGTATCGTCAGGATTTTTCGGGCAGCCGGCGCATGGGTGAAATTGGAAAGAAGCCCCAAGTGGAAGCGCTCCTGAAGCTCTTTCAGCATCGCTTTCGTCCCGGGGATCAGTCGGACATTGGGATAAAAAGCGCTGAAATACGCTTCGACGGCTGCAGCGATCCGGGGATCATCCGGAGGAAGCCGGTTTCCCAAGCGATTGAGAGTATCGCAAATCCAGAATTGATTGTGGGTCTCCTTCCCGCTTTCCCGGGAACGTTCAATATGCCAGGCAACAATCGTATCGTAATGTTCATCGAACGCCTCCTCGTCAATATCAAATCCGCTTTGTCTTAAGCTTCGAATCATTTGCTCCATGGCCTCGTCGAGGGTATGCTCTTTTGCAAAGACCAGGGTATTGAAAAGGTCGAATCCGATCGCCCCGATACCATCCCGGTCATTTTTAATCTTCATGGATCAATTCGGCCTTTCTTAAAATAGCGGCAAGTGTTTTCTTCTCGTGTTCTTCCAGGGGCAATAAGGGCGACCGAACCTCGCCTCCGAAATACCCCACCAAATCCAGGGCTGCCTTTAGCCCGGCAACCCCATAAGCCGCTGTTACGGCCTTGTCCACAGGGATCATCCTGATCTGAAGGGACCTTGCCGCCTCATAATCGCCGGCCTGAGTCCGTTCGAGTATCTTTATACAAGCCTCCGGTGCGATGTTGGCAAGGGCCAGAATCCCCCCGGGACACCCAAGGGCAATCCCGCCGAAAAGCGCCCCGGCAGTCCCCACGAGAACGTTAAATCCTTCCGCTGATCGGCGGAGATACTCGCCTATAAGGCTCACATCTCCCGAGCTGTCTTTGATTCCGATGATGTTGGGATGTTCGGAAAGCCTGGAAACAAGATCCGGCGTTAGAGCCAGGTGGACGAATTTGGGAACATTGTAAAGCAGCAAGGGGATTGTGGCCTCATCGGCTGTCTTCCGATAATGGCTATAAAGAGCCTTGTCATTCATTTTGGCCCCGAAGAAGTGCGGGGGGATGACCAGGGCGGCTTTGGCGCCCAACTTGGCGCAGTCGTTGGTCAGTCGAATGGTTTCCGAAGTGGATTCGCATCCCGTACCGGCGATGACGAAAATGTTCTTCGGCGACACGGATATCGCAGCTTGCATCAGTTCACGCTTTTCCGATTCCGAAAGATAGGCAGCCTCGCCGTTCGAACCGAGAACCACGATCCCTTTGATCCCTGTTTTCGACCATCGGGAGATGTTGCTCCCCAGCTTCTCCAATGCCAAATTCCCATCGATAAACGGTGTGGCAATGGGTGGGAAAATACCCCTTAAATCGAGAGAATTCATTCCTTGGACCTCTTTCTATTTAAGGAATCCGGGGAACGGCGGTTTAGGGATTTAAGATGCGTCGCGCGGCTTCGTTATCTGAAAAACGGAAAACCATTGCTGCGGTTCCGGGTTTCTCGCTGGCAGCGATATAACTGTACTCGATCCGAATGTCGGAATCTCTGAAAAGTTCCAGCATATGACTCAATCCGCCGGGTTTGTCATCTGTTTCAATAATCAGTACTTCATTGGTCACCGCGGCCAGCTTGTTTGCGTTTAAAACTTCCAGGGCCTTATCCGGATCGGATACGACCAACCGCAATTTGCAATATCCGTCGCCGTTGTCCACGAGACAATGGGCACGGATATTGATCCCCTCCCGGCCCAAAACCGAAAAGACATTTCCCACCCGCAGGGCGGAGTTGCCGGTTAATACGGTCAGTTGTTTTCCGATCATGACGTTTTCCTCTTAACGCTCTTTCCCATCTCTTTTCTAACGGCAGACCGTTTGATTGGGCTGGGCCTTTATAACCTATCCCGAATTGATTTTGCAACGCATTTCCCCTCGGATCATAAACACATTGAAAACGCATAAGCTTTCTATTGGTATCGTAAATTTTGTGACTTCCGGGTATTTTAATCGCGATTTTTTTGATACAATCATCTATAAGTGTTAAGGAAAAGATATGCGATCTTGGCACCAAATCTATTTTTCAGATTCCCGGCACATGGAGGACGTCCCTGATGAAAGCATAGATCTTATTGTCACCTCCCCTCCCTATCCGGTGATTAAGATGTGGGATCCGGTATTTATCAAACAGGACCCCAAGATCGGGACGGCTTTTCAAAAAAATTATTTCAGCGAAGCCTTTGAAGGGATGCATCAACTGCTCGACGGGGTGTGGAAGGAAGCCTTCAGGGTGTTGAAAAAGGGAGGGCTGGCCTGCGTTAACGTGGGGGATGCCACCCGCACCCTCAACGACGATTTTGCCTTATATCCGAACCATTCCAGAATCCTTGCCTGTCTGCAGAAACTCGGTTTCACCGCCCTTCCCTGCATCCTATGGCGCAAACAGACCAATGCTCCCAACAAATTCATGGGATCGGGGATGCTTCCGCCCGGCGCCTATGTCACCCTGGAACATGAATACATCCTGATCGCACGGAAAGGGTCCATCCGGGAATTTATAACCGCCGTGGAAAAGAAACAACGGCGTGAAAGCGCCTTTTTCTGGGAAGAGCGAAACGTTTGGTTTTCCGACATTTGGACGGATCTAAAAGGGACATCACAAGATCTTTTTGATAAAGATACCCGGAAACGCAGTGCGGCCTTTCCTTTTGAGCTGCCCTACCGGCTGATCTCCATGTTCTCCATCAAGGGAGATACGGTCCTGGATCCTTTCCTCGGTATCGGCACGACCCTTATGGCTGCTATGGCTGCGGCTCGAAACAGCATCGGATACGAGCTCGACCACAATTTTCAAAAGACAATCCTCTCAAGAGTTGCCGGAGTTGAAGACCTTGCAAACCGCCGGATTCTGGAACGGCTTCAAAATCACCTTCGATTTGTTGAAAACCGTTTAGGAGAAGGAAAATCCTTAAAGCACCAAAACGTGTATTACAGCTTCCCTGTCATGACGAGGCAGGAAATCGAGCTGATCCTCAACGAGGTGGTCTTTGTGGAAAAATCGACCGGGGACCGCTTTGAAGTAAAGTATACAGACAAACCCATAGGCGATAACGAGGATGCGGCGGCATGGGAAAAATCCGGTATGGAGGAGAAAACTCTTAGCCCGTCAAAATCGAGATCAAATCGGTCCCGAACGCCGAAACAAAGATCTCTTTTTTAATGCGGGGAAGCGCCATGGGATTGATGCCGGAGGATCATTTCCTCATGTATCTTTTTGGTACAAGAGTAGCAGACCCAGTAATCGACATAACGGTTGCGGCCGTGTGCTCCTCTCATAAAGGGTTGCCGGAGGATGTCCCCGACACTGATCTGTTTTCCACATAAGGGGCAGGGACCAGGCCAGATGGCGATTCTTCGAAGCATCTTATCATAGACGTTCTTTTTCATTTGAACCTCCGTCAAAACGGAGCAGGGGTTTATCGACCGTTCTTGCCGTGAACATCTTTCTGAAATGCTTTTCTGGATTTAGATACCGTATTATGGATCGAAAGTCAAACTTTTTTTAACCTTCACCCCCTTGACGTTTTAGGCCCCTTGCTGATAAAGGGTTCGAAGTTATTTTAACGATCTCTGCCGTCAAAATCTGATCTCTAGAAAGAACCGGGATGCTTTTTCACACCTCAGGGATTGAAGTCTCCGTTTGGGTGCCCCCTGTAGTCGCGTTTGTGATTTCATTTTTCACTTCCATGGGAGGCGTTTCCGGCGCCTTTCTCTTGTTGCCGTTTCAAATATCGGTTTTAGGATTTACCCATCCTTCTGTGAGCGCTACCAATCAGTTGTTTAATGTCGTGGCCATCCCCAGCGGCGTTTATCGGTATTGGAAAGAGGGGCGCATGGTCTGGCCGCTGACCTGGGTGGTGGTGGCCGGAACCCTCCCCGGAGTCTTCATAGGCGCCATTATCCGGGTGGCATATTTTCCGGATCCGAAAAATTTCAAGATGTTTGCTGCAGGGGTCCTGTTCTATATCGGTCTCAAAATGGCATATGACCTTATCCGAAAAAAGCGGGAAAGATCCGACCAGGCTGTCATTGAGGACCGCTTTCAAAAACAGGTTCGAAGATTTCGGAAAACAACCGGCACCTTCACGGAAACCCAAGAGGCCTCTCTGTCGGCTGTCCAGGTCACCCATTTCAACCTGAAGAGGCTCGAATATTCTTTTTATGGCCAGTCTTTCAATGTCTCCTTCTGGGGCATTTTTTTGCTCAGCCTTGTCGTCGGCATCGTCGGAGGCATCTACGGCATAGGCGGAGGAGCCATCATCGCCCCATTTTTCGTCACCTTTTTTGGCCTTCCGGTATACACCATTGCAGGAGCCGCCCTGATGGGGACATTCGTGACCTCGGTTGCAGGCGTTGTATTCTACCAAGCCATAGCTCCGTTCTATCCGAACCTGTCGGTTGCCCCGGACTGGCCCCTAGGGGTCCTTTTCGGAATCGGAGGCATGGCCGGCATGTACCTGGGAGCCCGCTGCCAGAAATTCATTCCCGCCAAGGTCATCAAATGGATGCTGGCCGGCATCCTCCTCTTCACGGCGGCAAAATATGTGGGGGGCTTTTTCGGACTTTAGAGGGCTTCCTTGCAGTCTTTTTAACCCCACTTCCGATGTTCGCCTCTTTTTATATCGAAAGATCACGGTAGAGGAAATTCATAGAGCAAATCATCCGGATGGTACCGACCGCAGCAGGGGCCATTTTTTTTACCCGGAGGGGTATCCTTGGCTTTTGCAACAGCAGAGTTTCGGCTATCGGATCATGGCATTTTCGATGCGAACCCACCATTGCCGCATTTCTTTTTTATCGGATACCTTTATCGCAGTGGCAACCCTATAGTAACCATTGGGGGCGATCTCTTGCTGGACCTGCATGCGGACCCTGTCTTTTTCTTTCCATCCTTTCGATAAAACGACGGAAAGATTGGATACGGCCACTGTGGTCGGGTTGCTGATGAAGACATGGATCCGACCATCCTTTTCTTCGAGATAAGACGTCAGGTAGTGATCCGGGTTTTTCGGAAGATCGAGTCGATGCAGCATCCCTTTCGCCTCCTGCCCGGCGGCAGATGGGGAACCTGCGGCTTTTTCGAAATAGTCGATGGCTTTTTTCACATCCCCTTCGGCAGCCAACATGCGTCCGAGGGATAAATGGGCATCGGCTGTGGGAAACAACTCGAGACTCTGTTTCAGGTCTTTTCGGGCAAAGATCTCATTATTCATTGCCTCGTATAGCTGACCCCGCTTGAGGTAATGCCGGAAATAATTCGGGTCTTTTTCGACGGCGCTATTGTAAGCATTCAACGCACCGCGCTGATCCCCTTGAAGGAACAGCGACTCTCCGAAAAGACTATAAAACAGAGCTTCCCGCGGTTCCATTCGGATTGCCTCTTTCGCCAATGAAAGTGCTTCCGCAGGCCTTGATTGACGGATCGCCTTTGCCCCTTTTTCGTACAGCGCATAGGCCGGCTGGACTTTCAATAGGAAAGCGGTTTTTTCTCGATAGCGCTCTGAACCGGTTTCACCATCCCCGAAAGATAGGTTGATAAGTCTTTCCCTGTTTTTGTTCACCCGTTCTTCCGAGGGCGGATGACTGGCAAAAAGGCCGTCGAGCCAGTTGGATTTCTTTTCTTTGGACAGCTTCACGAATTTTTCCTGAAGATCCACAGCTGCCTTGGGGTCGTATCCGGCCCGGACCATGTACAACATGGAGTAATGATCGGCTTCAAGTTCATCCTCGCGCGAGTATGTCTGTTTGATCAGGCTTGCGCCGACGACGGCGGACCCGACAGCCAGCGCAGAAAAGTCACTGCTTCCGGCGGCGATGGCTACGACGGCCACAAGTCCTTGCAGGATCAGGTGCCGCTCCGCACTTTTCGCGCCGTGTCTGGCAGCCGCATGCACGATCTCATGGGCAAGCACCGCCGCCAGCTCCGCCTCATTTTGCAGTTCCGCCAGCAATCCCCTGTTGATGGCGATTTTCCCCCCGGGAAGCGCCCAGGCATTAGGGGTTCCGTTGTTGAGAATCGCGAATTCATAGGGGAGCTTGCGATCGCTTACGGATGCGATCCTGTTGCCGACTTCGCCGACATACCGGTTGAGTTCGGGATCCAAAATATAGTCGCCGCCCTGCATCTGCCGGGAAGGGGCATACTGCTTTTGCCCGATGCCCATTTCCATCGATTCGGAAACCAGTACCAGTTCTCTGTTTTGCGTCACCGGATTGACGGCGCATCCGTTCGGAAAGAAAAGAATGAAGGCAAGAATCATCAGGCGGAATATTTTCATGGTCCTCCTCCTGATTAAAATCCCTTTGAAAGATTGGTTAAAAAAACCAAATAACATGATATTTTATCAAATTTAAAAATGAATGTCGATAGAACATCATCAAAACCTTTCTGAGTGAGGTTTTCTTTAATCCCTCGCAATTGACATGACAACGAAAAACAGCCGTAAACCTGTGTTGTCATCAAACATTAGATTATCAAATACAAATAATATAAATAGTAATGATGCGTTCATTGACACTGATTCGTATGTGATTATTTTTCGCTTAAAAAAGACAGGGAATTGCCCGATGCAAATAAATAGCCAAAGAAAGGTTTTCAAAAAAATTGATCAAGAAGGCGCATAATGGCTATTACCTATAAAGATTATTATGAAACACTGGGGGTTTCCCAAAACGCTTCTCAGGAGGAAATCCAGCGAGCCTATCGGAAACTGGCCCGAAAATACCATCCGGACATTAACAAGGGTGCTGGTTCCGAGGATAAATTCAAGGAAATCAATGAGGCCCACGAGGTATTGAAGGATCCGGAAAAGCGCCGGAAATACGACCAACTCGGACGGCATTGGCAGCAAGGAGATCCCTTTCAGGGAGCTCCGGGGACCGAATATGCCTATAATTTTGGTTCCGGCTCAACAGACCGGCAGGAGGCGTATTTCTGGAGTTCCGGGGATGGACACTTCAGTGATTTCTTCGAAACACTCTTTGGTGACCGGTTTCACAAGACGCCGACAGAATCCCAAGACCGGCAATCCTTTTCTATAAAACGCCAGGGTGATGATCATGAAGCCATCCTGCGCATCCCGCTGGAAGAAGCCTTCCGGGGTGGCACCAAATCCATCACCCTGCAATCTGTTTCTCCGGGTTCAAGGAACATTGCCTCCCCGCAGGAAAAACACTATGAAGTGAAAATTCCACCGGGAATCTTGCCCGGCCAAAAAATCCGACTTTCCGGGCAGGGTGGACAAGGAATCGGCGGAGAGCCGCCCGGAGATCTTTATCTGAAAATTGAAATCGACCCGCATCCGCACTTTCGTCTGGAAGGGCGTGACCTTCATACGGAGCTTCCGGTTACACCCTGGGAGGCCGCCCTGGGAAAAAGTATTGATTTTCCGTTGCTTTCCGGGCCGGTAACTCTGAAAGTGCCGGCGGGGACACAAAGCGGCCAAAAGTTAAGACTTCGCGGAAAAGGGATGCCCAATCCGAAAGGAAGTCCGGGAGACCTTTATGTGGAGGTACAAATCAAATTACCCAAAAAACTGACACCGAAGGAAAAAGCCTTGTTCGAGAAGCTCAAGGCGGTATCGAAATTCAATCCAAGGAGTTAGGTTTCAGGGCAACCAAATGATCTGAAATCGGATCTTGGTTAGGAAAAATGTCGATGAAAGAATATACAGAATTTCCGATTGTAGTGACCGGCGACGGATCCCGATCGCCTCTTCTCCGGTTGAGGGAAATCGCAGCCAGATGTATGATCCAGCCGGATCTTGTTTCTCATTTCGTTCGCTTCGGGCTCGTGGATCCCATCGAGTGGACTGAAAATCCGGAGGAATGGCGCTTTGAAAGCCAGACGGTTTTGTTGATTCAAAAAATCATCCGTCTTCAAAGCGACCTGGAAATCAACTACGCCGGTATCGGTGTGATCCTGGAGCTTTTGGATCGCATTGAAACCCTGGAAAAACGGATTCGAGATTTGGAGCAACTGCTTGGATAAGATCATCAAACGCACGCCGTCATGGGTCATAAAGACCCGGCGAGCTTTATTATTGGAGGATAGACAATGGACATGAACAAACTGACCGTGAAATGCCAGGAGGCGCTTCAAGCGGCTCACACAAAAGCGGTCCGCTTCAACCACCATGAAGTGGACGGCGAGCATCTGCTCCTTGCGCTGTTGGAACAAACGGACGGATTGGTCCCCCGTCTTCTGAAACGCATGGAAATTCCGGAGACGGATGTTCGACGGCGGCTTGAGCAGGAACTGGACAAAAGACCCCGGATCAGCGGACCCGGAATCGAACCGGGGAAGGTATATATCACCCAGCGACTGAGCCGACTGCTGGTGCAAGCCCAAAACGAAGCTGAGAGCCTGAAAGATGAATTCGTCTCGGTTGAGCATATCCTTTTGGCCTTCATAGAAGAAGGAAAAAAGACAGCGGCCGGCTCGATCCTGCATGAATTCGGCATCACGCGGGAATCGTTGCTCAAAACCCTGACCGCCATCCGAGGCCACCAGCGCGTGACAAGCGCTGATCCCGAAGGGACTTACGAGGCGCTGCAGAAATATGGACGGGACCTGGTCGAAGAGGCCCGATCCGCCAAGCTGGATCCGGTGATCGGGAGGGACGGCGAGATTCGGCGCGTGGTCCGGATCCTCTCCCGAAAAACCAAGAATAATCCGGTTCTGATTGGTGAGCCGGGTGTCGGAAAAACCGCCATCGTCGAAGGACTGGCCCATCGGATCGTTCGCCAGGACGTCCCGGAAGGCTTGAAAAACAAGACCATCTTCGCCCTGGACATGGGGGCCCTGGTGGCCGGCGCCAAGTTCCGAGGCGAATTCGAGGAGCGTCTGAAGGCGGTCTTAAAGGACATCAAGGAATCCGAGGGAAGAATTCTGCTTTTCATCGATGAGCTGCACACGATTGTAGGGGCCGGCAAGGCCGAAGGCGCCATCGATGCCGGCAACATGCTCAAACCCATGCTCGCGAGAGGCGAACTCCATTGTATCGGAGCCACGACTCTGGATGAGTATCGGAAATACATCGAAAAAGACAAAGCTTTAGAACGACGGTTTCAGCCGGTCGTGGTAGATGAGCCCTCGGTGGAAGATACCATCTCCATCCTGCGCGGGCTGAAAGAGCGTTACGAAGTACACCACGGAGTGAAAATTCAGGACAGCGCCCTGGTCACTGCTGCGGTCTTGTCGAATCGGTACATCAGCGATCGCTTCCTTCCGGATAAAGCCATCGATCTGGTGGATGAAGCTTGCGCCATGATCCGAACCGAAATCGACTCCATGCCTACGGAACTGGACGAGGTGTCCCGGAGAATCATGCAACTGGAAATCGAAGAAGCCGCCCTTAAAAAAGAGACGGATCGTTCCAGTCATGACCGTTTGAAGGCTCTCCAAAAGGAGCTGGCTGACCTCAGGGAAAAAGCCCAGGGGATGCGTGCCCAGTGGGATATTGAAAAAGAGGCCATTAAAAAGATCCAGGTTATCCGGGAGGAAATCGAAAAGACGCGTCATGAACTCGAGATGGCTGAACGCAGCTACGACTTGAACCGCGCGGCGGAATTGCGGCACGGCAAGCTTCCGGAGTTGGAACGTAACCTGAAGGCGGAAGAAGAAAAACTGGCCGAAAAGGAGACCGGAGAGCGGTTGCTTCGGGAAGAAGTGACCGAAGAAGAGATTGCGGAGATCATCTCGCGCTGGACCGGCATCCCGGTTGCCCGTCTCATGGAAGGCGAACGCCAGAAGATCCTCCGTCTCGATGAAGTGTTGCACGAGCGTGTCATCGGACAGGATGAGGCGGTCCAACTAGTGGCGGATGCCGTAATCCGTGCCCGTTCCGGTATCAAGGATCCCCGAAGACCCATCGGAACCTTCATCTTCCTGGGTCCCACCGGTGTCGGAAAGACGGAACTGGCCAAAACCCTGGCCGAAGCCTTGTTCGATAGCGAAGAGAACATGATTCGGATCGATATGAGTGAATACATGGAAAAGCATACCGTTGCCCGACTGATCGGCGCACCTCCGGGGTATGTGGGGTTCGAGGAAGGCGGGCAGTTGACCGAAGCCGTGCGCCGGAAACCCTATTCCGTGATTCTCTTCGACGAAATTGAAAAGGCGCACCAAGATGTCTTCAATGTGCTGCTCCAGATTTTTGACGACGGCCGTCTGACGGACGGCCAAGGCCGCACGGTCGATTTCAAGAACGCCGTCATCATCATGACCAGCAATATCGGGTCACATCATCTCCTGGAAGGGATCACCGATAGCGGAACGATTAAAAAGGGTGTGGAAAGCCGGGTGATGAGCGAACTCCGCCAGCATTTCCGGCCGGAATTTCTCAACCGCGTCGATGACATCGTCATGTTCAAACCGCTGACTCTCGAAGAAGTGCAACGGATCGTGACCTTGCTAACCCGGGACCTTTCCAAGCGGCTCAAAGACCGAAATGTGTCCGTTGAGATCACGGATACCGCCCGGGAATTCATCGCAAAAACCGGCTACGATCCGGTTTATGGCGCAAGACCCTTACGACGATACATTCAACGGGAGCTGGAAACGCGCATTGGTCGGGCTCTCATTGCCGGAGACATCCCCGAAGGGGCCGTCATCAGGGTGGACGTGAAAAACGACGAGCTGACTATCAGTCACACGGTGTAGATTCCGGAGCAATTGACTGCAACAACAGGGTTTACCGTCCGATAGATCGAGGATCCCGACGTGACTGCATCCCAACGTGATCCAAAAAAGAGAATATTTCCTGGAAATTTTTGGCGCTGGATAACTCAGGACTTTTTCGGCATTTTCCGGGAAATGCAGGCAAGCTACATTCCACCACTGATGGTTTACCTGGCAGCCGGAGTCTCGGGCTTCACGGGAATCATCGAGAGTTTTTATGTCAAAGAAGAACTGGGGCTTTCCGCTGCCTTTTTAGCCGGATTAGGGTTCTGGGCCGGCCTTCCATGGGCTCTGAAAATGCCGCTGGGGCACCTGGTCGATCTTTTTTGGCATAAAAAAGCCTTTTTTGTTTACCTGGGCGCCCTGCTCATGGCCGTAAGCCTTTTGATCATGTTGGGGTTGACTGGCTATAAAGGGTGGATGGAAACGATGCTGCCTTCCGGCACGTGGTATGTCCTGGCGGCGCTCTTGTCTCCTATCGGATACGTGCTGCAGGATGTCGTCGCCGATGCTATGACCGTAGAGGCCGTCCCTCGATTCCAATCGGACGGCACACCATTTCCGGATTCCGAGTTGCAACGGATGCATATCACCGTCCAAACGTTAGGCCGGATCGCAATTCTTGGAGGAAGCGCTGCGGTGGCCGGCTTGGGAGGATGGCTGGCCAAAACCACTTCTTACGCAGCTATGTATCGTATTTCCCTGGTAATCCCGGCGATATCCGTGATGGGCGTGGTATTCGGAGGCCTGATGGTGAATATGCAGCGCCGGGCGTTTCGACGCAAAGGGTTTTCCGAAACGGACATCTTTAAGATGATGCGGCCGAAAAAGACCGACTTAAAGCCGAGCATTTCCATTTTAGGGGGAAGCGGCATTTTCATTCTCATGACTTTATCCATCGGGCTTTCCGGAGTCCCTCTGAAAGAAGAAATCATCTTTTTTAGCTCCCTGCTGATCATCGGATATCTCATCCATCAGTTACTCCAACCTCTGGAAACTAAAAAGCGCCGGGAAATCATCGGCATCGCGGTGATTGTCTTTGTCTTTCGAGCCATGCCCACCCTCGGGGCCGGGGCGTCCTGGTGGGAGATCGATGCGCTGGGATTCGACGAAGCATTTTTCGGTACCCTGCGCCAGGTCTCGTCGCTGTTGGCCATCATGGGAATGTTCGCCCTACGGGCCTGGATGAGCCGGCGGCCGATACCTTATCTGATCGTCTTCCTGTCCATATACAGTACCGTCATGTTTCTCCCTTATGTGGGAATGTTTTACGGCATGCATGAGTGGACCGAGGCGCATCTCGGGTTCGGCGCGCAAACCATCGCCATCGTGGATACTATGGCCGACTCCCCCCTGGGGCAGGTAGCCATGATCCCCATGCTGGCCTGGATCGCCAAGGAGGCTCCTGAAAATCAAAAAGCCACGTACTTTGCCGTCATGGCGGCCTTTACAAACCTGGCCCTATCCGGCAGTCAACTGTTCACCCAAGCGCTGAATACCGTCTTCGTCATCGAACGCGGTCGGTATGATGAATTAGGCATGCTGATGTTTATCGTCCTCGCCGTCGGGCTGATAGTCCCCATTGTCACGGTGTTCTTTTTTAATCCCAAATCTGAAAATCGTTCGCTGCTGAATGCATGAAACCATGGACGTCCCTTATTGCGATTATTACAACCGGCGATAGAATATCAAGGTTCTTTCTCACTTCAAATCGGTAATCCGACTTTAGTGTAGTCCAGACCCACTCAGTTTGAGAAAGAGCCTGAAATCTGTTTCATCAGTCGCTCCACAAGGACAGCATCTTTTTGTCCGGGACGCTTTTCGACACCGCTGTTGACATCTACGGCATAGGGGCCGGCGATTTGAACGGCTTGTTGAACGTTTTCAGGGGTCAGCCCTCCCGACAAGATGATGGGAATACCGTATTTCCGGGCTTTAACGGCGAGCTGCCAATCGAAACTTTCCCCGGTACCCCCCATTTTTACTCTGTGGTAAGTGTCCAATACGGCTCCTTTGACAACCCCGCGGTAAGGGCTTATCGCTGAAAGGCTTGCGGGGTTTTTTATCCGAAATGCCTTGATGGCCGGAAAAGGAATCTTGCGACAATAATCGGGAGTTTCTTCTCCGTGGAGCTGGACTAAGTCCAGACCGCAGAACGTCGCGATATCGACAAGCGTCTTGGGCACCTCATCCACAAAAACGCCCACAGCCCGGATAAACGGCGGGAGAGCATCGATGACCGCCTTCGCTCTTTCCGGAGACACTCGGCGGGGGCTTTCAGCGAATATGAATCCCAGCGCGTCGACTCCGCAACGCGCGGCCCATAGCGCATCCCGGATGCGGGTAATCCCGCAGATTTTGACTCTGACCATAACCTACATTTTTCCCGCGTGGACAAGGGAACGGGTTTTCGAAACAATATCCTCACTGTCCATGAGTGAAGTCCCGACCAAAACAGCCCGGATACCCAGCGGCTTCAACTTCCGGATATCCTCCGCACTCCGGATTCCGCTTTCACTGACGACAACGCAATCCTCAGGGACCAGGGGTGCAATTCGGATCGTGACACCGATATCGACCTGGAAGGTATCCAGATCGCGGTTGTTGATCCCGATAATGGAGGCGTTGCATGCCAGAGCCTTCTCAAGATCTTTTTCGTCGTGAATCTCAACCAAGGCGTGCATCCCGAAGTCTTTGCAAATGCCGACCATTTCCTCCAATTGTTCCTTGGATAAGATCCGGGCGATCAAAAGAATTGCATCCGCGCCGTTTATAAAAGATTGAGCAATTTGGACGGCATCGATAATGAAATCCTTCCGTAAGACCGGAAGGCGAACCGCTTTCTTTAAGACAGAAATATCCCGGATATCCCCTTCGAAAAATCGCTTATCCGTCACCAGGGATATCGCGGCCGCCCCGGCGGTTTCATAGGCTTTTCCGATCCGGGCGCTGTCCCGCTTTATGGAAAAACGACCCGAAGAAGGAGAGGCGTATTTGACTTCCGCGATCAGATTCATCCATCCGGTCCTGCATACGGCCTCCTTGAAATCGCGGACGGGAAGCAAATCGGTGCTACGGTCTTCTCCGACGCCTTTCGCTCTGAGCCTTTTGACTTCTTCGGCTTTTTCATCCATGATCTTTTTCAGAATGGGGTTCATAAGTCCTTTATGCTCATTTTCTCAAAAATGGGTTGCATTGTTTTGTAAAGGCGATGAGTTGCTCAAGCTTTTGCCTCGCACATCCGGAATCGATGGATTCTTTGGCCCTTTCAATGCCGCCCGGAAAATCATCTTCCAGGCCTGCTGTCATGAAAGCCGCAGCGGCGTTGAGAAGAACCATATCCCTCTTTGGCCCCTTTTCTCCATTTAGGATCTCCCGGACGATTCGCGCATTCTCTGTCGCATCGCCTCCCTTGATGGTTTCCGGTAAAGCCCTCGTCATCCCCACATCTTCAGGTACCATAAAAGAAGTGGTCACGCGGCCTTCTTCCAATCTGGAGATTTTGGTGGAGCCGCAAATGCTGATTTCGTCGAAGGTCCCTTCCCCGCAAACCACAAACCCGGCCTTGGTTCCCAACCTCTGCAGGACATGCGCGATCTTTTCCGTTAAATCCATGTCATAAACACCCAGCACCTGGGCGTTGGCGCCTGCCGGATTGCACAATGGCCCCAGGAGGTTGAAAATGCTCCGCAGGCCGATTTCCTGTCTCGGTCCTGCGACAAATCTCATGGCGCCATGAAACAAGGGGGCATAAAGAAAACCGATCCCAACCGTGTTGATGCAGCTTTCCACATCGGCCGGATTGAGATCCAGATTGAGGCCCAGATCGGCCAGGACATCGGCGCTGCCGCATCGGCTGGATACCGCTCGATTTCCATGCTTGGCGACCTTGACACCTGCTCCGGCAACCACGAAAGCCGTGACCGTGGAGACATTGAAGGTGTTTGTCCCATCCCCTCCGGTCCCACAGGTGTCCAGGATGGTTTCTTCCTCGATGTTGATTTCATCCCTGTCGATACTCACGCTCTTACAATGGTTGCGGGCGTTGACCGGGGTCGCATGGGCCCGTATCATCCTGGCAGCCCCGGCGATCTCCTCGACAGTCTCCCCCTTGATCCTCATGGCGGTCATGAATGCACCGATTTGCGCCGGTGTCGCTTGCCCCGTCATGATGATTTCCATGACCCGTCCCATCTCCTCTTCCGTCAGGTTCTCCTGTTTGACGAGCTTGGCAATTGTTGTTTTCATCACGTTTTTCCTCCTTGTTGATGAGTTGAACAAAGTTTTGAATGATTTGAAAGCCTCCGTTGGTAAGAATCGACTCCGGATGAAATTGAACCCCTTCAACTCGGTAGCGTTGATGCCGAACGCCCATGATTTCATCATCCAAAGTCCATGCACTCACCGTCAGACACGCCGGAAAGTTATCACGATCTACGATCAGGGAATGATAACGCGTGGCTTCAAATGGGTTGTCCAGGTTTTTATACAGGGGACTTCCGTCATGATGAATCCAGGATGTTTTCCCATGTACGAGACGTGCTGCAGGGACCACTTTGCCACCGAATGCCTGGGCGATGGCCTGATGGCCCAAGCATACGCCCAGAATCGGGACCTTTTCGAAAAACCGGTGAATGACCGTCAGGGAGATTCCCGCCGTATCCGGGCAGCCGGGGCCCGGCGATATTACGATGCCGGATGGCTTCATGACGGCAAGGGCATCGACGCTAATGGCGTCGTTTCGAAACACCCGGACATCCGAAATCAGTTGTCTGAAATACTGAACCAAGTTGTAGGTGAATGAATCATAGTTATCGATGATCGCAATCATGTCTTTTCTCCTCGCCTGCTAGTTTCCATTACCGAATCAGCTTAAGGGCCTGATTCATGGCTTCGGCCTTGTTGACGGTTTCCATCCACTCCTTTTCAGGATTCGAATCGGCGACGATGCCGGCACCGGATCGAAGTACCAATCGCCCCTTTTCGATCTGTGCGGTCCGTATGGTGATGGCCAGATCCATGTTGCCGGAAAAAGAAATATAGCCCACGGCGCCCCCATAGGGTCCGCGGGACGACTGCTCCACCTCATCGATGATCTCCATGGCGCGCACCTTAGGCGCACCCGTCAAAGTTCCTGCCGGGAAAACAGACCTCAATAAATCCCAAGCATCGGTTCCCGGAGATAGATTGCAGCAAATGTCGGATACCAGGTGCATGACATGGCTGTATCGCTCCACGTGCAGCAGTTGGGTCACCTGAACGCTTCCGGTCTCCGCCACACGGCCCAAATCGTTACGCCCAAGGTCCACCAGCATGATGTGCTCTGCTCTTTCCTTTTCATCTTTAAGGAGATCTTCGGCCATGGCCATGTCTTCTTCCTCGTCGATTCCCCGCTGCCGGGTGCCGGCGATGGGACGAAGAAAGGCTTTCCCGTGTTCCAGTCTCACCATGGTTTCAGGAGAAGAACCGATCAGCATCGTCTCTCCCATGTCTAAATAGAAAAGATAGGGTGAAGGGTTCACATACCGAAGGGCCCGATAAAGCTTTAAAGGATCCGGCGGATTTTCACATATAAAAGGATGGGAAATTACTGTCTGGATGACATCTCCGGCACGGATGTAAGATTTTATCTTCCGGACTCTTTCAAGAAAGGCTTCTTTTTTAAGGGTCGGCATGAGAGTATGAGTTATATCCGATCTATCCGCTTTGATTGCAGGAGGTGGGCCCATGGCCGCTCCACAGAGATCGTGCAGTCGTTTCCTGAGGAGGCGGTAATCGGGGGGGACATGTCGGCCCGACGCGGGAAAGGAAAGGACCAAAATGGATATCGTTTTCCGGATATTGTCGAAGATGATCAGAGCATCCGGGACGATGAAATGGGACAACTCCAGTTCGGGGTCCAGTCGATTGGGAATCTTTTCAAAAAAAGAGACCATCTCGTAATTCAGGTAACCGACCATTCCGCACCAGAACCGGGTTGACTCAAAGACAGGCGCCGGCTTGAACTGTCGCGTGAGCGTTTTCAGATAGCCCAAAGGATTCCCTTGGTGCTTGTAATTATGGATGCGGCCGTTTTCTTCTACCTGGATCCGGTCTGAAAAAATCCGGATCCGGCTTCTGCTCGATACTCCCATGAAACTGTATCTTCCCCATTTTTCCCCTCCGGTAACGCTTTCAAAAAGAAAAATCGGATTTTGCAGGCGGTAAAATTTGTTTAACAGCGTGATCGGGGTTTCGGTATCGCACAAAATCTCCATGCAAAGCGGAATCACATTAAAATGTGAGGCCATCCGATAAAATGTGGTTTCATCAGGAAATTCTTTCAGGTACATCACCGAATCCTTATCTTTTATGTTCAAAAATAAAGGGCCGTGAGTTACTCACGGCCCTTTATTGAAAAATGAAAACCGTGAGCGTCTTGCCTGCCCACGGTTTTGAATCTGCTTTGCTTTTAACTTCCTAACAATAAATCAAAAAACATCTCCCGCCGGCAAGGCTCCAATTTCCGCCTTGCCATCGCCAGAATCCGTCTCCTATCAGGGAAGACAGATCTATGAATATCCGGTTCTTCACGGCTTTATATCTTTCCATACCTTCCGTAAAATAAATGCGCCATGGGTGTCAAGCGAAAAATTCAAATGCTTTCGGAAATCATATCGGCCATGGCCCGAAGCGCCATCCGGTATCCCTCTGTCCCGAACCCGGAAAGGGTTGCAGTGGTGATGTCGGAAATCAGGGATCGGTGCCGAAAAGGCTCCCTTTTATAAATATTGGAGATATGCACCTCCACGATGGGGACATCCAGGCAAAGCAACGCATCTCGAATCGCGATGCTGGTGTGGCTGAAAGCCGCCGGATTGATGATAAGCCCGGCACAACCTTCTCCGGCTTCCTGGATTCTGTCGATGATAGCGCCTTCATGGTTGGACTGAAACATCTCCACCTCAATCCCCAACCGTCTGCTGTCTTTTTCCAATTCTTCATGAACGGTCTCCAGTGTCTTTTCCCCATAGAGGTCGGGTTCCCTTTTGCCCAAGAGGTTCAAGTTGGGACCGTGAATCACGAGGATCTTGGGTTTCTGTTTCTTCACCTTAATCAAATCCCCTTTTCCCCGGGCAAATTTATCCGATTTATTTTTCATGTCTGATATCTCCCATTGCCTTGGAATAACTCCCTAAAATTTTCACAAACAAAGCCTGGGAGGAAAGCTCCTGAATGGCCCCGGCGACAGCCGACGAATCCTCTCCGGCTTCAACATCCGCGTAAAAAACGTACTCCCATGGATTATCCGGTATGGGCCGGGATTCCAGCTTGGTCAGGTTCAATTGATGTTCCTGAAAGATTTTCAGGCAATCCACGAGCGCCCCCGGCCGATGCTGGGTTTTAAAGGCCAAGGAGGTCTTTTCCTGAAAAGCACTGATTTCCCCCTTTTGATTTTTTGCGATGACAAGAAAACGCGTCGTGTTGGTCTGAGTGGATTGAATATTCTTTTTCAGGATATCCAGGCCGTAGATTTCCGCACATAGTATGGAAGAAATGGCCGCCCACCTTTTTGAAGAGCGCTTCGCGACCTCCTTTGCCGCACCGGCCGTATCGTAGGCCGGGACCGCTTTGAGGCCGTGCTGTCTGAGAAATGCCTTGCATTGATTCAGCGCATGGGGATGGGAAAGCACGCTGGAAATATCGCCGAATAGCGCCCCTTTTTTGGCTAAAAGCATGTGGGCGATCGCCATATAGGCCTCCGCCTGGACCACGACATCATGGCTCAGCAACAGGTCGTAGTTTTCTACTACCGTTCCCGCAATGGTGTTCTCGGCAGGAACGAATCCGAATTCCACCTTTGCTTCCATGACGGCGTTAAATACCTCTTCAAAGCTCGCACAACTCACCGGTTGCGCCTCCGATTTGAAATACCTTTTCAGCGCCACTTCACTGTAGGCTCCACGGATTCCCTGAAAGGCGACTCTCATGCCTCCAACTCTTTTTCTATCTCCTGCACGGCGGTCATGAATGCCAAGCGGATTTTTGTGGCAAAGGGGTTATATCGGTGCATGTCGTAAAAAAGCTCCCAAGTATCGTTTTGCACCACATTCAGGATATGCAACAGGCGTTTGTACCCCTCGGTATCCATCTGCAAGGGTTTCGCACCGCAAGCAGACAGACCGCGTCCGATGAAGTGGGTCAAACACAGACTGAAGGCAAGCTCCCGGTCGTGGGCTTCTGGAGTGGATTCGATGAGGACCAGTCCTTTCGCTTCCAGGTATGCTTTGATTTTCCGGTAATCCGGAGTCTTGAGCCGAACCGGACAAAGGAATATCTTGTGCCCGACCAAAGAATCTGCGGCGCTGTCCGGCCCGAACATGGGATGACACGCCAGTATGGACGTAAAATGGGGCAGGATTTTTTCCATCCATTGAACCGGATAAATCTTGACGGAGCACACATCGATCACCAATGCATTCTCCTTCAAGTGCGGCGCAATTTGCTCGAGTAAAAACTTCATCCTGGAAATGGGAACGGCCAGTATCACCACATCCTGTTTACAGACATCGGAAAGATCGACGGGAATTGCGCCGGCCGAGCGGATCGAATCCGCTGAATCGATTTCGTCATAAATCCGAACTTTGAAATCTTCCATCAGATGTTTGGCCATGAAGCGACCAAACCGGCCGAAGCCGATGATTCCGATCATTATCGCCTTCCGATTCTTCCCGATTCCAGCCAATTCAGGATCTTAAGTTGATTTACCGGATCTTTTGCCTTGCGGCCAGATCCGCAAGGACCAAAGCCGCCATGCCTTCAATGATCGGCACGGCCCTCGGGAGGACACAAGGGTCGTGCCGGCCGGCCGCTTTCAGCACCACGGGATTGCCGTCGTAATCCACAGTTTCCTGGGGTTTGGAGATGGTTGAAGTGGGTTTGAAAGCCGCTCGAAAATAAATGGCTTCTCCGTTGGTGATTCCTCCCTGGACTCCTCCACTGAAGTTGGTTTTTGTTCCCAGACGACCATTGCGCTTGACAAATAAATCGTTGTGTTTCGAGCCCGGCATCCGGGTTCCTTCAAATCCCGAACCGATGTCGAACCCCTTGCACGCCGGTATCGAGAGCATGGCCTGGGCCAGCATGGCCTCGGTCTTGTCAAAGACGGGTTCTCCGAGGCCCGCGGGAACGCTGCGGCACACACACATGATAATGCCGCCCAGAGACTCACCGGCATCACGGGCTTCACGGATGGCTTGAGCCATTTTTTCGGCGAAGGGCCCTTCCGGGCACCGCACCGGATATCGATCCGCATCGGCCCGCGTGACGATCTCAAGATCCACGGTTTCGCACGAGATGGATCCGACAGACATAACCCATGCTACGATCTGAGTTCCATAGCTCTCAAAAAGGATTTTTTCGGCAACGGCGCCGGCGGCAACCCTGGCTGCGGTCTCTCTGGCGCTGGCCCTTCCCCCCCCGCTTTTTGACAGGATGCCGTACTTTAAGCGATAGGTGTAGTCGGCATGCGACGGACGGGGAACATTTGCTAATTCCCGGTAGTCGGACGGGCGGCTATCCCCATTGTCGATATAAAGGGCCAAAGGTGTTCCCAGCGTCTTTCCGTCCTCCACACCGGAAAGAATCCTTACCCGATCCGCCTCTTTTCTGGGGGATGTAAGCGTGCTTTGACCCGGGCGACGTCGATCGAGTTGAGGCTGGATATCTTTTTCCGAAAGGTCGATACGGGG
>PCSF01000155.1:1858-3346 GCA_002771315.1 Desulfobacterales bacterium CG23_combo_of_CG06-09_8_20_14_all_52_9 | reverse complement strand
ATTTATATCATCAATAAAAACAGTCTGTTAAGAAAAATTTTCGATTTTTGCAACTCATTGATTTTATTAGAAATATTAAAGGCAAATTTTTGCCAGATACAAATTTTTTATAATATTTCAATAGGTTATTATTGATTGCGAGGCCAAACCATGGTACGGTTTGTTCACCAAAACAAAAACCCCCAACAGAAAGGCCTCGCATGCTCATCTTACACGATCTGCTCACAAAACTCAAAAATGAATTCGAAATTTCACGCAAACCCGGGGAGCGCGGCATCTGGTTCATCTATGTCCTTCTGGCCGTCATTATTCCGTTTACCTCTTCCAAAACCTCGAACCTGCTCCGTTGCCTCAAAACCCTTTTCGGATTTGACTGGATCGATCCAAAACCCTTTTATCGCTTCATGGCCTCGCCCAAAATCCCCTGGGCGCGGCTCTGGACATGTCTGTGGAAAATGATTCCCGAGCCTTTGACCGGAGACAGGCTTCTTCTGACGCTGGATGACAGCACCAACCCCAAAACCGGGAAAAAGATCTTCGGATGCGCCAGGGTCTTCGACCATGCCGCCAAACAAAACCAGTCCAAATATCCTTGGGCGCAGAATATCGTCATGGTGGGGCTTCTGAAAACGGTGAAGGGCCGATGGGCCTGTCTTCCCTTGAGTTATCGCTTCTATCATATGAAAAAAACCGTCGAGGCCTGGGGGGTGAAAAAACCGGCTCTTGAGTTTAAAACCAAAATCGATCAGGCGGTGGAAATGGTTTTTTCCATTGCCGAAATATTTCAGCAGGGCACGATCCTGTTGATCACGGACTCCTGGTTCGGTAATGATTCCCTGTACAAGCCCCTGAACCAGGGGCTTGGCCGGGATTTTCATCTGCTGTCCCGATTGCGGTGCAACAATACGCTTTATGACATGCCCGGCCAATCGCGCCGGAAAGGTCCCGGCTGCCCCCGAAAATACGGAAAAAAATTGGGCAATGCCGCGTCTCTGGCCAAAGAATATCTTCTTCTGGCAAAGGAATATGATGTCAATCTCTATGGCCGCGTTCGATCGGTAATGGCCTTTGACCGGGTCGTGATGCTCAAAACCCTCAAAACCAGCGTTCGGGTGGTTTGGATATATCGCAAAACCCAGTGGGTCGCGCTGTTTTCCACGGATATGAGCCTTTCCGTTCCCGAGATGATCGAATATTACGGCGCTCGGTGGAAAATAGAAACCGCTTTCAAAGAACTCAAGCAGGACCTCGGCAGCGCCGAAACCCAAACCCGGCATCCCCATGCGGTCATGAACCATCTCCACTTTTGCATGATGGCCGCGTCGTTGACGTGGATCTATGCCGGCCGCCTTGAAAAAACACCGACCCGACGCCATGCAGTGGCCGGCCGGAACCATTTCGCCTTTTCCGATGTCCGCCGCTTGATAGCGGAGGCCGCTTTGGACGATAATTTTAGTAGGCTTTTCCCAAAGCCTCGAAAAACCGTGA
>PCSF01000155.1:261-1841 GCA_002771315.1 Desulfobacterales bacterium CG23_combo_of_CG06-09_8_20_14_all_52_9 | reverse complement strand
TTTCCCAAAGCCTCGAAAAACCGTGATTAATTCCCTGGTATCCGTACTACTACGCATGGCGGCATGATGAATTTTTAGGAAACTTCAGTTTAAATATTGTCCCCAGAATTCCCGATATCTGCCATCCTCTGTCGTTTTAATTTTTTTTGGCGGGCAAGAAAAGTAACAGGGAAAGTCGATTAATTTGGTGGTGTTCCTATAATTCATGCGGCGGGGCGATTGTCCGGGAGAACAGTTTTCGGCTTTTAAAATGAGTTGTTGAATTATTTAAGGACGTCCCAATCCCCCTAAGGACGTCCCAATCCCCCCTTATATGTCAAGGTCAGGGAACGAACGCCGCGATGCATGGACGCCCCTGTTTTCGGACAAACAGGATTAGTCATGTTAAAAAGCATCAAGATCGTAAGTCGGTTTCCACTTTTCCATTATAACCTATAATGACACCATAATGGTGTATTGTCAAACTTCTTCTTTGAAAAATATCTATCTCTGATTTATCTATCTCTGATTCAAAATTGTTTTTATTTCGAATTAAGGTGGTAAAGCAATGCCTCACAAAAGATTCAACAGCAAAAGAGGACATTATAATTGTTCGCTCTCTTACATTTTTGGCAGGCTTTTATTCTGCTTTTTTATGATATCCTCGATTTCCTGAACATCCTGTTTGTCCGCCAAATCCGCTTCATAGGCTTTTCTTCGGTCATCAAATTCGGAATAAATTTCTCTGACTTTTTGTTCCATTTCAGCATTGGAGATCGAGCCTTTACCGGTGAGCACCTTTTTATCGTTAAATTCCAGAATGCGATCCATATTTTCTTTCCAGAATGACATGGGGATATCCATACGTTCCTTGGCGCGCAGTTCGGCAATTTCCAGAAAGATGACTACCAGCCGGTTCAGGGTGTCGATCTCATCTTTGCTGAGATAGTTCTTGGCGATAAAAATATCCTGTTTGCGGACAATCGAGCCTTTCCAGGAGGTGAGCGCCATATTTTTCTTTGACGCATCCGCCTTGGATACAATGATTTCGGCGGCTGTTTTGCCGGTGACAGCATAAAGCAGTTTGTTTTGGGTTTCGGCAAAAAACATCTGGGTGGCTTTGTCGGTGGGGTCATAATCGCTGCTCAAGGCAAAAAGATCCCGGAGTTTCTGGTAAAAGCGTTTCTCCGAGGCCCGGATATCCCGGATACGTTCCAGCAGTTCGTCAAAATAGTCCGGGCGGCCGTCGGGATTTTTCAGGCGCTCATCATCCATCACAAAGCCCTTGACCATATATTCCTTGAGGTTGCGGTTGGCCCAGATCCGAAACTGGGTCCCCCACTTGCTCCGCACCCGGAAGCCGATGGCCAGAACCATGTCCAGGGCGTAAAAAGTGACGTTGTATTGTTTGCCGTCGGCGGCAGTTGTTAAGTAATCCTTAACAACTGAATCTATCTCTAATTCCCCTTCTTTCAGGATGTTAGAGATGTGCATGCTGATATTCGGCACCGAGGTGTCAAAAAGTTCGGCGATCTGGTTCTGGTTCATCCAGACCATGCCGTCTTTGGCGTATAAGGAAACAGAGGCTTTGCCGTCAACGG
>PCSF01000155.1:0-191 GCA_002771315.1 Desulfobacterales bacterium CG23_combo_of_CG06-09_8_20_14_all_52_9 | reverse complement strand
TTCGTGAGGCCATAGAGTTCATAGACCATCCGGTCAATCTGTTTTTCGTATTCCTTGACCTGCGCCTGCTTGGCGGGGTTTTGCAGATAATCCTTAAATGTTAAATGGAAAAAAATCAAATTCCAGCGAACCCGCATAGCACAGGAGTTCCTACAATACTACCACCATTAAGAGCCTTCTGGATAAGGGAT
>PCSF01000293.1 GCA_002771315.1 Desulfobacterales bacterium CG23_combo_of_CG06-09_8_20_14_all_52_9 | reverse complement strand
TTTTTGCAAGGAAAAAATGAAATTGGGCCACAGGTCGGTTTCAAGGATTAAAACAATGGCCGGATCGACTCGCTTGAGAACGGATCGGACGCAAGGCCACCCGTCAAAGGGAAAGAAAAAAACCGGCTTTTGGATCCCGTCGACGCGCTGGCCGGCTAGCTCGAAACCGCTGAAAGTGCTTACCGACAACACGACGGGACGATCCGAAAAACGGCCCTTGAAGGCCTGGATCAGGGGGATCGCCGCCATCACCTCCCCCACCGACAAGGCATGCACCCAGATAGGTCGGCGCCTATAGCGGGCTGCACAGCTTGGAATCGCCGTGAAACCCATGCGCCTTAAAACCGTTTTTCGGCGTTTTTGAGAAAGCATCCCCACAGGGACGATGAAAGGCATCCCAAGGATCACCCCTAGGGCCATCGCCAGATTATATCCTAAAAGCATCAATGTCGGGATTCTTTTAATCAGCATGCATCAGGTTGACGGCGGCAAAACACGCAAAGACAAAATTGGCCACCCATGGCGCAATCGCCACGGGAAGCATCTCACCGTACCCCAGTGACAGACAGAAACTATGAAAGATCCAATAAATAAAGGCTGCCCCGATGCCACAAGCGATTCCCATGGGCAGAGCCTCTTTCACAGACCTTTTGAGCGCAATGCCCAGGCCCAAAAGACTCATGATCACACAAACAAGAGGGAAGGCGATCTTGGCGTGAAGATCCACTCGATATAGGGTCGCGTCATACCCTTCCGTCTCCACCTTCCGAACGTACTCGTGCAGTTCGACTAGGTTCATTTCTTCCGATTTCTTCACGACCCTCTGAAGATCTTCGGGAAGAAGGTCCAGGGTCTCCTCTTTATGGTCGAATCCGATGGTTTGGTATCTATTGGTCTTCGAATCGAACACCTGCTCCATGCCGTTCAAGAGGATCCACTTTCCGTTTTGGTAGTATCCCTGCTCGGCGTCGATCCGGTGCACGAGTTGAAAATTCGGGCCAAATCCATGCAGGGTGATCCCGTGAAAGGTCTTCTGGGCCGGGTTGTAATACCGGATATGAGTGATATACCGATTGCTCTTGATCCAGATATTTTTCTCCCGGGAAGTCATGGCCGATTCCTTCCGGACCTCAACGAGCCATATTTGGTTGGCCCTTGTCATACTCAAGGGGATTCCGATTTCAGAAATCAAAAACAGCAGAACCGAAAACCCGAGTCCTGCAAGGAGGACCGGAAACAATAACGCACTAACCCCGATCCCGCTTCCTTTCAAGGCGATCCATTCGTTGTTTTTGTTCATGAGTCCGAAGGTGATCAGGGTCGAAAGCAAAACACCCACCGGAATGATTTGAGCCAGAATAAAGGGAATCTTTAAAAGAAAATAGACACCGGCCCGCGACAGCGGCAACCCCGCCTCGATGAAATCGTCGATTTTTTCGAAAAAATCGACAGCCAGATAGATGCCCACGACCATCGCCAGAACCATCAGGAAATATCTTGCGATCTCTTTGAGAATGTATCGATGCAAAATCGACATGGCATGGACGCTTATTTCAGTTTCTTCATAAGACGAGCTTTCACCCTTGCGAATGCGAATCGGATCGCATCGATTCCCACCGTCCGCTCCCTGGCCGAGCGAATGAGCAGAAAAATCCCGATCCCCCCGAAAACGATATTGGGCGCCCACATCCCAATGACCGGCGGATAGGCCCCGGTCTCCCCAAAGACCCAACCCATCGACAACATGAGGTAATACGTCAAAAAGAAGACCAATCCCAAAAGGATGCCGAACGATCGTTTCGCGGACTTGGAATGGATGCCCAGGGGCACCCCCAGGATCCCCAGTGCAAAACAGGCGGCCGGGATGGAGAATTTTTTATGATACTCCATCAGGGTCAGATAATACTGGGAATCCCTCTCCTTGACGGTATCCAGATAATTTTTAAGCTCCGCCAGGCTCATTTCCTCCTCATCTTTGGGTGCATCCGAAACTGCCGCAGCGGACTCCTTCAGACTGAGGTTGATGTCATAGACGTCAAACCGAATGGTGTTTACGGATCGATCTTTCAGGTTCACCTGGTTGATGGTCCCGTTGAACAGGCGCAGATGGATGGCGGATTTTTCGGGATCACTGAGGAGTTTCCCTTCCGGGGCCAACACCGTCGAGACGATGTCCATTTTCCGCTGATCCTCGATGAATACATCCACCAGCCGTTGATGCTTCGTATCGGTCTGGTTGACGTACAACATCACCCCTTTAAAACTCTCGTTGAAAGTCCTTTCCTTGATGGCGATATCGGCATTGGAAGAAGCGATCTGTATTGCCAGGGCCTTAAAGGAAAGCCGCCCCCAAGGCAAACCATAGATGGCCATGAAAGCGGTCAGAAGGCTACCCATGAAGCAAAACATTAAAACCGGGGGAAGAAGGCTGTAAATGCTCACACCGCCGGCCTTCAGGGCGATGATTTCGTTTTCACTCGACAGCCGCAGGAATGTCAGAAGCACCGCCATCATGACGGACATGGGGATAACGAAAATTAAAAAAAAGGGCATGGCGTAGACCAGCATCCAAAAAACCGTCGACACGCCAACCCTGTGGTTGACGATGAAGGTGGTGATCTGAAGGATTTGGGTCATTAAAAAGATGAAGGTTAAGAATACCACGTTGATGGAAAACGGGGGCAGCATCAAGCTGAGAAGATACCGATCGATGATGCGGTAGTATTTCATGTCCTTCTATTCGGTCAACTGGGTCTGAATGATTTTTTTCGCTTTAAGGGGCCTGCGGTTCAAGGGTCCGGGTGTTCAATTAAATAACGGACTGATTTTCGCGACCCCCTGGACCCCCGAAACCCTGAACCCTGGGTCCCTCGGGCACCGGTACTCGATATCTAAAAAAATAAGACTATTTTAAATCTCAAAAGATGTCAATATTTTACCCTGCATCGGATCCGGGAAAAATGCCGCAATCCGGGTACTGTCTTGACTTTCCGATCCCCTCCCGTTAGTGCATCGTCATGAAAATGTTCTCACAAAATCGATATTGGCTCTTTGCCGCAATTTGGATCGGCTTTTTTTCGTTGTTGCGCCTCTGGGTTGCCGGCGCGTTTCCGCTGGCTGCTGACGAAACCAACTACTGGCAATGGAGCCGCTATCCGGCCTGGGGGTATTACGACCAGGCCCCCATGATCGCCTGGGCGATCGGGTTGTGTACGGCATGGTTCGGACATACCGAAACAGCGGTCCGCCTCCCCTCGATCCTTGCCATGGCCGTTGCATCGGTATATCTGGTCCGGGTGGCCCATCGTTGGGCAGGATCTGTTGCTGCGTGGCAAACGGCACTTTTGACCCAGGGTGTTCTTCTATTTAATGTCGGTAGCCTCCTGGCCACGCCGGACGCCCTTCAGGCCGCAGCTTGGGCGGGTGCGAGCTATCACACGGCGCGAGCCCTGGAAAACGACCGGTGGTTCCAATGGCTGATGGCCGGTTTCTGGCTTGGGTTTGGAATGCTCAGCAAATACACCATGATTCTCTTTCCGGTCTCCGTCTTTTTCTTTATGCTGCTGCATCGATCGTTTCGTAAAAAGCTTGTGGGTATCGGGTCATGGGCCGCCGTCGTTTTCGGGCTTCTCATGTTTACGCCGGTGATTTACTGGAATGCCGCAAACCAATGGAATTCGGTCCGCCACGTAGCCCACATCGGCGGGGCGGACAGCCCTTTTGCGCTGCATACCCGGTTCCTGCTCGAATTTTTAGGGAGCCAGGCAGGGTTGTTGACTCCCCTGGTGTTTATCCTGATCCTTTTGGCCTGGGTGCATGCGTTCAAAGAGACCGGCGAAAGATCGTGGATCTGCCGATACCTCTTTTTCACTTCATTTTTCATCATCATCGGATTTTTTTTGTTAAGCCTGCATACCCGTGTATACGGGAACTGGTCGGGGGCGGGGTACCTGACAGGAGCCGTTCTCGTCGCCATTTTTTTCGGCGGCAATGATAGGACAAACGGCCGCGTCCGGATAAAATCCGCCGGACGATGGCTCTGGCCATGGGCCGTCGGCTCCGCCTATCTCATCAGCAGCCTGGTCGTCCTGCACGCGGTATATCCCTTTCTTCCTATTCCGCCGCAATGGGACCGGATCAGTTCGGAAGTCTACGGGTGGCCGGAACTGGGAGTCAAAGCCCATGCCATGCAGGCTGAAATGCCGAACCCGGAGCGAACCTTCCTATTCGGCCTGCATTACCAAGTGGCCAGCGAACTGGCCTTTTACACCCCCGGCAATCCGAAAACCGTCTCCATCAATCGGTGGGGGCGGCCCAATGTTTACGACTTTTGGTGGAAAGATGAAAACCTGAAGGAAAAAGATGCCATCGGGGTCACTTATGATCCAACGAGCCACACCCGCCAACTGTCGAAGGTTTTTTTGCGGGTGGATCCACCGGAAAAACTTGAAATCGCCGCCCCGCAGCGTTTGTCAAGATTTAATACTCCCCTAAAAGTTTTTTACCTTTACCGGTGCTATGGATTTAAAAAGTGGCTCCGATGGGTCCCGCCCAAAGGTTCAGACATCCGGAAAAGTGAATGAACCGAAACCGAGAATACGTCGCGAGTCCCTCCAGGCTGGGACGGCAGGATCTTCAATTGATTCGGTGGAGTCTTTTGATTTTAAATAATTCCTGAAAAACGAAAAGAGATTTTTTGATGCTGTCATACTGGATCCGGGAATCCCCGATATGGCTCCAGTTCACCGGAAACTCCCCCGTACGGAACCCCATTCCTTTGGCCAGCCAAAGGATTTCCGGATCAAAGATGACGCTTGAAAGCTTTTGTCGATAAAAAAGAGCCTGGGCGGCTGAACGAATGAACATCTTGAATCCGCACTGGGTATCCCGATAGGAAATGCCCAAGTAACGATTCTGGATCATCGTGTAGATTCTGGCCGAAAACTTCCTGGCTAGATTCTGATGGGCCAATACGTGGGATCCGCCTAGGGACCGGGATCCGATGGCGATGTCGTACCCCTTTCGAAGCAGCAACCATCCCTTTTCCATCTCTTCAACAGGAACCGAGTAATCCGCGTCCATGAACATGAGGATGTTGCCACTCCCTTCCCGCATTCCGGTGCGTACGGCATACCCTTTTCCGCGGTTGGGATGGTATTCGATGACTCGAAATCCAACCGAGTGTCCCTGACCCAGCCTTTTCGCAACCGACCGGGTGTCATCTGTGCTCCCATCACTGACAACAATCACCTCGCTTGAATAAGGACGGCGATCTAAGTAAGCAAAGGTCTCTTCGAGGGTGGTGACAATCCGGTTCTCCTCATTATAAGCCGGGATTATGATGGAGAGGTCCATAAGGTTTTTTCTATCTTCTCATCTGAAATATTGGATTCCGACTCATGCCGGATCATGCAGGGAAACTTTTCCTGACGCGTCCTTATCTCCTCCAGCGATAATTCGGCTTAAAATCCATGCAACAAGATAGACCATCATTCCGGCAAAGATCACATCGGAAACAAAATGGCTTCCCTGCATGATGCGGACCAAGCCGATTACAAAACCGCAGATCAACGCCAGCCCCATCCATTTTTTCCGGTGATGGTGCGAAAGGAATGCAAAAGCGAAGAGGTAAAAACCCATGGAGGCATGGCCGCTGACAAAGGCACAGTTTTGCATGCATTCGTTCGACATGACCCAGGCGGAGGTAAAGCGCTTCTGGCCCCCGAACTCTTGGACCTGATTCGGTCTGGCCCGGCCCCAGTGATCTTTGAGAAGGACGTTCACCATCAGCCCGGGCCCGATGGCCAGAACCAAAATAAGATAGACGATTTTTTTTCGGTCAAACCGGAAAATCGGCTTTCTCCTCACAAGGGTGATGAGAAACAGTATGGGAAGCACCAAAGCCAGGAATCCGGAAAAAACTTCCACAAAACGGTAGACCAGGGTACAAAACAGGAGGTCCTTTAAAAAAAAATGCTTTTCCGGATTATAAAAGAGGCCGCTGACACTCAGATCGATTCCAGGGAAAAGAACAACTGCAGCCCCGGCAATAGCAAAAAAACCGAGTACCGCCAGGAATCCATCCGCCCCCTTGACCCTCTGGCCCCTCTGTTTCGCGTAAGTCATCGGCCGGCCTGTTCTGGAAGAGAGACGGGTGATGAAGCGGTGGCGATGCCTTCCGGCTGGTCCCCGTTGTTGGTAAACTGCATCTGATACAGTTTGAAGTATTCTCCATTGAGAGCCATGAGGCTCTCATGAGTCCCCTCCTCCACAATCCGGCCGTTGACGATGACGATGATCCGATGCACGTAACCGATGGTGGAAAGTCGGTGGGCGATGACGAAGGTCGTCCGCCCCCGCATCAGGTTTTCGATGGCCTTTTGAACCAGCATCTCCGACTCCGTATCCAGCGAAGACGTGGCCTCATCCAGGATCAAAATAGGGGCATTTTTGAGCAAGGCCCGGGCGATGCAGATCCGTTGTTTTTCGCCGCCGCTGAGCCTCATCCCCAATTCGCCGATGCAGGTTGCATACCCTTGATGGAGCTGGGATATAAACTCGTGGGCGTATGCCGCCCTGGCCGCTTCCTGAATATCCTTCTCCGACGCCCCGGACTTGCCATAGGCGATGTTGTCCCGCACCGATTCATTAAACAGAATCGATTCCTGGGTCACTATGGCGATCTGTCTTCTTAAAGAAGCCAACTGCACCTTCCGGATATCGAGATCATCGATGAAGAGCGCCCCTTCAGTGACATCGAAGAATCGTGGAATCAGGTTCACCAGGGTCGTCTTTCCCCCCCCGCTCATCCCCACAATAGCCAGGATCTCCCCGGTTTTGACTTCCAGGTTGATGCCCTTCAACACCCAATCGGTATCGTATTGGAAAGAAACGTCTCGAAACGCAACCGAATGGGGACCCGTGGATATTTCCGGAGCCCCCGGTTCCTCCACAATGTCCGAATCCCGTTCGATGATATCAAAAATCCGGTCGGCCGCCGCAAGGCCTTCCTGGATGGAATTATTGAGGCCGCTCAATTTTTTGACAGGGTCATAGAGCATCAGGACGGCGGCCATAAAGGAAAAAAAGGTTCCGGGGGTGGAGGCGCCCGTGATGACGCGATATCCGCCGTACCCGATGATGAAAGCGATTCCGAGACCGCCGAGAAACTCCATGATCGGGGAAGAGAGGGAACGGGCGATGACCGCCTTCATCTCCAGCCTAAACAGCTCTGAAGTCTTTTCAAAAAACCGTTTCTTCTCGTAGCCCTCCATCCCGAACGCCTTGATGATCTTGTTTCCCATAAAGGTTTCATGCAAAAATGAGTTCAGATTCGCCATGGCTTCCTGGCACCCGGTGCTCACCCGCCGAACCCTTTTTCCGAATTCCACGATGGGATAAAAGGCCAGGGGCAGAATGATCAGGGCGTACAAGGCCAGCTTCCAATCCCGGTAAAAAATCACCCCGGTCAAACCGATGATGGTGAAGCAGTCCCTGAGCGCGCTGGTAAAAGCCGTGGAGACCATGGATTTAAGAATGTTGACATCGTTGGTGATCCGGGACATGAGGACACCGGTTTGCTCCTTTTGAAAAAAGGATACGGGCAGGTCCTGGATATGGACGTACAGACTGTCCCGAAGCCTCTTGATGATGCTCTGCCCCACGTGATTCATCAAATATTCCTGGCCGTACTGGCCAAGCCCCCGAAGGGAATAAATCAGGATGACCACGGCAGGGATGATTTTAAGCATTTTGATATTTTTATTGAAAAAAATATCATCCAAAACCGGTTTGACCAGATACGCCGAAAAGGCGGTGGAAGCGGCCACTATCAGCATACACCCCGTGGCCTCCAAGAGCCGAAACCAATGTTCCCGAATGAGCACCAGGATCCGTTTGTGGCGGTCCTTGAAGATGAGCGCGCCGATTTTGCTCATGATTTTTTTAAAACCCAAACCCCGTCTTTGTTTACCCTGTTGTTGCAAAAGCTGAGGATGTCCCAGATCCAAGGCGTCCAAGGGCGAAGCCGTAGTATTTTACTGCGAGCCCTTGGCAAC
>PCSF01000024.1 GCA_002771315.1 Desulfobacterales bacterium CG23_combo_of_CG06-09_8_20_14_all_52_9 | reverse complement strand
TGATAGATCACCGATCCGGCTTCCGGGATATTGGTCATCCGGTCCGGGAAAAGGAGGTTGGAAAACGGAAAAAATCCCGCAACGGTTTAAATACTTGTAAGAAACTCAAGAGAAGAAAGGATGCGGAAGAGGGGATAGAGGGGGTTTTTTCGGTACGTGTCGAGAACCTGCCGGTGCAGGACTTCAGAGGGAGCCGCAGTGCAGTCCTCCAGGATGACCGTTTTGAAATTATGGCACAAGGCGTCCATGGCCGTTGTGAGGACGCAGAAATGGGTGGCGATGCCGGCTACGACGCACAGGGTGACTCCGTGCTTTTTCAGATGCCGTTCCAGACCGGTGTTAAAAAAAGCGGAAAACCGGGGTTTAGGAAGCCACGGGTCCGTTTCCTTTTTGTCCAGTTCATCGATGACTTTTGCCCCTTCGGTTTCGGCAAGGGAATGGGGTTTCATCTTCCCTTTGAAAATGAAATCCTCTTTGTGGAAGGCATCCGTGGAAAAGATGATGGGCCAACTCTTCTCCCGAAAAGTCCGGATCGTACGGTTGATCGGGTCGATCGTCTTTTGTGCAAGAGGGGTGATGGTGAGGTTTTTCTTGGGATCAAAGTTGTCTTTGACCATGTCGATGATTAGCAGGGCGGGAAACTCGTTTGTGGGCATCAAAACAAACTCCTTAGAAATATCAAGTCAGGAGAAAGGGGGGCTTTCATGGACCGGTAAACGCCCCCCCGATTGCATCAGGTTCCAGAGTGAAGGGTATCTCGCGTCTTTTATTTGCCCTTGTATTCCGGCCGCTTGCGCCCCAGAGAAGACAGTCCCTCGAGAGCGTCTTCGGTGGAAAAGATTTCGTGGAGCCTCGAAAGCTCGATTTCGACCGCTTCCGGAATGCTTTTTCCAACCTGGGCATCGATGATTTCGTTGGCCATCTTGATGGCAAGCGGTGCCTTGAACCCGACGGATTTGGCCATTTTGGCGGCAAGGTCTTCCGCAACGCCCAAAGGCGGTTGTTTGGCTAAAAGACGCTTGACATTTTCCGGTGAGCAGGCGGCGGCAAACTTCCTGAATCGTTCCGGGATATCCCGAGGACTATACTTGTCCGGTTTTTCCGAGGCGATGAGAGATTGGATGGCCGACTCCGCTTCGGCGGGCTCTATAAGCCGGGTCACGAGCCCTAGTTCTTGAGCCTCTTTTGCGTAAAGCGTCTGTCCGGTGAAGGTAAAATACTTGGACAGTTCAGGACCTAAATGGCGGGAAAATCTCAGCATGCCGCCCAGGCCCGGAAAGATGCCGATTCCGGTTTCCGGAAAGGCCATGGACCCGGCCGGTGTGGCCACAATCGCCTGGCAGGACAGCGCCAGCTCACTTCCGCCGCCTAAAGACAACCCTTCCAAAAGTGCGATGGTGAGCTTTTTGCAGTTTTCAATCCTCAAGAACAATTCGTGCCCCTTTCGGGTGAATGCCACGATATCGGCGATTTTGTTCGTCTTTATTTTTTGCACGAAATAGCGGATGTCGGCGCCGGCAACAAAGGCCTTTCCCGCGCCCCGGAAAACGATGGCTTTGACTTCCGGATCCTTTTCAGCCTTTGTGAAATACTCCTCGAGCTGGATAAACACGGTTTCGTTGAGGGCGTTCATGGCTTCGGGCCGGTTGATGGTGATGAAGGCCACACCTGACCGGATGCCAAGGTCCACCAACCTGAAATCAAAGGGTTTCCCCAATTGTTTCTGCTTTTCGAGGAGTTTTGGCATCTTGAAGTCCGGATATTTTTTACAGATGGCCGATACTACTGCATAGGTTTTGTCGATGCCGATCCGGTTGGCGATCTCAAAAGGCCCTTGAGCCCACCGAAGGCCGACCTTGGCCCCCCGATCCGTGTCTTCGATGGAGGCCACTCCCTCATCCACAAGGGCGGCCGAGACGCCCAGGCAGACACCGTAGAACCGGTCCATGAGTCTTTCGATGCGGGATTCATCCGCTTTGCCTTCCAGGTTCCAGTTCGCTCTTTTTTCCATCTGCTTTTTTAAAATTTCCGCCGGCGCATAAAAGGGACCCAGCTCCTTTCCCAATGTTGTGGCCGCATGAACGGCGATGGGAATGCCGGTGACATTCATGAGCTCGAAGGGACCCATGCCGATGCGAAAGGCCCGCTTGACAGCTTCTTCGATGGTGGGGATGTCGGCAATGCCTTCTTCAAGCATCCGGGCGGCTTCGTTGAGGAACGGGACGAAGAAACGGTTTACGGCAAATCCCGGCGCATCTTTGACCAAGATGGCGGTCTTGCCCTGGAGCTTGGCGGCAAGTATTGCCTTTTCTATCGTCTTCCGACTTGTTCCTTCATGGGGGATGACTTCGAGGAGCCGGTTTTTCGCCGGGTGGTAGAAATAATGCAGCCCGACAAAGCGATCCGGACGGGAGGTTTTTTCGGCAAACTCCCGGACAAAAAAGCTGGAGGTGTTCGTGGCCAGGATGGTTTTTTCCGAGCAGATCTTGTCCAGCTTTTGGAAGAGCTCGGATTTGACGGCCTTGTCTTCGAAGACCGCTTCGATGATGATGTCGGCATCGGCTACGGCGTTGAAATCCGTGGTAGCGGTGATGCGATTCAGAATAGCTTCCACCTGGGCGGCAGTGAAAATCTTCCTCTCGACGCCCTCGCCGAGCAGCTTTTTGATGGTGTTCATCCCACGTTGGACGAATTCCTCTTTTAAATCCACCATGACCACGGGGATCCCTTCCTGGGCGATCTTCTGGGCGATTCCGCTTCCCATGTTCCCTGCGCCGATGACGCCGATTTTTTTGATAAGTGACATGGATGTTTCTCCTGTTAACGATTTTTCCAGACCGGTCTGCGTTTTTCTTCGAAGCCGGCAATCCCTTCGAGGGTATCTTGTGTTTTCATCAGGGTATTTAGAAACAGATCGGAGATACGCTCTATTCCCTCCGTCAATCCCATTCCCAGATGCTTTTTGACGGCCCGCTTATTGAGCCGAATGATCAGGGGGCTGCAGGCGGTGATTTCACCCAGCAGTTTGTCTACTTCTGACCGGAGCTTGTCGTCATCCGCTACGGATGTGACGAGCCCCATCGAACGGAAGGATTCCGCAGTGTAACGTTTTCCTGTGGTGCAGATTTCAATGGCTTTGGCCGGACCGACCAGTTGAGGGAGCCGGAAAGCCGCATAAGGAGGAAAGAATCCCAGTTTGATTTCGGGTTGGCCGAAAAAGGCGCTTTTTGTCGCAACGATCATATCACAGGCGATGGCCACTTCCATGCCGCCGCCGAGGCAGAAACCATTTACGGCGGCGATAATGGGGATCTCGATTTTGTCCATGGAAAAGAAGATCCGGTTGAAACCGGGAATCATGTTGTGCACCATATCGGGTTTATGATCGACGACTTCGACGCCGGCGCACCAACTGGGACCTTTGCCGTAAATGACCACGCACTTGAGGGCGGTTTCGGATGCCAGTTGTTCCATTGCGGTACTCAATTCGTCCATCATAGAAAGATTCAGCACATTGTGTTTGGGCCTGTCCAAGGTGACATTGGCCACCCCATTGATCGTTTCGATCCGGATATTCTTAAATTCCGTCATGATAGCCGTCCTGTGTGTTATAGGTGATTGCCGGTGCGATGCATGATCGCCGATCAGTTTAGCCTGCTGTTGCAACTGCAGGTTTAGACCGGTTGAAAGACATAGTTAACCTGACCGTTGGGCAGACGATTCACCGTCGTTTTCATTTCCATGCCGATTTTAATCGCATCATCTTGGACCCCATCGGTGATTCGACCGAACACCTTATAATTTCCGTAATCCAGAAGAGCGATCCGGTAGGGCAGATCCTTTTCAAATCCCACCGGTCCGTATTCCAGCTTGCTGTAAGTGACCAGTTTCCCCGTCCCGGTGACTTCAAACCATTCCATGTGGCTGGTCAGGCAGCGGTAGCAATCCGCCCGTGGTGGGAAAAATTGCATTCCGCAGTCCCGGCATCGGGTCCCCATCACCTTGTTCTGTTCCAGGTAATCGATAAAATCGTTGGTCTTCGTGATGGCGGTAAAGCTCACCGTTCCGAATTTTTTGAACCGATCGTCTGCTTCTTTTGTTTTACCCATGGGTTACCTCCCCAGTATGGTCACGTTTCCGTAGAGTCCGACCCCGCCGATGTTGTGAACGAGCCCGATTTCCGGGTCTTTTATCTGGATGGTGCCGGCTTCCCCTCTGAGCTGGCGCACGACGGTGCGGATCTGGGATCCTCCGGTGGCGCCGATGGGATGCCCTTTGGAAAGGAGTCCGCCGTCCACGTTCACCGGTATGCTTCCTTCCTTGTAAGTTTCCTTGCTCCGGATAAGATCCTTCCCCTCTCCGGGTTTGGCAAAACCCAGGTTTTCATAGGCCATGAGTTCGGCGATGGTGAAGCAGTCGTGCACTTCCGCCACATCGATGTCCTTAGGACCCACACCGGCCATGGTGTAAGCTTCTCTTGCCGCATCGTGGGCCACGGTAAGCCCTGTGAAAAGGTTCCTGCCCGCCAGGTTTACGCTGGTAGAGGCGGCGCCCAGACCCATGATCCAGACCGGGTTTTTCGAGAAAGTCCTGGCTTTTTCTTTGCTGGCCACGATGATGCAGGAACTTCCATCGGCGTTGGCGCAGCAGTCACCCACTCTCAAGGGGCTTGCCACCGGACCGGCCATCCGGTCTTTGGGGTCTGAGAACATCTCGAAAGTCACCGGTTTTCGATAGACAGCCAGTTCATTCAGTTGACCATAGGTGGCGGACTTGACGCGGATCAGAGCCAGGTCTTCGAGCGTGGTCCCGTAAGCCTTCATATGAGCCCGGGCGTACATGGCGTAATAGGCGGGCATCATGGTGCCGAAAGGGCTTTCCCACTGGATGTCGGCCCCACGGCCCATCCGCTCCTGGGATTCCGATGAACTGATCTCGGACATCTTCTGGAAGCCGATGACCGCCACCACTTCATGCAATCCGGATTTGATAAGAGAATAGGCCAGACGAAGCCCCATGCTGCTCGAAGAGCAAAGGCTTTCCACATAAAACGTGGGCTGAGGATTTAGACCCAGGTATTCGGCAAAGACACCGGCCGGAGACCGCTGTTTGTCATATTCGGGCGCCGAACAGATGATCGAGGCGTCAATATCTTTAACCGTAATCTGAGCGTCTTTCATGGCGTTTTTGAAGCCTTCAAAGGCCAGCTCCCGGATGGATCCGGGGTACTGGCGGACGAAGGCGCTTTGGCCGACTCCGATGATTCCCACTTTTCCCATAAGCGATCTCCCTTTGTCGTTAGTCTTTTACTTTAACCTTTGACCCTTCGATTCCTAATCCTCTTTGACCGCTTGATAGCTCAGATATATTGTCCGCCGTCCACTTTAATCACCCCGCCGGTGATGTGCCGTGCCTTTTCCGAGGCTAGAAAGACCACCACATTGGCAAGGTCCTCCGGCGTTCCCACGCGCTTGAGAACGATTTCGGCCATGGCCATGTCCACGATTTTGTTTCGGGCGTCGGACTGGGTCAGCATGGGCGTTTCGATGAGGCCGGGTGCTACGGCGTTTACGTTGATGTTGAAGGCCCCCAGCTCTTTGGCCAAGGCCTTGGTGAATCCGACGATGCCGGCTTTGGAGGCCGAGTAGTTCGTCTGACCGAATTTTCCCCGCAGCCCGTTGATGGACGTGATGTTAACGATTTTTCCGTGTTTCTGATCCTTGAGCAGGGGGGCCACATGGCGGGTGAAGTTGAAGTAACCTTTGAGATTGACCTCGATGACGCGATCCCACTGTTCTTCACTCATTTTCCAGGAAACACCGTCCCAGTTCATGCCGGCGTTGTTGACCAGGATATCGACCTTGCCGAACGCCTCCAGGGCCTTTTTAACGACATCTCCCGCCTCTGTGAAGGAGGCGGTGTCGCACTTTACGGCGATCGCTTTTCGGCCCATGTTCAAAATTTGGTCTCTCACCTCCAGAGCCTCTTTTTCGTGCTTACGGCAGGTCAGGCAGACGTTCGCACCCTCTCTTGCCAGTTCCAAAGAGATCGCGGTTCCGATTCCCTGGGACCCCCCGGTCACGATGGCGTTCTTGTCCTTCAACAGCATGTCCCCCCCTTTTTTTGATCGGTTCAACGTTTTTATGATAATAACCGAAGGAAGCTATATTACAGCTACATCAGCGCAGAGTCAAGACCGAAATGGAGGACTGCTGTCTTAAAATGTAAATTTCTTCTTTCATCTGAAGGTTGATGGTTTCATAAAAAATCGTCACCCCGTTGAAAAACGGGGTCCAGGGGTTTCATCAGTGCTTGAGAACACTGGATTCCGGCTTTCGTCGGAATGACGGAAAGAGAGCATTTTCGACTTTTTACGAGACCACCAAGGTCAAACCCAAATGAATTGAGACGGCTTTTTTATACCCGCCACGATAAAACCTATTGACACCCATTTAGTTATATTATAGCTATAATATGATTTTTAATTTGAGCGAGATGAGTCCCGGCCGTTCCGGCTGAATTTTTAATAATGGGTTAAGGAGGAGCTAACATGCCGACCGTACCGAAGAAGATCCAGACCTGGCAGATGGTCCAACCGACAACATTCAACAAAGAAACCAAGGAAAAGATCCCCGGAAAACTCGCAAAAGCGGAGATATCGGTTCCGGAACTTAAATCCGGAGAAGTTTTGGTGGAAGTGGCCGGGTGCGGCGTTTGCCACACGGACTTGGGATATTTTTATGATGGGGTCCCCACCATTTCAAAGCCTCCGCTGACCCTGGGGCACGAGATTTCAGGAATCGTAGTGGCGGGAGAGGAGGCCTGGATCGGGAAAGAGGTGATTATTCCGGCCGTGATGCCTTGCCGGAAGTGCATTTTGTGCAAAACCGGGAGAGGAAATCGATGTCTGGCTCAGAAGATGCCCGGAAACAGTCTGGGGATTTATGGCGGGTTTTCCAGCCACATCCCGGTGCCGAGCATCGACCTTTGTGAAGTGAGGAACCGGGGCAAAATTCCCCTGGAACATCTGGCGGTCGTGGCGGATGCCGCCACCACACCCTACCAGGCGGCCAAGCGAGCGGCATTCCAACCGGGGGATAATGCGGTGGTCATCGGTATCACCGGTGGAGTCGGCCAGTATGTGGGCCAGACCTTGAAGGCTTTGGGGGCGAATTGTGTGGTGGGCATTGCCCGGAATCAGGAACGTCTGGAAAGAGCCCTGAAATACGGCGCTGATTTTGTCATCAATTCCACAGATAAGGATGTTAAAGCGGTCTCCGATGATTTCAAAGGGATTTGCAAGAAAAACGGCCTTCCGGGATTCGGCTGGAAGATCTTCGAAGTCACCGGCTCCAAAACGGGTCAGGAGGTGGCGCTTTCACTTTTAAGCTTCATCGGAAAACTCGTAGTGGTGGGGTTTGGCATGGCAAAAGTGGATTACATGTTCGGCCGGGTGATGGCCTTTGATGCCGATGTCCTGGGGACCTGGGGATGCCTCCCGGAATATTACCCCATCGTCCTGGATATGGTTCTGAAAAAGAAAATCGACATCGAACCTTTTGTTCAGACTCGACCCATGAGCACCATCGTCGAAACGTTTGCCGAAGCCCATAAAGCCGCTCCGGATCGGCGGATCGTGCTGACCCCGGACTTTTAAAAAGCAAACAGAGAATCAACCCGTTAACTGAAAATGAAAAGAAGGAGGGTGATACAATGAGTTTGGATTGGATGCCGAGAGATAACGCGATTAAAGACCATAGCCTGCACACCGATGTCCACTGGGGCAAAGAAGAGAATGCGCCTTGCGTGGTTTTCGAAAAGCGACCCCTGAAAGATCCCAAAGGAAATGTGGTGGACGGGCTCTATGTGGCCTGGATTCGGCTGAACAACCCGAAACAGTACAATTCTTATACCACCGAGATGGTCAAAGGCGTCATCGCCGGATTTCAGAACGCCTCGCTGGATCGAAGTGTCGTGACCGTAGTCTTCACCGGAACCGGCCCCTATGCCTTCTGTACCGGGGGCAACACCAAAGAGTACAGTGAATTTTACGGCATGCGATGTGACGAGTACG
>PCSF01000165.1:22620-23966 GCA_002771315.1 Desulfobacterales bacterium CG23_combo_of_CG06-09_8_20_14_all_52_9 | reverse complement strand
TTATCGTCCGAGTTTTTCTTCAGATACCGGGTTATCTCTGTTGTTGCAAAAGCTGAGGATGTCCCAGATCCGAGGCGTCCAAGGGCGAAGCCGGTGTATTTTACTGTAAGCCCTTGGCAACGAAGGACACACTTAAAAAGGATCTTTCGTTAAAAGCCGTATTTTTATGGTTGATCATCAACGGCTTCCTTTGAATGGAGTCCTAGGAAAATATCAGTCTGATAAAAACAGCGTTAAAGCCGCCTCCGGTCCACTGAAGCCGGTAGTTTTAGGATTTAAGGATCCAAGGATCCGAAGGCCCGAGGGAAAAACATTTTATTTCATTATCATGTTTTTATGGCCGAAATCTTCTCTTTTGTCAAGAATCCGGTACCGACCCTTTTATAGTTGGCAATTAAAAGGGTAGGACCGTTTCGGAAAGCCGTTTAAATAGAAGCCCTGTCAATCCTGATGGCTTCGTAAAAAGTCGAAAATGCTCTCTTTCCGTCATTCCGGCGAAAGCTGGAATCCAGTGTTTTCAAACACTTATAAAACCACTGGACCCCGTTTTTCAACGGGGTGACGATTTTTTACTTTGCCATCTGATTTTCGACTTTTCCCGAGTTCGTCAATCTTGGATTTCCTGCAAAGGAGGCTCCGGAGCAGGAGTGGGGCTTTTCCGAAATGCCGGAAAAAGGATCACGAACAACAGGACCCCCAGAAGGCTCCCGAGGCCGTCGGCCAGGACATCGGCCATTTCGGCGGATCTGACCGGAACGAATGCTTGGTGGATTTCATCGCTCACGCCGTAAAGCGTCGATGCCAGGACAGCCCAACCGGCGGCTTTAGGGTTTTTTACCGAACGGGTCTTGAAGGCCTTGTAAAAAAGAATCCCCAGCACGGCGTAAATCATCCCGTGCGCCGCCTTATCGGCAAATGGGAATATCGGTTCACTCACTACCGGGGGAAATGCCGATTGAAAAAATATCAGCAGGCAGTACAGCAAAACCGGCAGCCAGTCTGAAAGAAGGCGCCGCCGTGTTTTAACTCTTGAAAAATATTCACCACCCGGTGGTGGGACGTCGTTTTCCGAACAGGATTTCACAGGGTGCGTTTTTGGTCACATGTCCTTTGAGCTTTTTGCACCAAAGCGATTGGAAGGTCCGACAGGACCCGTCCATGGCGTCGGCTTTGGCAAACTCGGCCTCCGGGCATTTCAAGTCACACCATCGGATACGATGCGTGGTCACGCCGGCGTTTTTGCTATTTTTGTTCATCAGCCTGAAAAGGAAATCGGGTCGAGACTTCTTTTTTCCACATGGGACAAAACCCGGCCGAAAAACCGATCCGGGGTCAACCCTTGCACC
>PCSF01000165.1:0-22594 GCA_002771315.1 Desulfobacterales bacterium CG23_combo_of_CG06-09_8_20_14_all_52_9 | reverse complement strand
GGCTTTCGGCTCGGTCATCGACTTCGCAGCGCAACCCCTTTTCCACAAACCGTTTCTCCTGTTCCCGGGCAAAAGAGACCAGGGCGTCGTTGATAGGCAAAAGGATCGCCTGGACCGGTGCCATCCACAAGGGAAATCGGCCGGCAAAATGCTCGATGAGGATCCCGAAGAACCGCTCGATGGAACCATATACGGTGCGATGGATCATGATGGGTCGATGCCGCTCGTTATCCGCGCCGATATAAGTCAGATCGAATCGATCCGGTTGAGACATGTCCAACTGGATGGTTCCGCATTGCCAGGTGCGGCCCAAGGCATCCTTGATGTGGCAATCGATTTTAGGCCCGTAAAAGGCGCCATCCCCCTCATTGACCGTAAAACCCTGGTCGTAATCGACCAGCGCCGACCGTAAACCCTCCGTTGCCTGTTCCCACTGTTCATCGGTGCCGATGGATTTTTCCGGCCGGGTGGAAAGCTCCAGGTGAAAACCCAGACCGAAAGTGCTGTAGATACGTTGTACCAGATGCAGCACCCCCAGGATCTCCGCCCGGATCTGATCCGGGGTCATATAAATATGGGCGTCGTCCTGATGGAAAGCGCGCACCCGGAACAGACCGGAGAGGACCCCGCTCAGTTCGTGACGGTGCACCAACCCGATTTCCGCTGCCCGGATGGGAAATTCTTTGTATGAGTGCATTCGGGATTTATAAATCAGCATTCCTCCGGGGCAGTTCATGGGTTTGATGGCGTAATCGAAATCGTCGATTTTGGAAAAGTACATGTTTTCGCGGTAGTTTTCCCAATGTCCGCTTCGCTCCCACAAGGTTCGATTCAGCATGATGGGCGTCTTTATTTCTACATATCCAGCCGCCTCGTGTTCCTCTCTCCAGTAATCCAAAAGCTGGTTCCAGACCACCATCCCCTTGGCATGAAAAAAGGGCATCCCCGGCGCTTCGTCATGAAAACTGAATAGTTCCAGAAGGGTTCCCAATTTCCGGTGATTGCGCTTCTTGGCCTCTTCCAGGAAGAACAGGTATTCATCCAGATCCTTTTTGGAAAAAAAAGCCGTCCCGTAAATCCGCTGGAGCTGGGCTTTGGCTTGATCAGCCCGCCAGTAGGCCCCGGAAACCTTGGTCAGCTTGAAGGCCCTGATGAATCCGGTATGCGGTACATGGGGCCCCCGGCACAAGTCCGCAAAATCCCCCTGTTTGTAAACCGTGATGGTACCGTCTTGAAGCTCCGAGATCATCTCCAGCTTATAGGGTTCGTTCCGGTAAAGGCTCATGGCTTCGGCCTTGGAGACTTCCCGGCGTTGGACCGGAAGCTTTGCCGCCACGATCTTTTTCATCTCCGCTTCGATTTGAGGGAAGTCATCCTCGGACACCGATTCCATGTCGATGTCATAATAGAACTCGTTTCCCACCACCGGGCCGATGGTCAACTTTGCATTGGGGTATATGCGCAATATGGCCTGGGCCATCACATGGGCGGCGCTGTGCCTCATGATTCCAAGGGCCTCAGGATCCTTGGTGGTGATCAACCTTATAGCGGTGTCGTGCTCGATCCTCCGAGTCAGGTCAACGACCGTTCCGTTGAGCGCAATGGCAACACTCTCCCGAGCCAGGGCCTCTGAGATGCTTTTGGCGACCTCCAACCCTGTCGGCGGGTTTTCAAATTGTTTTTGGATTCCGTCCGGAAAAGTCAGTTCGATCATCGTTCACCTGTCTGTTCATCGACGCCATGCGTATCGAATTGTTTCATGGTTATTTATCCGTCCATTTGAGCCAGAGAGCCGTGACGATTCCCCAGATCGCATTGTAAAAGATTACAAAAACCGGTGTCAGGGCACCGAGTTCGACACCCAGGAACCCCTTGTGGTCCATCGTGGGGAAAATAAAAAAAAGCTGCACCAGGGTAGGGCCAAGGCTGAACACCAGGCCTCTGAGAATCTGCCGGTTTTCCATCAGGGGCAGCAGGAACAACCCCCCCCAGATCCCTCCCCAAACCAGTCGGGGATAAAGCCACGAACCGGTCAGGGCGGGTGCAATGGCTACCCCGAAGTGGGCGGCGATTCCTTTCACCCCGAAAAACCACATCGTCAGGCTGTTGATCAGCCCGCCCATGGCACCTGCCGCAAACATCAAACTGATCCGCTTAATCAGCTTTTTCATTCTTTTCCCTTAACCCATAAAAATACGCTGTCAAAAGACTCTTACGAGAACTAAAAATCATTTCTTTTCGCTTCTTTGAATTCGGGGAGAAATTCCGATCATCAGTCGGTTGCTCGAGGTGGTAATATTCGATACGTCCGTGTGCGCCAGCATCAAAGAATTTCCCAATCGGATCTCGATGGGTTTGAGCTTTTCGATTTCCACAGGATATTCGTTTTCATTCACCAGGGCCATCAGCAAAGGGGTCAAGAGTTCGTTTCCCTTTTCTGCCGGACGGATCTGAGGCTTGAAGATGAGAACGCGCCGTTTTCGATCAAAGGAAAGCGACGCCGAGCAATTAAACGCCAGATCCACTTCACCGAATTTTACAGCCGCAGGGTATCCCGCAATTTTTCGCACATAGGAAAGGTCCTTTCCTTGCACTCGGGCTATAAAAGAGACGATATTGTTTCCCAAAAATAATTTTTCAATGGAACGCACCCAGAGCCTTCCTGCGAGATTTTCGATTTTTTCAAGTTCAACGGGAAGCACCTCACGGATGATTTTTTGCAGCACATCCGCCGGAACCACGAGGGTTGCTTCGGGATCGACGACTTCCCTGGCTTTCACCTGAGGCGATCCTGGCATCAGCAAACCGCATGCAACGCCGAGAAATATAATGCTTTTTCCGATTTTTCCAAACAACTTCATTTTAAGGCACCTGTTTCTGAAGTTTTTCGGGATTGTTATAAATGAAAAATTTCTGCTGCCTTTGCATAATGCGTTCCCACATCCCGCCTCATATCGAGACGGTTCCCCTGGGGATTTTCTCTTGGGATGACCCGGATCTTCCCGTTGTCAAAGGCCGCCAGGAGCTTGTTTCGTAGCCTTTCCACCACCTGCCCCCGGTCTTCACCGGGTTTGACCGTAACATTGGCATTGAGATACGCCACCCGAGTTCCGTCGGATTTGAAAACCCCTTCTTCCGGGGAATAAGTCATGGCCGAAGGGATGATTTGAATCCCCTTGCGCTTGAAATAGGGAAAGTCAATTTCAAGCGCCTCACCCTTGGTGCAGGACCAGGGGTATCCCCGCTGTCCATCCGGCCCGCCCGGCCCGGTGACTAAAGCCATGCTAAGCGCCACCTGATCGTCCCGGACCTCGGGTTTAATCCGATCGAGAGTCCCCTCAAGAGTACCTTTGATCAGGGCCCCCAGGTTTCTCAACCGCCGGGCAACAGGCTGGGCTTCGGGCTCCCCCAGGCGGATGTTGATCTCACACACCCGGATATCTGTGGAACGGCCGAAAGCATCCAGGGAGACGAAACATCCCGGATAGATCACGCAGGGACGCAAAATCCCTTCTTCCTTCATGGCTTGAATCAAGGGTTCGGCAATCCGCTTGCCGGCTATCTCTTTGAGCTCTGCCGTTTCCATGGGGTGAGGAGAGATGGCCCCGACTCCGCCGGTTATGGGATTATCCTTGCTGGCCGGCCCCTCGAACCGCTCCGGATAATCCATGGCCGTGGGCAGGATCTGATAATTCCCGACCTTGTCCACAAAAATCGTAAAGGAGATTTCCACACCTGACATCCGGGATTCGATGAGCAGGGGCCAGTTTCCTTTCTTTTCGAAAAGCCGGCGGTAATCGTCCGCATAATCGCGCATCAGGGTGTCGTAGACCTCCCGGATATCCCACGTGTTGAGGATGATTCGGGCCCCTTTTCCGCCGGCACTGTAAGGATATTTAAGAACAGCGCCGCCAAAGGCGTCGATAAAGGACAGACAGGTCGTCAAGACCTCAGGATACTGTTTTGCATCGACGTCCCGCCACCGGGGCGCCACAGGGATCCCGGCCTTCTTGCATAAGTATTTACAGCGGATCTTGTCTCCTTCTATGAACGCGCCTGCCCGGCTCAACCCCACGATACGATCGGAAAGACCCGCCGCTTCCAGCGCATCTACAATCCCTTCGAACAAAAGCGCCTCCGGCATGGGAACTACGGCGTCGATCTCCTGACGCTTTATGGCTTCGATGACGGCTAAAGCATAATCTTTTGCGGCATTGCTTTGGGTCGGGACAAAGGCCACCGGCCATTGCAGTCGCCTTGAAAATTCGGGCATCGACGGTGTTCCCCGGACCACCACCCCTTCAAAGGACTCCGGGTGCTGTTCGCTGGTGGCCGTGGCGGTGACCAGTGCCCACAACATCGTCCTTCCGTCGGTCCCCGCAAACGCAATCCGCCTCATCCCTTTTTCCTTTCCGGATTCATCCTTGATGAAATCGTAAAAAGCCGAAAATGCTCTCTTTCCGTCATTCCGGCGAAAGCTGGAATCCAGTGTTTTCAAGCACTTATGAAACTCATGGACCCCGTTTTTCAACGGGGTGACGACTTTTTACGATTTCATCATCCTTGACACTCTCAATATTTTTTCTGATCTATCAAATGATGCCCGCCGGGGTCAAACGATAATCGGCCCTTTTATGGCTTGAAAAGGAAAACCAGTCCATATATATTATGCTAAAAGAATATCATCCCCGCTTATAGAAAACTTACATGTTGCCCGGTTTTACATGGATCATCGAGGAACGGATTCAAAGGGCCATGATGGAGGGTGAGTTTGAAAACCTTCCCGGCTCCGGAAAACCCCTGCGTCTGGAAGATGACGGTCACATTCCGGAGGATCTCCGTCTGGCTCATAAGATTTTGAAAAACGCGGATTGTCTGCCCCCTGAAATTGAGTTGAAAAATGAAATTCATCGCACGGAAGATCTTTTAGCGGACATGAAAGACGCCCAGGAAAAATACCGTCTGACCAAAAAATTGAATTTTTTGATCCTGCGGTTGAACGCCATGCGAAAATCCACCATTGAACTCGACATTCCCCAACATTACGCGTGTAAACTGGTGGATCGCATGGAAAAGAAACTTAAAAAATAGAATAGAAGCGATCTTGAATCATGTTTTTCAAGCGCAACAAGGAGAAGGAAAGAGATGGTTTGTTTAAAACCATCATGGCAGCTCATGTCATCCTGCTTCTTCATATTTTTTTGATTGCCGCAATCGGCTTTCTCGTCCTTTTTTTCAGCGGCATCATCAATTACATGGGATGGATTTTCCTTTTCGGTGCAGCCGTCGTCCTCGCCCTTGGGTATCGAATCTACCGGCGCATGAAACGGGAAGGGAAAACCCTTTATGAGATGATGCGGCCATCCCTTTTGAGTGGAAAATCCGTTGAAGTTTCCGTCTTGGACGGGTTGATTTCCCTCAAGGTCGGCGGTTCGGGTGATCGAAAGCAGATCGAGGCCTTTCCGGAAAAAAATACCCCGCTTCTCGAAGACCCCCGTTTAAAACACATGGAAGAACTTTCAGAACTGGTTCGCCTTTTGGAAAACGGACTGATCACCCGGGATGAATTCGAAAAGGGCAAAAAGACCTTTTTTAATCCATGACCAGATTGAATATTCTTTTTTTTCACTTCGATATCAAATCTAAAGGATAGCCGAAATTATGAAAAAGTTGACCGTAGCACTCCTTTCGGGTGGCGTCTCCTCAGAACGGGAAGTCTCCCTCAACAGCGGCCGCCAAGTCCACGAAGTCCTGAACAAGGAAAAGTATGCCATCCTCCGTTATGATCCCAAGACGGATCTGCCCAGACTGGTCGCCGACGCCTCGAAAATCGATGTGGCCCTGATCATTCTCCACGGCCCTTTCGGCGAGGACGGAACCATCCAGGGACTCCTGGACCTGCTTGGGATCCCCTATCAAGGCTCCGGCGTGATTGGCAGCGCCTTGGCCATGAACAAGCTTGCCTCCAAGAGGCTTTATGAAAAGGCGGGGCTTGCCATTCCTCCCTATCGAGCGATTACGCCTCAAACATCATGGGATCCCAAGGGATGGATGGATCAACTCGGAATGCCGCTGGTGGTCAAACCCGCCAATGCCGGCTCCAGTGTCGGGATCACCATCGTCAGGGACCCCGAGGGCCTGAAAACCGCCCTGGATGACGCCTTCGCCCATGATGATACGATCCTTCTGGAACAGCACATCGCAGGAATCGAACTCACGGGCGGCGTACTTGGAAATGAATCTATAGAGGCCCTTCCTCTGATCGAGATCATTCCGAATCCAAACTTTGAATTCTTCGACTACAAGGCCAAATACACGGCCGGAGCCTCCCAGGAAATCTGCCCCGCGCGGATTCCGAAGGACATAACCGAAAAGGCCCAAGCTTGCGCCGTAAAAGCCCACCAGACCCTTTTCTGCCGGGGATACAGCCGCACCGACATGATCCTGAAAGGTATGGACGTCTATGTCCTGGAAACCAACACCATCCCGGGAATGACCGCCACAAGCCTTTTGCCGCAGGCGGCCGCCAAGGCCGGGATTCCTTTCGGTGCGCTCCTCGACCGGCTGATCGATCTGGCCATGGAGGACAAAAAGCGGCGGGCGGCCTTCAAGTCGCTTGCCGGCGATTCCTCCGGGGATAGTCACGCATGATCGTTCGAAACCACAACGATCTGACTTCCCGTTACGAAGCGCTTTCCACAGGGGATGTCTACATCGGAAACCTTCCCTCGACACCCCTCAAGACGGTTTTGCTCATCGACATGATGGAACGGGGTATCCGCTGCATCCCCTCCCCGTTGGCCCGGATCCTCAATACCTCCAAAACCGCACAGACCGAAATACTTGCCGGCTGGATGATTCCCGGCACCTGCGTTATTTACCGAAGGGCGGATCTCATCGAAGTGGCCAATCAATATTCGGAGGACGGAATCGGGACAGTGGTCACCAAACAGGACCGAATGCATTGCGGGCATGGCATTAAGCGGTGGGAATCGGTGGAATCCCTTTACAACGTGGTCTCGATGCTCCCTTCTGCCTATCCGTTCGTGCTGCAGCCTTATCTGGAACGCTTCACGGATGTCCGTGTTATCATCGTGGGGGATTTCATGGAGGCTTACACCCGGGTCAATCCGAACAATTTCCGACAGAATCTTTCTGCAGGTGGAACCAGTCGACCGTTTTCCCTATCAGAGGCTATGAAGGCATTTTGCCGCGCCGTGATGGCCCGTGGGGGGTTTCCTTTTGCCCACTTGGATCTTCAAATCATCGACGAAACTACCGGGTATCTTTCGGAAATCGCCTTGAACGGGGGGATCGCCGGAGCTTTGGTCGATCGAAAGGAACTGGATCGCAAAAAACAGACGCTTCTGGAGGAAGCGGCTCGGGCATCTTTATGATCAACCAGGGAGGAAAATCAGCGTGAATAAGGACCCAGGGAAAACTAAAACAAAGAAAGCCGCACCCCGAGTGGGGATCGTCATGGGAAGCGATTCGGATCTGGAGGTCATGGCCGAGGCAGCCTCTGTTTTGAAACGCTTCGGGATTTCCTTCCAAATGACGGTGGCCTCGGCCCACCGGAGCCCCCATCGAGCGGCGGCGTTTGCCTCGGAAGCCAAGGATCGGGGAATCCGCATTTTGATCGCAGGCGCCGGACACGCCGCCCACCTGGCAGGGGTCCTGGCAGCCCACACCCCGCTTCCGGTGATCGGGGTTCCCATCGATTCATCGGCCCTGCAGGGTTTCGATTCTCTCCTGTCCACGGTTCAGATGCCGCCGGGAATCCCCGTTGCCACCATGGCTATCGGCAAACCGGGCGCCCGCAATGCCGGTATTTTGGCGGTCCAGATCCTGGCGCTGTCCGACCGGCGCCTGGCAAAGAAGCTGGCCGACTTCAAAGCCGATATGGCCGCCCAAGTGGAAGAAAAGGCCCAAAAGCTTGAAGCAACCGCTTTGCAGTAAAAATCCGAAAATCCTTCAAATCGACCCCGAGCATCCGCAACCTGAAGGGATTTTCGAGGCTTCAGGCATTCTTTCGACAGGCGGCGTAATCGTTTTTCCCACTTTAACCCTTTACGGCCTGGGAGTTGACGCATTCAACGCGCGGGCCGTAAACACACTGTTTGAAATCAAGGGAAGACCGACCGATAAACCGATCCTGATCCTGATTTGCGACATCTCCCAGCTGGACTCTCTGGCAAGAGAGGTTCCGGCGGCGGCAAGGCTTTTGATGAATCGGTTTTGGCCCGGAAGGCTGACGATGGTCTTTCATGCCAAAAAAGGCCTTCCGAAAAACCTGACCGCTCAGAAAGGAAAAATCGGGGTCCGCCTTACCGGAAACCGGGTTGCCGCATCCCTCATCACCGGTCTGGGGCGCCCCGTCACCGGAACTTCCGCCAATCTTTCCGGCCGGCCCGGCGCTTTTCGCATTTCAGACCTGGATCCTGCCGTCAAAGCGCATGTGGACCTGATCTTAGACGCCGGAACCCTTAAAGGGGGTGTGGGTTCCACGATTATCGATATCACTTTCGACTCCCCGAAAATCCTCCGGGAAGGTGAAATTTCAGCCTCGGAAATCTACAAGGCGCTTGGTTCAACGCCGGTTAATGTGCCGCAATCGCCTTGACAATCGCCGATTCTCTTTTTATAAACGGTTTCGTGCCGGAGTGGTGAAATTGGTAGACGCGCTGGACTCAAAATCCAGTGGCCCTTGCGGCCATGCCGGTTCAATTCCGGCCTCCGGCACCAATAATATCAGGGAGTTAGCTATTAGCTATTTTGGCGATTTCCTTTTTTATTGAAGACCCGAGTGTGATCCGAAAAACCGGTCTGAAAATGCTCCGGCGCTTTGTGTTTAAATCGGCAGAAATTTCAACAACATTGCGATGAAATCCCCATTGACAGAGTATTCACCTTCGGATAATTGAAAATCCATAAGCCCTGTCAACTGCAGGTTCCCATATCTTGCGGTACAGATGATGACTAGGCACAATTCATGCTCGTATTCAATCCCCCCTTAAAAAGCGAGCTCTTCAATTTCTGGTTACTAACGCAGGGATAATCCAACGTGAGAGCCTCGATAGAAAACGCGAGGAAGACTGGGACAGAGGCTTATGGCGGTCAACCTGAAGTCGGCTTTTCTCGTCATGCAGGCCGTGCTCTCAGGCATGTGCGGGAGCCGCTGGGGAAGAATCATTAACATCTCTTCAATTGCCGCTCAAACCGGCGGCGTCACTGCACCAACATACGTTGCATCCAAGTTAGGACTGTGGGGCCTTATACACTCGTATGTCGCTGAGCCGATTCGGAAGGGTGGAAGAGATTGTCGAGGCCGTTGTTATGCTCGTTAGAAATGGTTATATGACAGGACAGACAATCAACGTCAATGGCGGCTAGTACTTTAGCTGAGGAACGGGTCGACTGAGAAAGTGATTCAGACTTTGAACACAGCACATAAAGATCAGACCCAGATGATCCTTGACAGCATTACCGACGGCGTTTTTGCCGTCGATCCGGACTGGAAGATTACCTTTTTCAACTGTGCCGCTGAACAGATCACGGGCGTCAAGAAAGCCGACGCAATTGGTCAATATTGCCGGGAAGTATTCAAAGCCGGGATCTGTGAGCAGAGATGCTCCCTGCGCCAGACCATTGAATCAAACCAACCGATTATGAGCCAATTCATCTATATAGTTGATTCAAAAGGCGACCGGATTCCTGTAAGCATTTCTACGGCTGTTTTAAGAGATCATAGCGGCAAAGTGATAGGAGGAATAGAGACATTTCGAGACCTAAGAATGGTTGAACAACTTCGGAAAGAACTGACCGATCAGCATTCCTTTCTGGGCATTATCAGCAACAACCGGGAGATGCATCGCCTATTTAAAATGCTCGAGTTGATATCAAAAGATGAAACAACAATCCTGTTGGAAGGCGAAAGCGGCACGGGAAAAGAACTTTTTGCAAGAGCGATCCACTCACTCAGTCATAGAAAAACGGGGCCGATGATTACCGTAAACTGCGGTGCATTACCGGATACGCTCCTCGAATCCGAGCTCTTTGGATACAAAGCCGGTGCATTTACCGACGCAAAGAGGGATAAACCGGGAAGGCTGGCTCTGGCTCAAAACGGGAGTCTCTTTTTGGATGAAATCGGAGACATCTCGCCGTTGCTTCAAGTTAAGCTCCTGAGAGTGCTCCAAGACAAAGTCTACGAACCACTCGGCAGCATAAAATCGGAAAAGGCCAACGTCCGCATAGTGGTTTCCACAAACAAGAACCTTGTAGAACTCGTTCAAAAGGGTCTGTTTAGAGAAGATCTCTATTATCGGATCAATATCGTTAAGCTGATTCTCCCGCCATTGAGGAAGAGAAAAGAAGATATTCCTCTATTAGTGGAGTATTTTGCCCAAAAATTTAGCCTTCTGAGGGGCAAAGAAATTTATGGCATGTCGCCTGAAGCCATGAGTATTCTGATGTATTATGATTATCCTGGCAATATTCGGGAATTGGAAAACATCATCGAATATGCCACATTGGTTTGTACGGGTCACATGGTCAGGATAGAGCATCTTCCTGAGAGCGTCCACCGGAAGCCAGCCCATAGGATAATACCGTCATCTGAACAGGTCATGCCGTCTGCATCTTCATTGGTAGACGTGGAAAAAGATTTTATCTATGTAAATCTTCGGAGGAATAACTGGAGCCGGAAATCAACCGCTGCCCAAATGGGTATACACCCTACCACTTTGTGGCGTAGAATAAGGCGCCTGAATCTTCAAATTCCGGAACGCGACGGTCGTTCGAGCGGCAAGAGCTCATGAGATTGCATACATGCATTTATGCATTGCACAGTAATGCAAAAATGCAGTGCTTGGCGGAATGCCTGACCTTTCAGAAACTACTGTTTTCCTAACATTCCTTTCTGATTCAATATGTTACCTCTGATAATCCGGTCTTCGAAATTAGGCACGGAGAATGCTTTTATAAGCAAGTGTACTAAGGAATCTGTCCGCAAAGTTTGTCTTGGGGACAGACCTAGACCAATTAACCCCTAGAGATGAAAGGAGGTAATTGCCATGTTGGATTCCAATATTTATCCGAAAATAGATCTAAACACATATCGCAAGGAAACCCATCTGAAAGATGGGACCAAGATTATTCTACGTCCTATGGTTACAGAAGATAAGGATGCCATGTATGAGTTTTTCCAGGCGGTTCCCGAAGAAGATGCACGGTACTTGCGCGATGAGGTTTCAAGCAGGCTCCTTATTGAAAAATGGGCCAAGAATCTCGAATACGCCAAGACTCTGCCTATTCTGGCAGTAAAAGATGGCAAAATTATTGCCGATGCCACCATCAATCGCCGTCGATCCGGCTGGAAATGGCACTTAGGTACTGTGCGGATCTTTGTTCACAAAGACTACCGCAAAATCGGTCTGGGGCATCTGATGATTGAGGAGCTCGCGGACATCGCTTACAAACTCGGGCTTGAAAAACTTCTCGTCGAGATTCCGGATATTAACACATCCGCTATCAATGCTTTCACCAGAGCAGGGTTTTATCGTGCCGCAGTGATTCCGAACATGGTCAAAGACAGGAACAACATGCCGGTTGATGTTGTAGTTATGATGAAAGATGTTAAACCGGCTCACGACGAAACTTACGATTATGATTTCTAACTCATTTTTGGAGAGGAAACGCAAACAACACACAAAGTATTCGACGCCCTGAAGTGGCCCCGCTGAAGAGCGGCGGGATACAAGCATTTGCCGCGATGACCAGCCATATCCCGAACAAAGGGGAGTCCCGCCAATAACGGGATACGCTACTATGGTTACTTCAGTAACGTATCCCGAGGCAGGCGCAACAAATCCGGGATGGACGAGATCATAAACTTATGGGAACTCAAAAAACTCCCAAGACCCGTCGCCCACGTCCCGCCTCTGATTGAACACCCGCCATACTTGCCTGTGCGTCGCACATGTCTGCGTCGCGAACACGACAGGCAGGCGACGAGGCCTTTGAGCCTTCGGCAAACGATTACATCATCGAATCAATTTACCCAACGGATACATGGTTGAAATAGAGTGGCACCGCCGGGAAACCAGGCGGTAAACAGAGAAAACAAACATCAACCTGTATATCGGGAGAAACCGGTCTACTCGACTCAATTCAATCAATTTTCCATGGCCGTCTCTTCAATCTACTGCCGGATATAAACGTTCAGTCGACGCCTCAGAATCCCTGTGGAACCAAGCCCAGGCTGTTGATCGATTCATTGACCATCTCGAGCGCGTCGTGGACTTCCAGGACCTTTTTATAGTCCAAGTATTTCAGCTTTGCCCCCAGATTGGGTACCTGTTCGGCGTGTTTCCTGATCTTGTCCAGTTGCGCCGCATCGGAAACGGCTACTACGCCCTGCACCGCCGGATTGTTGAGAGCCTTGAGGAGATTGATAATAAGACTATCTATGCTCGCCTTTGTCTGCACTTCAAAGACATAGATGATCCGTCCCATATTGCCGATTGTGGATTCCCAGATCGTATCCACCTTCGATCCCTCGGCAATCTTCTTTTCAGTACCTGCGTTGAACCCGAGTCACTTTCCGATATCCGATAACTTGTCGCGTATTTCGTTGTGAATGAAGTCGGCAAAGTCAGCATCAAATTTCTCTTCGACAATCGGCGCCATTTTCGGTTTCTTCCCTGCTGCATAAATCTTGCTGAGGTTTTCCTCAACCTGCAGCTCGTCCCAGATGAAATAATCAACGGTGAGCAGATTCACGTCCTCTATGCCTTCCGACCTCATCGCCTCCGCAATTCTTTGCGCCATGCCGGACAACTCCTCATATCTTTTACCAGTCATCTGATAGTTGTATTTAGGAAGGCCTGTTACGCCAAGGTAGTTCAAGCCTATATAGGCCCGACGGTTCCAGAGCATGCATTGGTCCGGATAGACGTGACATAGGATCTCGCTGATCGTGGCCGGGCCGAATCCCTTCACGCTTTTCAAGAAATTGTCCCAGCGTTTTATAACGGGCGATGCGCCCCATATCAGCTCTGTTAATTCCCTCTTCAGGGCATCGAATCCGTTGTCCGCAATCATTTTATCCACGACATAATGCTTGTTTCCCCAGATCAACATGGCCCACAACCTGGAAAGGTAGTCGTAGAAACCCTCTTCTGTCATGGAAAGGATGCGATCCTTTGTCCAGGATTGATAGTAAGCAATCCGCTCCTTCCTCTCGGCAAGGTCTTTTGTGTGCTTTTCGGGATATTTTGCCAGATTTTGTTTGTAAACGTTGATATGCTTCTTCAGAAGAGCAATATTCAAAGTACACCTCCAAGAGTGGAAAATTGAATCTACTATTTGCGCAATGCTGTTCTAACTCATCAGCTTGAAGAATGGTGCTGATTAAAGGCTTTCGAGTACTTCAATCTCTTCCTCTACCCGCTCGAAGATGGCCTTGATGCGCTTCTGGATCTCCGTCGGCGATTCGCTTACGCCGGCACGGAAGGACACTATGTCGTCGGGGTCTGTCTCCCGTTCGTCAAGGATTTTGCAAAATAGAATATTGATGATCCCCTGGGCAAGCGCCTCATCCCGCGTGATGCCGGTGGTCATCCCGGCCAGATGGTTTCGCAGGTCGCGGAATACGGCCTTCAGGTTGGACGGCTTCTTGAGATCCTTCCGTTTGTAGAGGCCGATGTCTGCGATCCGCTGGCCTTTACGGGGAATGTTTGGCAATGGTTCATAGGTGCGCTTGCCATCTTTATGGTGGACCTTATGAAGATAGATGTGTTCATCGCCGTTGAACCATACACCCACATCGGCGGCGGACATATCCATATAGAGCCGAAGTTGGTGCTCTCCCGCTTTCCGCTCTTTCTTTTTGCACTCCACAACCATGAACAACTCATCCTCGGTTTTCTTAGACGAATTGAAGACCGCGATATCAACGGGGTAGGACTTCTCCTTGTCCGACGGGCGGATGCGGACCCGGTATTGGGGGCGGGTTTAAATTTGACTCTTGGCATACCCGTAATCCTCTATCAAGCGGTGGATAAAAATCTGGACTGCGCCCACTTCTTCCGGTCCTGCTTTTACCCAGTGACCGGAGACAGAATCCTGGATCTGGCCTTCGTGGTCTTCGACTTCTTCCACCACTTTACCCTTTTTCTCACGCGTCATGATCGCTTCCTCGCATCAAGTTCTTTTGCGTACTGGTCGATCAGCCCCGCATCCGCGAAGCTGAATTTGTCATTGTCACCGATGATAATGTGGTCGTGTACTTTCATGCCGATGGGCAGGCAGGCAAGAACGAGATCCCTCGTAATCCTCTTGTCATCCTCGCTGGGTTTTGCCACACCCGACGGGTGGTTATGAACGAAGACGAGGGCGGCAGCGGAGTATCTGAGCGCTATCTTGACGACTTCTCGCGGATAAACCCTGGCTGCCGTCAACGACCCCTTGGCAACCTCCAAGATATTCAAGATATGGTTTTGACCGTTCAATAAGATGACCTTGAAGACCTCCTGATCTAAGTCTCGCATCTCCTGAGAGAGGAGTTTCATAAGGTCGTCCGAAGACTCGACATAGGGTCGGTTATGGAAACCCTCGGTAAGGTACCGCTTGCTCATCTCGATGACTGCTTTGAACTGCGATCTTTGCATCGCCAATGCCCAAAACCGTCTGCAATTCATCTACGGGGGCAGCGTAGAGCCCCCGAAGCGAGCCGAAGCGGGAAAGCAGCTCCCGGGCCAAGACAATGGCGTTCTTGCCTTTTACACCGACCCGAAGAAATATTGCCAGGAGTTCCGCATCTGAAAGCGATTCCGGGCATTTCAAAATCAGCTTCTCCCGCGGGCGCTCCTCCAAGGGCCAGTTTGCAATGGCGTGTGTGTATTTCTTCTTTTGCACATACATCCTTTCACGAACTTTTTGGCTGGCAATATATAGCCCTAGTATAGGCTTTTCACAAGCATAAGACCGCTTTCGTGTCAATGATTCCGAAGTAGTTCAATATATAGATTTTCCTTCCCATAGTCTATCTGTGCCACCTATCCCAACACATTGAGATTCAGGGCATGTTGATCATTGGTGCATGTCAATAGATTCATCTCCGTCAGTTTCTTCAGATCCCGCCTGGCGGTCCGTTCACTGACATTTCTGTACAAGGTGTTCATGGGCGATGTGTCAAACAAATTCTGGAGGGTGAACGGTTTGGGGTCTTGGAGCAACATCGTCAGGAGGTCGTGCTGGCGTTGGATAATCGCCTTCTCCCGGTGCAGCGTGCCATGGTAGTCACTCAACGCCAGGCGACGGATTAAATAAGTGATCCGGTTCTTGATTTCCTCCAACGAATCGACGACCCCTTTCAGAACAAATTTCAGGAAAAGGGACACGTCATTTTCTTTGTTCTTCCGAGTGATGGAGAAGACCCGAAAGTACTCGTCCATATTCCGGTAGTAGTAATTGGAGAGCATCGTGGGGATGTATTTACGTCCTGATAATCTCAACAGCAAGGCCTCGATTATTCTTGCCACCCTGCCGTTTCCGTCGCCGAAGGGATGGATCAACCCCAGGTGGTAGTGGACCAGGGCTGCCCGGCAGTAAGGATCCATGGCAAGCATCTCCTCGCTGTTGATCCAGGGGATGAATTCCTTCATGAGTTTTTCAATATCCGGAAGGCATTTTGGGGGTGTGTACACGCCGCCGTGGCCCTTGTCGCCCACCTGGACTTTGTGATTTCGGTACAGACCTGGGACGTTGTAGGGGTGCTCAATATGTGCCGTGATCAGGGCGTGGACCTTCTTGATTATCTCCTCATCAATTACCGGTGGTGTCGGTTCCGGAGAAAGTTCTCTGATAAATTGATACGCCGCTTTGAGATTCCTGATTTCCTGTTCAGCCCTTGCCGACTTCGTCGGGTTGTCCGTTGCGTTGATGATCTTTCCGACCTCTTCCTCTTTCAGCGGATTGCCTTCGAGCGCCGCTGTTCCGAAGATGGATCTGCGGATGAGCGTCTCTTCAAGCTGGGATGACCAAGCAGGCAGGATCGGAAGATCACTGACCGTTTTATAGAGCACCATGCTCCATAGATGAAGGTTGTTCATCTCAGAGTCCTGGTATCGGCGGCTAAAGACGAAGTGTCCTGATTTGAAGGTGGAGACCTTTTTGACTGGGGATGTGTCCATTATTCTGTCACCTTTTTATCTTATCGTTAAGCTTAGTTGAGCGTATGAGCCACCGAAGAATGTCACAGCATCCGGCTCGGCCTGCCAGGGGTTTTATTGATGAAATCGGTCTTTTCATAATCTGTGACACAGATTATGTCAATAAAAATGTCACATAATATAAACGTTATTTCAAATCGATATGCTTATTAGAGGATTATTTATGTCACAATGACTGTCAACTCATCATGCATGCGCAAGTTGATGGATTCCAGCGATCCTGCGGCTGACAACCTTTTCGGCCATTTTGAGGTCATAGGTCGCCTGCAAGTTGATCCAGTATTGAGGCGTATGGCCAAAGACCTTGCCGAAAAGCAAGGCCATCTCAGCGGTGACAGGTCTTTTCCCTTTGACGACGTGGGATATTCTCATGGCTGAAAGTCCAATAGTGCGGGCAAACTCAGCTTGAGAGATCCGCAATTCGTCAAGATTCTCTTTAAGAAATTCACCCGGATGAACCGGAGGAAGATTGTTTTTCAGATTCATGGTGTTATCTCCTCAGTGATATTGACAAATTCCATCGCAGCGTCCGTAATGGCATCGTGCTCCACGATATATCGGATATCCTGCTGGATATTTCTGCGTGAAGCGATTTTGACCATCCGGTTTGTATTCAGGGACATTCTCCGTCTCATGTTGAGGTAAATCTTGACCAGCTCTTGAATCGAAAGGGGATAATCTCTCGGCTGACTTCATAATAGAGATCGACAAAAGCCTTTTCAAATGAGGCCATGCCATTGGATGCATAGGCAATTTTCTGGGTGGGGCAGCCGGATAGGGTGTGAGGGCAAACCGGCGACCGAGTCAAGGGGTTTTCCCTGCCCGTTTTAAGCCCGCGGCCGATGGGTGTAGCGCTGCTGGGCCGAAAGCGTTGCTTTTCGCATGCGAATGGAAAGGGGGGTCACCTCCACCAGTTCGTCTTCCCGGATGAAGCTGATAGCATGCTCCAGGGTCATGGGCTTGATGGGCGAGAGCAGCACATTGTCGTCCTTTCCCGCGGCCCGCATGTTGGTGAGTTTTTTCTCCTTACAAGGGTTCACGTTCAAATCCTGCCCCCGGTTGTGTTCGCCGATGATCATCCCTTCGTAGACCGGGTCTCCGGGCACGATGAATAAGCGTCCACGGGGTTCGAGGTTAAAAAGGGCATAGGGCACTGCGGTGCCGGAGCGGTCCGACACCAGGGAACCGGTGAAGCGGCTCGGGTAATCGCCGCGGTACTCCCCGTAACCGTCGAAAAGAGAGTGCATGATGCCTGTGCCCCGGGTGTCGGTTAAAAATTCGTCTCGATAGCCGATGAGCGCCCGGGAGGGTACGGAAAATTCGATTCGCACCCGTCCCTTTCCGTTGTTGACAAAGTTGAGCATCTTGCCTTTTCTGAGCGAGATTTTCTCAGTCATCACCCCGAGAAAAGGCTCCTCGCAGTCCAAGAATAACCGCTCAAGGGGTTCGTGTCTTTTTCCGTTAACCTCCCGGAAAATCACCTCGGGACGGCCCACGCAGAATTCATAGCCTTCCCGACGTATGGTTTCGATGAGGATGGCGAGCTGAAATTCCCCCCGACCCTTCACCACGGCGCTGTCCCGATCGCCCGAGGCGTCCACTTGAATAGCCACGTTCCGGAGGGTCTCCTTTAACAGGCGCTCCCGAAGCCTGCTAGACTGCACATATTTGCCTTCTTTGCCCCCGAAAGGCGAATTGTTCACGGTGAATTTCATACTCACGGTGGGTTCGTCGACCCGAATCTGGGGAAGAGCCCGGGGGTCCTCCTGATTGCAGATGGTATCCCCGATCATGACATTGGAAACGCCGGCAAGAACCACAATGTCACCGGGCTCCACCGACTCCGCGTCCTCAAGGGTCATCCCGCGGTAGACCTGAAGCTTGGAAACCTTAAGCGGTGTCACCTGTCCCCTTTCTCCCATGCACACGAGGTTGTCCCGAAAGTGGGCGGTGCCGTTAAAGATTTTGCCCACGGCCAGCCGACCGAGGTAATCGGAATAGCCTAAGTCGGAGACCAGCATCTGAAAGGGAGCCTGCGGATCATGAGACGGGCCCGGGATCGCTTCAAGGATCGTGTCAAAAAGCGCATGGAGGTGTTCTTCTTTCCCGTCCAGCTCTTTTTTGGCGATCCCTTTCTTGCCGATGGCGTAAAGGAGCGGGAACTCGAGCTGTTCGTCCGTGGCATCCAGATCGATTAAAAGGTCGTATATTTCATCGAGCACCTCCTCGGGGCGGGCGTCCTGGCGATCGATCTTATTGATGACGACGATGATCTTAAGTCTCGCTTCCAGGGCTTTTTTGAGCACGAAACGGGTTTGGGGCAGCGGCCCTTCCGATGCGTCCACCAGAAGGATGGCGCCGTCTGCCATGGAGAGAGCCCGCTCCACCTCGCCGCCGAAATCGGCGTGACCCGGGGTGTCGATGATATTGATGCGAATATCCTTCCAGGCCACCGAACAGTTCTTGGCGGCGATGGTGATGCCCCGCTCCCGCTCAAGATCCATGGTGTCCATGAGCCGCTCATCCACGGTTTGGTGGGCTTTAAAAAGGCCGCTTTGGCGGAACATGGCGTCCACCAGGGTGGTTTTGCCGTGGTCGACATGGGCGATAATGGCGATATTGCGAATCTTTTCGTTTCGAATAGGGGTGCTCATATGCTTGTCTTGTTGATTTTTAGGTTGAAGGCTATATTTAAAATTTTAAAGATATTGATAGAGTATACTATGGCCACTAAAAAGCAATCGCTAAAAGCTGATGGGGGGAATGGCATTTTCAATGTTTACCAAAATCGGCAATTTCTGGATGAGAACTATGGCAAGTAGTCCTCGGTCGACCCGCCCCTCAACTTAAGGGTCGCCTTGCTTATGCCTGATCAGTGTATCAGCACTAAAACCACTACCCGGGCATATTCCCGATTTTCTGAAAACCAGGGAATGTCACTTGTATTCTTCAGATGTCGAATAATCTCGAAATATTATCCATGATGGCAAGGAATCTGCTGTTTTAGGGGGCCCTAAAAACGGGGGCTTCCTTTAAACACAAGTTGATCCCATTGAATAGGACCTGATCTGAGCGCTTTTTCATAAAAAACCGCTCAGATTAGGAAATATAATCCTCGGCGGAAGGTGCGAGGGTTTCGTTGGACGCCGGAAATACCACCGAAGGCGAGACATGGGCGACGGATCTTGGATCCTCGACCATTTTTGTTTAGATATCCATCGAATTTGGCCCCCTTAAAACTCCGAAGCTTACGGCAATGGCCATAATTTGCCTTTTGATACCCGATTAATTGGTGGATTCCCTGTGTCATTTGCATGATGACCTCATTTTCTGTTGGAGGAAAAAAATTGACAATAACAAGAGACACCTGATATAGGCGCATCACATCGGATTCAATCTTTAAAATTGATGGCATCGTAAAAAGTCGAAAAGGCTCTCTTTCTGTCATTCCGGCGAAAACCGGAATCCAGTGTTCTCAAGCACTTATGAAACCTCTGGACCCCGTTTTTCAACGGGGTGACAACTTTTTACGAAGCCATCAAAATTGAAGACAGGTAGTATTTCTGAAGGGCATGGCAAGGATTCCTCAGTGGAACCTGGTACCAAGTTTCGACTGATAATACATCTGCTGCTCATTCTGGCGTATTTTGAAATTGATTTCCAATTGGCCTCTCAATACCGCTGACCTGGACCTCGAATTGTTACGAACCCCACCAGGGTACTTGTAATTAGAATCTGTCGAATCATTTGCGTAATTGCGACACAAGGACATAAAAGAGATATGGGTGGTGAATATGCCAAGAAACCCAACCTATAAAGAGCTTAAGCAAAGAATCAAATCGTTAGAAAAAGCCGATGCCGATCGTAAGCGAGCGGATGTGTCAATACGGAAAGAGGAACGCCAATTCCGGGACATTTTCGATAATTCGATCGATGGAATTCTCATATTTAATACCGATGGTGTAATCGTTCTGGCAAATCCCGCGGCATTACAGTTATACGGCTATGCAGGAAATGAGATGATAGGACTCCACGGAAAAGACATCGTCCATCCGGATTATTATCATCTTTTCGAGGATTTTAGGAAACAGCTGCAGAGTACAGGTAAATTCTCTGCAGAGTCCGTCGATCTTCGAAAGGATGGGACAACATTCAACATTGAAGTGCGTGGCAGCTCTTTTTTGTATATGAAAGAGCCGCATCTTCTAGCTATAGTACGCGATGTTACGAACCAAAAAATTGCCGAAAAAGCTTTAACGGAGGGGAACAAAACGCTCAATGACATTCTTGAGAAAGCGGCCGATGGTATTTGTGTGTGCCTTAACACCCCTGAAGAACCCTATGTGAGATTCACCCACTGGAATCCCCGCATGGTAGAAATCACCGGATATACGATTGAGGAAATCAACCGGCTTGGATGGTATCAGACCATGTACCCTGATCCGGTAGTTCAAGAGAAAGCAGTTGAACGAATGGACAGGATGCGTGATGGCGACAATATCATATCAGAGGAATGGATAATCACTGATAAAAAAGGCCGAGAAAAGCCCCTCATAATGTCTACATCTGTCTTAAAGACCGAAGAGGATAAAACACACGTATTAGCGGTCATGCACGACATTACCGAGCACAAGCGGGCCGAGGAGGAACTTAAGGCCAGCAAGGCACAACTGTCCAACGCTTTGGAAATGGCTCATCTCGGCCACTGGGAATACGACGTTGCCACCGACCTTTTTACGTTCAATGACCAATTCTACAATATTTTCCGCACCACGGTCGAGAAAATCGGCGGGTATACCATGCATTCCGCCGAATACGCCCATCGCTTTGTCCATCCCGACGACATGGATGTGGTCGGGGAAGAAACGCGAAAAGCCATCGAAACAACGGATCCCCATTTCAGCCGGCAGATTGAACACCGAATGCTCTATGCAGACGGCACGATCGGCTGTATCACCGTCCGTTTTTTTATCGTCAAGGACTCTCACGGAAGGACGGTCAAGACTTATGGCGTGAATCAGGACATCACCGAACGTAAAAATCTCGAATCCCAGCTCCGGCAGTCCCAGAAGATGGAGGCCATCGGGACGTTGGCCGGAGGGGTCGCTCATGAGTTCAACAATATTTTGGGAATCATTGTGGGCAACTCGGACCTGGCCTTAATCGATTTGCCGGAGGGGAATCCGGCCAGAAGCTACCTTGATGAAATTCAATCCGCATCGTTTCGGGCCAGGGACATCGTAAAGCACATCCTGAGTTTTGCCCGAAAGGCTCCGTTCCAGGCAAAACCGATTGAGATTGCCCCTGTGGTCAAGGAAGTCGTGAAGCTGATGCGGGCAACAATCCCGATGAACATAGAAATTGAGCAAAATATATCATGTGAAAGCGAAATCGTTTCGGCCGACCCCACTGAGATCCATCAGGTCGTCATGAACCTGGTCACCAACGCGGCACATGCCTTGCGCACATCTGATGGGATTTTAACGGTCGGCCTGGAGCCGGTAACGCTGGATAAAGACGCTATCTTATCATACGAAGGAATTCGCCCCGGTAACTTTGTCAGGCTCATCGTAAAAGACACCGGGCATGGGATCGCTCCGGAGCTTATCGGCCGGATATTCGAGCCGTTTTTCACAACCAAGGAGGTGGGCGAGGGGACCGGGATGGGGCTGGCCGTAGTTTACGGCATCGTCAAAAAATATGAAGGCGCGATCAAGGTAACCAGCGAACCGGGCAAGGGAAGCGCCTTTGAAGTCCTGTTACCCCAGGCTGAAAAAACAATGGTGCTGAAGGCAGATAGAGTCGAGGAGTTACCGACGGGAACCGAGCGGATCCTGTTCGTCGACGACGAAGTGTCCATCGTTAATCTGGCCAAGCTGATGCTGGAACGTCAGGGATATAAGGTGAATGCCGCCTCAAACAGCCTGGAGGTGCTGGAGCGGTTCAAGGCGGATCCCGGCGCCTTTGATCTCGTCATCTCGGATATGGCCATGCCGCACATGACAGGGGATCTCCTGGCGCAAGAGCTGATAAAGATCCGTCCGGATATCCCCATCATCCTTTGCACCGGTCACAGCGATCGGATGGATGGAAACAGGGCAAAAGCCATCGGGGTCAAAGCCTTTGTCTTCAAACCTCTAGTGATGAAAGACATGGCAAAGACCGTCCGAAAAGTACTAGATGGAGCAAGAGGGTAACACCTCATCATAGCGGCTATATTGAGACGGGGCTTACACTTTGATATTTGTGGAGTGAACCGTCCTTCAGCTCCGGGTGCAAAAAGATGACAAGTGCATGGAACTTTGCCCGGTTTGAGGACGACTGTGAACTCCGGAACCTGACTTATCGATATAAGGTTT
>PCSF01000127.1 GCA_002771315.1 Desulfobacterales bacterium CG23_combo_of_CG06-09_8_20_14_all_52_9 | reverse complement strand
GGGATGCGGCGCAACGCAGCAGATGGACTTTTTACGAAGCCATCATCATTGACAAGATGAGCGTTCAAGGGTAAGAACCCAATTAAAACTTTTTGCTCAAAGGAGCGAGAGAACTTCGACCGTAATGGATTTTGATCCCAGTTAATCGCTCGCCAAACTCGAAAATAGTTTCGTAAATTGAGATTGATAGAGCGATTCAAAAGCGTGGGCCCATAGCTCAGCTGGTAGAGCCACCGGCTCATAACCGGTCGGTCCCTGGTTCGAATCCAGGTGGGCCCATTTTTAATATCTGATCAAAAAATACACCTGGGAATATTACAAAGGAAAAAAAGCTGTCACTGAAACAGACATGAGGACTGCTACCGTCCATGATATCGCCCGTCTCATCGAACAAGAAACGCCTCCCGGCTTGGCCGAGACATGGGATAATGTGGGGCTTCAAGTGGGTGACGGGGACTGGTCGGTGCACAAGATCTGGGTGGCTTTGGACGCAACGCGGACTGTCATCGACAAGGCCGTGAAAAGCCGAATCGAAATGCTGATCACCCACCACCCGCTTTTTTTCAGACCCCTCAAAACTCTCGATCTTGCAACCCCCATCGGTCATATTCTCGAAGAAACGGTCAGGCATCATCTCGCCGTCTATTCGGCCCATACCAACCTGGACCGTGTCAAGGGTGGGGTCAATGATATATTGGCAGATAGGCTTGGATTGCACGATTCGATCATCATGGATGCGGAACAAAACGGCGAAAAGGGCGGGTTTTCCCGGATGGGCATTTTGGATACTCCCCAGCAACTCAAAGCCTATGTGAAAATGCTCAAAAAAACCCTGGGCCTTTCCCATATCCGGTTTTCCGGTGATCCGAAGATGGCAATCCACAAGGTAGCCCTGTGTGCAGGGAGCGGGTCCGGTCTTCTGGACATATTTCTTGGCTCGGATGCCGATGTCTTTGTGAGTGGAGACCTCAAATATCACGATGCCAGACGGATTCAAGATTACGGCCGAGGCCTCATCGATATCGGTCACTTTCATTCCGAGTATTTATTCATTGAGGTGTGGATGAGCCGCCTTCAGAAATCGATCCGTCGAAATGATTTCGATGTTATCGTTCAGCAGTGCCCTGTGGAGACCGACCCTTTTACCGTTTTATAAAAGATGAGAACAGGGATGTGTGTTTAAACCACAGATCGGATGGACCATGAATGAACAATTGAAGATACTCCTGACACTTCAAGACCTTGAAATTCATATCCATAAGACTCAAGAAAAACTACAGGTGTTAGCCCAGCAGTTTAATCGCCTGGATGAGGAAGTTGTATCCTTAAATGAAATTTTAGAAAAGACAAAAGCGGCGCTCACCGAAACGCGCAAAGAATATCGCGCCATGGAGTCGGATGTTCAGGCAGTCCAGGCCCATCTTCAAAAAAGTGAGGTCTCGTTGAGATCTGTCAAGACCAACCGGGAGTACCAATCGATGCTTAAAGAGATCGATGATCAAAAAAATAAGATCTGGTCCATGGAAGATGTGATGCTGGAATATTTGGAAAATATTGAAACGAAAGAAGCGGAACTCAAAGTGAAAGCAGAGGAATGCCATTCTTTCGAACTCCGAGCCGAGAAAGAAAAAAAGAGGATAGCCCTTGAAAGGGAGGATGTCGAAAAACAACTGGAGAGGATGCTTGAAAGCCGACAAGAGATCTCTGGAAGAATTCCTGCGGACTTGGTGCACGAATACCTGTTGATCAAAGGACGGGTAGGGGATGTGGCGGTGGCGGCAGCGAAAGATGCCGTGTGTCATGGATGCCATATGAATATTCCGCCTCAAATGTACAACGAACTCCAACAAAGAGATGAAATCGTCCATTGTCCCCATTGCCAAAGGATGATATTTTGGGCTAAAATAGAGGAGATTAGTGTCGAAGAAGAGCTTTCGATGCCAGATGAATGATCAGAAAATCTGCGGTCGAAGCAGCACAAGCGGTCGCCGGACCCTTCAGGGATCCGGAGGAAAGTCCGAACATCGAAGGGCAGGGTGCTCCATAACGTGGAGTCGCGGCAACGCGAAGGAAAGTGCAACAGAAAGAACACCGCCTCGCCCTAAAGCGGGGTAAGGGTGAAACGGTGCGGTAAGAGCGCACCAGTTCCCCGGGTGACCGGGGAAGCTCGGCAAACCCCACCCGGTGCAAGACCAAATAGGGGAACACCAGAGGGTGGCCCGCCCGAGTTCCCGGGTAGGTCGCATAAGGATCCGGGTAACCGGTTCCTCCAGATGAATGACCGCTGCCCGGCCAGGGGTAACCCGGACCGGGTACAGAATTCGGCTTACGGGCTGCTTCGACCGCATTATCTTTTCCAGAAACGATTCGAAATGCCGCTTCAGTCTCTTTTTTATCAAATGAGGGTCTCGGATACCCGGATTTCAGGGCGCAATTCAGTCATGAGTCCACGAGTGACAAAGGCCATGTTCCAGGAAATTGAAAACGGAAAGCAGATTGATAAAAGATCCTTTGGAGAGAAGGTTAGGATTTTTTCCTATGATTACCTGAAATGTTGCCTTTATCTGAGGAACCAGTCTCCGGCAGCGCTTGTTATTACCAAAAAGCTTTATGCCACATTGATTTCTTCTTCTCAACTCCTCGAGGATTTTCTCGATTTCCACGGCGCAAAAAACAGCAGCAACTGGTATTTCTACCGTGAGCTGTCTGCAGCCATTCGTCATTTAAGCCTGAGTGGCTACTCCCAGCAGCATATTTCGAATCGGATCCGATTTTACGACCTCCCGGATACGGAAGACTTCGACCGGGAAAGGCATGCGACTCATCAGTTCATTAAAGAATCGATTTTGAAGTTGACTCCGGTCATTCTGGAAGAGGGGAAGCGTTTGGGGATTTCCCTGCCGGAGAAGGGTTTCGATGCATCGGCATTTCCGGGAGTTTCCACAAGCGAGTTATTGGAATTCGACATCGATGATCTCAATAAAGATCAACAAAAGGAAAATATCGTTAAAATCGCCAGTGAATTCCTTCGGGTGGCCGAAGCCGTAGATCAGCTCGGGATATTCAAATACTACCGCGTGGAGGAGATCCGGCAAATTATTCCCTCCAAGGTCAACGAGGTGGAAATCCGGCGATTCGAGATGCTGGTGCACAACCTGCAGTCCGCTTTCGATACATATGTGATTCATGGCGGATATCGGTTCGGCAACCGAAAGCTTAAACAGCTCCGGGGATATTTTTCCCTGGTTTTCCACCTGCTCCAGACTGCGGGACGCCTTTTGCATTTTTATGAACGTCATCTTTTCGATGCGGGATATAAACACGTCTATAAACAGGTCCGGGAACGCCTGGTCGACCTCGTCAATCCGGATATCCTCCTGGATCGAATCATCAACTGTTGCCTGTTTTACACCTGCCATTTCTTGACCGGAGGAAAAACACTGGCCCGCGAGATTCTGAATGAAAACATCGAACGGGGTTCCATTACGGTAGGTATTCCGGTCAGCCTGGGCTTTCATGCCAGGCCGAGTCTTTTGGTCGCAAAAATCGTTCAGCACTACGGCGGACATGTAGAACTGTGCGTGGGCGAGAACCGTTTCGATGCCGGCAGCGTTCTCGATATCCAATGGGCAGGGGGAAAGATCCAGAAAGAAAAGATCACGGCAGTCCGATTTGAAGGGGACAGCAGGGCACTAAGAGATATCGAAATTCTGGCAAGCGTGAATTACGGCGAGGATACCATGGGCAAGGGTGTTCCGCTCCCCAAAGAACTCCGCTACCTTGTTTGACTCTATGCCTGCCTTGGGCATGACCCTATCACATATGGAAACCATCGGGATTATCGTCGCGGCCGGCAAAGGGATCCGCATGCAGGCCAAAATCCGAAAGCAGTATCTGATCCTTGATGGGCTGCCTCTGCTGTGTCACTGTTTGCTGGCTTTCGATGCATGCCCTGAGATCGATCGGATTTTAATGGTAATCCCCGAAGAGGATAAGGAATTCTGTAAACAGAGTATCCTTCAGCCGATCGCCCTTGAACACCCCGTGGAATTGATTCCCGGAGGAAAGGAGCGCCAGGATTCGGTATATAACGCCCTCTTGGCCGCGGAAGCCAAATCATCTATTGTGGCGATTCACGACGGTGTACGTCCTTTTGTGCTTCCGCAACATATCAGCGAGACGATTCGTTGCGCCGAATCGACCGGTGCGGCTGTTTTAGCAATTCCAGTCACCGATACGCTTAAAAGGGTCGATGGGTCCCATCAGGTCCGTGAAACCATTGACAGGAAGGGTGTGTGGATCGCTCAGACCCCTCAATCTTTCCGATACGATATCATTCGAGACGCTCATGAGAAGGCCAAATGGGAATGGGCCTTGGGCACGGACGACGCTCATCTGGTCGAACGGGCAGGGTATCCGGTGAAACTGATACGCGGAAGCAGGTTCAACATCAAGATTACCACACCGGAAGATCTGAGTATGGCCAAGGCTTTGCGAAGTCAAATGCATCCTGGTGTTTTCCAACAGTCGGGGAAAAAACCGTAGACGGAGGATTTAAGGTTCCAAGAGCAGGGTTTATAAAGAGTTTTCAAAGCGTTTCGGGCCGGATAAGAACACGGAGGGACTGCATCATCGCAGACCCTCCGTGCATTTGAAAGGTTCAGAGACGTTTGTTAGAAGAGGCCGGTAACTTTTCCGGTTTTGACGTCGACATCCACCCTCCGGTAAGCAGGATCGGAACTGGTTCCCGGCATCAGGCTGATCGTGCCGCAGCAGGGGCAGAGGAACTTGGCTCCGGAGAAGATGAGCACATCGCGGATGGGCAGGGTCCACCCCTTGGGGGCGCCTTTCACCGCCGGATCGTGGGTGAGGGAAAGGTGGGTCTTCACCATCATGGTGGTAAAGTCATCGAACTTGGGATCAGCCTCGAGCATCTTGGCCTTGGCCTCCGCTTCGGGGGTCCAGGCCACACCGGCTGCGCCGTAAACCTTCTTGGCAATCGTATCTACCCGGTCACGCAGCTTCATCTCCAGGGGGTACAGGAACTTGAAGGCCGGTTTTTCCTTGGTGGCTTCGACCACAGCATCTGTCAACTCCTGGGCGCCGTCGCCGCCGTTTGCCCAGTGGGTGGAGACAGCGCACCGGGCGCCGGCCTTCTCCGCGTACTTCCGCACCATGGCGATCTCATCCTTGGTGTCGGTGGCGAAGCAATTGATGCAGACTACCGGCTTGATACCTGACTGCTTAACGATGCCGATATTATGAACCAGGTTAACCACACCCTTTTCCAGGAGTTCCAGATTCTCCTTCTTGTACTCTCCGGGAAGAGGTATCCCAGCGACCACTTTGGGCCCACCGCCGTGCATCTTCAGGGCGCGGATAGTGCTGGTGATCACCGAAACATGCGGGGTCAAGCCGCTGAAGCGACACTTGACGTTCCAGAATTTTTCGAAGCCGATGTCGCAACCGAAACCAGACTCGGTGACATGGTAGTCAAAGAGCTTGAGGCCGACGCGATCGGCGATAATGGAGGACTGGCCTACGGCGATGTTGGCAAACGGGCCGGCGTGAACCATGCAGGGCTGATGCTCCGCAGTGCACAGCAGGTTAGGGTTGATGGTGTTTCGCATCCAGGCGGTCATGGCGTTACCCACTTCGAGATCCCGGGTAGTTATCGCCTTGCCCCGTTTGTCGAAGGCCACGGTGATATTGTTCAGCTTCTCGCGAAGATCCGGGAGATCTCTCACCATGGTTAGAGTGGCCATGAGCTCCGAGCTCACCGCGATCCCGAACCTGGACTGCATCATGAAGCCGTCCATCCGGCCTCCGAGCCCGATGATGATGTTCCGCAGGGACTGGGCACAAAGATCCATGATCCAGCCCATCTCCACCCGGGTGGGATCCACATCCAGCCGGCGCATCTTGGTGAGACGCGCAAGTTGCTCGTCGTTGTAGTTCCGCTCGTGCTGCATCCTGGCGGTCAGGGCTGTCATCGCCAGGTTGTGGGCATTCATGATGTCATTGATATCGCCCGTTAGGCCCAAGGTAAATTCAGTCAGGGGAATAATCGTTGCATTGCCGCCGCCCCCAGCGCTACCCTTGATATTCATGCTGGGCCCACCGGAGGGTTGCCGAATGCAGCCGCCCACATTCTTTCCCTGCTTGCCCAAACCTTCGATAAGGCCCATGGTGGTGGTGGTCTTACCTTCCCCTAATGGGGTAGGGGTAATAGCGGTCACCTCAATGTACTTGCCGTCAGGCCTGTCCTTGAGCCGCTCGATGATCTTCATGAAGTCCAGTCTGCACAATCGTCCTATGGGAATGATTTCGTCCTTCTTGAGCCCCAGCTTCTCCCGCCATTGTTCTGGGGTGGGCATGTTCTTTTCCGCAGCTTCAGAAATCTGCCAGTCCGCCATCTTTGTTGCGTCGTACGCCATTTTTCACGCCTCCTTGTTTTGATGAATTTTAAAAAAGGGCTGAACAGCCCGTTTGATAAACAATTTTCATCGATATAGGGAAATTCACCTATAAAGGTTGTACCGCTATCATTGAAAAAAACCTTTTGCAAGGAATAAATAACAAACTTTACCGGAACCGGTTATCAGGTTATTTTCCGGAAAATGATTTCAACGCATATTGAGCTCTTCGCTTTGTAATATATACAATCGAAAATAAAACCCTTTTTTGTCCATCAGCGCTTCATGATCTCCGTATTCCACCACCCGGCCGCGATTTAGGACGAGGATCCGATCGGCTCTGCGGGCCGTGGAAAGCCGGTGGGCGATGAGGATGCACGTCTTTGCGGCCGTAAGGATGGTCAGGGCGTTTTGGATGAGGGATTCGGTCTGGGAATCGATGTACGATGTGGCCTCATCCAGAATGATAAGGTCCGGATCCCTGGCAAGTGCCCGGGCGATGGAAACGAGCTGACGTTCCCCGCTTGAAAGCGACTTCCCGCCCTCTGAAACCGCGGTTTGGATCCCCTCGGGAAGGCGTCGGATCAGGAGCATGCAACCGGCTTGATCCAAAATCCGTGCAATTTTTTCTTCACCTGAAATCCCGGTCCCCTGAAAAATATTTTCGTAAAGGGTACCGGAAAAGAGGAACGGATCCTGGGTGACCAATGCCATTCTTTTGCGCAAAAGATGGGGATCCCACCTTCTCGAATCGATGCCGTTTATGGTGATTTTTCCGGATACGGGATCGTAAAAGCGAGGGATCAGGTTGATCAGTGTGGTTTTCCCGGATCCCGTAGGGCCGATGACGGCCAGGGTTTTGCCTGGGAAAACCCTAAAGGAGACCCGATCCAGAACCGGCTCTCCTTTCACATAGTAGAAGGATACGTCTTCAAAGGTGATGCTTTGAATGCCAAGATACGAGGAGATCGCGGGAAGAGTGTCGACAGGAGGCCTTTCAAGGGATTCCCGGGAATCCAGGATCAGGAATATCCGCTCGGCAGAGGCCATGGCATTTTGCATCACGTTGTATTTTTCGGCCAGATCTCGAATGGGGTTGAAGAACATTCGCATGTAGGAAAGAAATGCGACGAGGGATCCCAGGCTGATGCGACTGGAAATCGCTGCCCCGCCGCCATAATAGATAATGACGGCGATGGCGACGGCTCCCAGGAGTTCGATGATCGGCATGAAGAGGGCAAATACACGAATCTGCTGCATACCCGCCATGTAATTTTCATGGTTGAGCTTTTCGAATCGCCTAAGATTTTCCGCTTCGTGCAAAAACAACTGGATCACTCGAATGCCCGCAATGGTCTCAGAGATATGCGTGTTGATTTCGGCGAGTTTGATTCTCAGTGTCCGAAATGCATCCCGGGCCAGATTGGCGAACCGGAAAGATGCGATAACGACAAGAGGCAGCATGGCAAAAGAGATCAGCGCCAATTTCCAGTCGATTACGAGGAGCACGGCGGCAATTCCGAACAACAGGAAAAGGTCCTTGAAGATCACAACAATCACCGATGTAAATAATTCGTGCATATTCTGCACGTCGTTGGTGACCCGGGTAACGAGCCGCCCTACCGGATTTTGGGTGAAAAAAGCTAAAATCTGGTTTTCAATATGGGTGAAGAGGGC
>PCSF01000176.1:1171-1849 GCA_002771315.1 Desulfobacterales bacterium CG23_combo_of_CG06-09_8_20_14_all_52_9 | reverse complement strand
ACGGGATGCTGGACGCCAATGGACAGTCCGTGGGTCTGCCCTGGGTGACGATTACTGAAATTCAAACCACCCACGACGTAAACGTCTATGGTGTCCCCAAAAATGTGGCGGACAATTTCCTGAAAAAATATCCGTATTTCGCAAAGGGGATGATTCCCAAAGGAACCTATAAAAACAACAAAGACAACGATATCGAGACCCTCAGCGTGTGGAACTTTATGACCGTCCATAAAGATACTCCGGACGATTTTGTTTACGAAGTATTGAAAGCGACCTTCGACAACGTGGATATACTGGTGGCCACCCATAAATCGGCTACTGAAGTCAAACCGGAAAACATCGTCCACAGCCCCATTGTGCTTCATCCCGGTGCAGTGAAGTACTACAAAGAAAAGGGGATAAAGCTTTCTGATAAGCTGATTGCCAAATAATCGCTTGCGCAAAAGTCGGGAACAATAAATCGTGCGGATGTCCACATAACAAGAAGGCCATCCGCACTTGTTTCTTGTAAGCGATTTTCCGAGTCACGGAAATGCGTTAGATACCCGGAGCCGAAAAAATGATAAAACCCGTGTCTGAAGTCCAACCAGTAGATCTCAAGGAAGTCGAAAAAAAACTCGAGGAGATGCATATCAAGGACCTCGAGATCGGCGGAAAAAGGGAACTCAAAGGTCCCCT
>PCSF01000176.1:957-1099 GCA_002771315.1 Desulfobacterales bacterium CG23_combo_of_CG06-09_8_20_14_all_52_9 | reverse complement strand
CGATCCCTGGTATTTTCGCTCCATGCATGTGGTCTTTGCCGGCCTGCTGATCTTCGCCCTTGTTCCCGGATGGAAAGGCGCCGGAAAAGATAGAATGCATATCCTCGACTATGTATTGATCCTCATGCTGGTTGTTCCTGTG
>PCSF01000176.1:0-927 GCA_002771315.1 Desulfobacterales bacterium CG23_combo_of_CG06-09_8_20_14_all_52_9 | reverse complement strand
ATTTATCGTGTGGGAGTTGTCCCGACTTCCTGGGATTTCTTCTTTTCTACGCTCTTTGTGATCGCGGTCTGGGAAATGGCAAGGAGAACAACGGGATGGGCTCTAGCCATCTTGTCCGCCGTTTTCATTCTCTACGGACATTTCGGGAATTACATGCCCGGACTCTTTTACCATAAAGGGTATGCCTTGGACCGGATGATGACCTATCTCTTCAGCCTGGACGGTATCTTCAGCCTCCCGATACTCGCCTCTGCCCATTACATTTTCCTTTTCGTCCTTTTCGGCGCCTTTGTGGAAGCGTCGGGTGCAGGAAAATTTTTCGTCGATTTCGCCCGCTGTGCCGCCGGTCGCCTTCGGGGTGGGCCTGCCAAGGTGTCCATCATTTCCAGTGCCTTGATCGGTACCGCCTCTGGATCCTCGGTCGCGAATGTGGTGGTAGACGGTGTATTCAACATCCCCCTGATGAAGGCCAGCGGTTTCAAATCCTCAGTGGCCGGTGCCGTGGAAGCCATGAACTCCAGCGGCGGACAGATCGTTCCCCCGGTCATGGGCGCCGGTGCATTTCTTATGGCTGAAATCCTGGGAATACCTTATTCTCAGGTGGCCTTGGCCGCCATCATCCCGGCCGGTTTGTATTTTATTGCCGCATACTGGATGATCGATTTTTACGCCGCCTCGAACGGATTGGTCGGATTGCGTAAGGAGGAACTGCCGGTTTTTCGGAAAATCATGGCCGAAAAAGGGTACCTCCTGGCGCCCATCATCATCTTGCTGTTCTGTCTCATGGTATTGATGTATTCTCCCTACCGCAGTGCTCTTTACGGAATTCTTTCACTGATCGTGGTCAGCTGGATCCGGAAAAGCACCCGGATGAGTCTCAAGGACATCATCAAGACTCTCTCCGATGGGGCCAAAGGCTCCATGGAA
>PCSF01000032.1 GCA_002771315.1 Desulfobacterales bacterium CG23_combo_of_CG06-09_8_20_14_all_52_9 | reverse complement strand
GAAACCAGGCGGAAACAGAGAAGACAAACATCAACCTACAGCATCTGGAGTAACCGGTCTACTCGACCATTGCCCCATTAGACGTAAACCTCTAACGGGTCAGGCACCAATTTATCCCCAATTTATGCAAGTGTAACTCCGGGACGGTTCTGCTTGTTTCTTTTTCTGTGAATCCCATGCAGACGATCTTTCCGGCCTGCTACTTCTGAACCTTTGGGGGTCTGCACCTAAAAACCAGCCGGTTCCCTTTTTGTCCCCATTAACCATCAACCTAATCATCAGCTCAATTTCACCTGATAAACCAAGCTTCTCCCTTTCCCGCTCGCCTCAATGACCCCTGCTTGTACCAGCTTGACGAGCTCTTTATGGGCGGCTTGAGAGGTAATTTTGAATATTACCCGATTATTAGCCAACAGGCAGGGAAAAAGCAAGAAAAATTAATTCTTAGGCGTAAAATGAATGGTAAAGAATGGCGGGGCGGATCCCGACTGGTCGGAACGACCTTCCCGGTGTTACCGGGACGTTCTAACCAGCATGGAAAAGGCCAAAGGGGCCTGTCCCTCGACTCTCAGCCTAATACCTTCTTGAGCACGATCCTCAACGTACTGATGATGGCCTGGGCTGATTCCAAAGCGCCCTTTGCTTCATCTTCGGTTATCTCAGTGAAGTCCTGATAGTCCCCCTCATGCCGCAAATCCATAAGAGACTGAATGGATTTCATGCTGACTTCGGAGACCATGCCTGTCTTAATGAAATGTTGGTTAAACAGAATTGCAACGCCGGAATGTTTTGATGAATCCTTACCTGCAACGGCAAGAAACGCCCGCATGGCGTAGAAAACCGCATAATACGACCTGTTAACTGTTAGGCTGAAATTGCCCCTGGAAAGTTCCTCCACCGCCTCTGCGAGAGTTGATTCTGCACGCTCAAATCGGTGGAGTAAGAGAGCCTTTTGCTCAGGAGTTACAGCCATATCCCTTGCTCCCGCACCGCAGTGCCGAAAGGGGATGCCTTTATAACCGGATTTTCCCACGTGGCTGAATTGTATCGTACAGTAGAAATGAGCACCCCGTGTTTCATGTTCTCAACTGCTGCGAGTTCAGAAATGGTCCTTTTTATCTCCCATGAGAGGTTTGTCATCACGATCAGAATATCAATATCCGATTCTCTGTCGCCCTGGCCCCTTGCCCTCGAGCCGAAAAGAATGATCTCCCTGACCATCCGGCCGAACCTCTCTCTAAGAACCCTTGCAAATTCCTGTACGGCCTCCCTTTCAGAAGATGTGAGTGAAGAAAGTTCTTTCTTAGCAGCAACGGACTGATTCATGATTGCTTCCTTTATTGAGTTGCTCCAAAACAAATATTAACACTTAACGTCGCAAATTTGCAACATTAAAGAGGTGATTCCTGTGCCAGGGTGGATTTGCCGACCTGTCTTGCTCCCGTGAGGAGGACAACAGGAAGAAGTTTCAGCGAGTCAACGATGTCCGAAAAAAGATGGCGTTTAATCACGGTTACAATTTAACCATTTGATGGTGAAATTGTCCTTCATGAGAGAGAGCAGCACATCTGGCGGGGCGGATCCCGGCCAGCCGGGACGACCTTCCCGGTGCTACCGGGACGTTCTAACCAGTGCATCAATGAAGGCCCGGTCCTTGAGCTGCTTGAGATATCTTTCCCGATAGGCAGCGTCTTTCCGGCTGTAAAATTCTTCCTGATAGACCAGCACCCAGGGGCCTTTGTGCCGGGTAGAGGGGACCCTGTTGGTGTTGTGTCTTTGGAGACGTTGGGTGATATCCTGCGTGTGGCCGATATAGTATCGTCCTGTAGCTTCGCTCTCAAGGATGTAGAGGT
>PCSF01000244.1:5794-8230 GCA_002771315.1 Desulfobacterales bacterium CG23_combo_of_CG06-09_8_20_14_all_52_9 | reverse complement strand
TGTACGCCTCATTCCTCAGGATTTGCGCGCCTTGCATCTGAAGCTTTTTACTTTGCCATCCTAATTTTGAGTTTTTACGATTTCATCAACATTGAAGAGGGGAGGGGACGAAATGCTTTTCGTCATTGATGTGGGAAACACGCATACCGTCTTAGGGATCTACAAAGGGGACGAACTGATCGGAAACTGGCGAGTGCACACCGAAAAAGAGACCACCGAAGATGAAATCAATATCCTCATCAACAACCTGTTCAGTCGGGACGGTATCCGGTTCGGCGATATTCAAAAGACAATCATCTCCTGCGTTTTCCCGCCCCTTGTAACGATTCTAGATGCTTTTTGCAGGAAATACTTAGGACATGCGCCCCACTGGGTGGATGCAAAATCATACCCCGCCATGCCGATATGCCTCCGAAATCCGGCGGAGGTCGGGGCCGACAGGATTGTCAATGCCGTGGCGGCCTATGAAAAGTATAAAACCAGCTTGGTGGTCATCGATTTCGGAACCGCCACCACCTTTGATGTCATATCGGAAAAGGGGGAATATTTGGGCGGAGCCATCTGCCCCGGCATTTACATTGCCTCCGATGCCCTGTTCCGGGAGGCGTCCAAGCTTCCCCGCGTCGAAATCTTTACGCGCCCGGAAACCGTCATAGGCAAGGATACCATCGGGAGCATTCAATCCGGTATCATTTACGGATACGCCGGGTTGGTAGACGGCATGGTCGCGAAGATAAAAAAAGAGATGGGCGGCAACCCCCGGGTGATCGCCACGGGGGGCCTGGCCCACCTCATGTTTAAAGTTTCTGAGGTCATCGAAGCGGTGGAACCCACCCTGACACTGGAGGGCTTAAAAATCATCAGCGAAAGCCTTTAAGTTCCTGCCTCCGGAGAATCAGGGGTGAATCAGGAATCGCGATCCAGCCCGAAGGCGGTATGCAGCGCCTGAACGGCCAGCTCCGCATATTTTTCCTCGATGACGCAGGAGATCCGAATCTCGGAGGTGGTGATCATCATGATATTGATGTTTTCCCGGGACAGGGCCGAAAACATTTTCGCTGCAACCCCCGAGTGGCTGCGCATTCCTACACCGGTGACGGAAACCTTGCCGATATTTTCATCCCCAATGACTTCCTTGGCTCCGATTTTCCGGCCCACCGTTTTCGCGATTTTCATGGCTTCACGGTAATTGACTTTGGGCACGGTGAATGTCAGATCGGTCTTCCCACCGGAATGGGGGTTCTGGATGATCATATCCACGATGATGCCGGCCTCTCCGATGGGTGTCATGATCTTTGCCGCAATCCCCGGCTGATCCGGGATCTGTTTGAAAGTTATTCGGGCATCGTTTTTATTGGAAGTTACGCCGGTGACCACCATTTTTTCCATATCGGCATCCGCATTGACGACCATGGTTCCCTCCTCTTCGCTGAAAGACGATCGCACGTGAACGGCGACGTTGAATTTTTTGGCAAACTCCACCGAACGGATCTGCAGTACCTTCGCCCCCAGACTCGCCATTTCGAGCATCTCGTCATAGCTGATCCTGGGAAGCTTTTGGGCCCGCTTGCAGATATGGGGATCAGCCGTGTAGACCCCATCCACGTCCGTGAAGATTTCGCAGACATCGGCTTTGAGAGCCGCGGCGATGGCCACCGCCGATGTGTCCGATCCACCCCGCCCCAGGGTAGTGATATTTCCTTCCGCATCGCACCCCTGGAACCCGGCCACCACCACAATATGCCGCTGTTTTAAAAAGTCCCGGACGCGATTGGCCCCGATGTTGTGGATGCGGGCGTTTCCGAATGCCGCGTCTGTGTGAACCTCCGCCTGGAAACCGAGCAGGGAGACGGACGGGTAATGCATGGATTTGAGCAGCATGGCCAGGAGGGCTGCCGTGGTCTGTTCGCCGGTGGCCAGGAGCACATCCAGCTCCCGTTTATCCGGTGTATCGGTGATCTGATGGGCCAGTTGAATCAGACCGTCAGTGACCCCAGCCATGGCCGAGAGAATGACCACCACATCGTGTTCCTGATCGTAGTCCCTCACGACCCGGCTTGCGACATTGCGAATCCGTTCGATGTTGGCAACCGATGTGCCGCCGAATTTCTTGACGATGAGTGCCATAAGCTTAACCTCTTGTATCTAATCTATCGGGTCTTTGGTTTTTTCTGTGTCATGTTTTGCAGTTCAAGCCTCAAAATTCATAATTGATGATATATGATCGCATCGTTTGCATGATGCGGATTTGAGAAATGCATGAAATTATGAATGTCGCTAGATTTTCCTAGATTTGGATGATTTGTCTTTCGGTGTCCGAGACGATTTCGAATCGGAGGGTCACATGGTCGTTCAAATAGCTTGCGGGCAGTTTTTCTCCCCATTCCACGGCCACCACGGCCCTGCCGTCTAAAATTTCCTCCAGTCCCAAGTCTT
>PCSF01000244.1:0-5775 GCA_002771315.1 Desulfobacterales bacterium CG23_combo_of_CG06-09_8_20_14_all_52_9 | reverse complement strand
CAGCCGATACAGGTCCACATGGAAAAGGGGAAGCCGTCCTCCCGGGTGTTCGTGGATCAGGGCAAAGGAAGGGCTGGTCACTTCGGTTTCTCCGGGGATCCCCAATCCCTTGGCCAGCCCCTGGACAAAGACCGTCTTCCCGCTTCCCAAATCTCCGCTCAGGATAAAGGTTCTGGGCGCATCCAGCGTCGACCCTAAACTTTCCCCCAAGGCCCGCGTCTCCTCAGGGGAACGCGTTGTTATGCGGATCATAAAAACGTGGTTTCCCGGATCTGCGCCGGGATCATGGCCATCACATCCGATGCCAGATATCCGAAGGGCCCCCGGCCCCTGAAAAGGGCATCGGCCGCCGCGCCATGCAAATAGACTCCGGCCAGCGCTGCTTCTGCGGGAGACAATCCCTGAGCGATCCACCCCGCGATCATGCCGGTGAGCACATCCCCCATCCCGCCCGACGCCATCCCCGGATTTCCTGTGGGATTGATCCAGAGGGTGCCGTCCTTTTGAGCGATCACCGTCTTGGCCCCCTTGAGGACCACGGTAACCCCGTACGCCTCGGCAAGGCTTTTGGCCGATCCCACCCGGTCTTTCTGGATTTCCGCCGAAGTCTTGCCCACAAGCCGCCCCATCTCCCCCGGATGCGGCGTTAAGACGATGTCTGTTTTCCGCTTTTTTAAAGCATCCATGCATCCGGCCAGGCAGTTGAGCCCATCCGCATCGATCACCATCGGGACCGGGCATGCTCGGACCAGTCCGGCTACCAGCCGGATTGTGCCTTCCGCCGTTCCGATTCCCGGACCCAGCGCCAGGCAGGTCTTGCCGGGCAGAAGGCCCAGCACCGTCTCCATGGCCGAGTCGGTGAGGATGCCGGGCGTAGTCTCCGCCAGCGGTGCGGTCATCGCTTCGAGAACCTGCGGCTCCACCGTCGAATCCAGGCTTGCCGGAATACCCAGGGTCACCAATCCGGCGCCGGTCCGCATGGCTGCCATGGCTGTCATGGCCGCGGCCCCCGTTTTCCCGATTGCTCCGGCCACCACCAGCACATGCCCGGTCTTTCCCTTGTGGGCATCGGGGGAACGGTTTCGGATAAGCGATCGAATCCGATCGGCGGAAAGCAAATGTATCTTCGGTCCGACCCTGGCTGTCACCTGCAAAGGGATGCCGATATCCACGACCCTGAGGTCTCCCGTGTAGCCCGCCCCCGGAAACAGGACGCTTCCGATCTTGGCGCACCCGAAGGTGGCGGTGGCCTCCGCGCGGATGCAGATTCCTCTGGGGTGCCCCGTATCCGAATCGAGTCCGGAGGGGATGTCCACGCTGAAGATCGACTTCTGACTGCTGTTTACGAAGTCGATGATCTTCTTGAATAAGCCTGCCACGTCCGATTTCAAACCGGTCCCCAGCAGCGCATCGATCCAAATGTCGATTGCGCGCAGTCTGTTTTTCACTTTTTTAAAGGCAACTTCGTCCGGCACTTCCACCACGGGGACATCCAGGCGAAACAGCAAATCCAAATTAGATGCCGCGTCCCCTTTCACAGCCTCGCGCTTTGTAAAAAGAAAGACCTCGACATCGATTCCCTTGTGGGACAAAAGGCGGGCTATGACGCACCCGTCCCCGCCGTTATTCCCCCTTCCGGCCAGAATCCCGACGCGCTTTCGGGCCGCCTCGGGAAAGCGTTCCAGGAAAAAATCGGTGGCTCCCCGGCCGGCGTTTTCCATCAGAATGCGGCCCGGTATCCCCACTTCTTCGATGGTCACCCGATCCATCTCCCGCATTTCGTCGGCGGTCACCAGGATCATCGCGTATCTCCTTATAACCCTTTCACCAGCTCCATCATTTCCCGGACCGCCCGCTCCAGGCCCACCAGGACCGCCCGGGAGATGATGCTGTGGCCGATGGAAAACTCGTCGATTTCCGAAACCCCTTTAAACCAGGGGACGGTTTGGTAACACAGCCCATGCCCCGCATTGACTCCCATATTGAGAGCCTTGGCGCGCTTGGCGGCGGCAAGGATTTCCGAAAAAGCCGCGTTCCGTTTTTCCGGTGTGGGCGCATCGCAGAAGGCGCCGGTGTGGATCTCGATGATGTCGGCGCCTGCTTTTTTGGCCAGGTTGACCTGGTTTATGTCGGGATCAATGAAAAGGCTGACGGGAATTCCGTGTCCCTTTAACTTTGCAACAGCTTTGGATACGGCCTTGCCGGGTCGGGTCAGATCCATTCCCCCTTCCGTGGTCAGCTCCTCACGCTTTTCCGGCACCAGGGTCACGAGAGCCGGCTTGATCTCGGAGGCGATGCCGATCATCTCCGGCGTGGCCGCCATCTCGAAAATCATCTTTGTGGAAACGATTTCACGGATCATCCGGACATCCCGATCCTGGATATGACGGCGATCCTCCCTCAGATGAACCACCACGCCGTCCGCGCCCCCCAGCTCCACCAGGATCGCCGCCGCCACAGGCTCCGGGTACCGGGAACCGCGGGCCTGTCTCAGCGTCGCCACATGATCCACATTCACGGCCAATCCTGCCATGAGACACCTCCCCTTGATATCACTGTCTTTTTCGCGAAGCATTAATAATAAAGGCCCAAGAAGTCAACTGGGAATATGCCTAGCCGAGGACAGTGCATCCATTGGACGCGTCATATTTCTAAACCTATAGATAGATGCCGGAGATCCTTTGACAATCCCGCTAAACTGAGGTAATTTAAAAGGAATTCGACAGTTATTGGGAGCCATCCAAAAATCCCGGGGTTTAATAAAGCGCCATGGGAAAGGGGCAAGCCAAGGTGATCAAACGTTCCCACTTGGTTGAAAGGTTTGAGAAATACCATATAAAAAATTCGCCGTCCGACTACTATCACAACATGCGCATCTTTGAGGCCCTTTACCAGCAGGCACGCCGACTCCATATCCTTCCGTTGAAAGATCCTCTGGAAGGAATTGATGTGGATATCCGCATTGCAAGAGGTCTCAATGTTCAAAAACCTGCTTGAAAAGATAGCCAGATCCCTCGACAAAGCGGATATCCCCTACATGGTAATCGGAGGGCAGGCACTTCTTCTCCATGGGGAACCAAGGCTCACGCGCGATATTGATATTACCCTCGGAATATCCACGGATCAGCTCAAACAGCTTCTTTCCGTTGTTGAAAAAATCAGACTGAAGCCCCTCGTGGATCCATGGGATTTTACGGTAAAAACGATGGTCCTTCCCTGTCAGGATCCCGGAGTGGATATCCGCGTCGATTTCATTTTTTCCTTTACGCCGTACGAAGCACAAGCGATTCAGCATGCGCATCGGGTGTCCATTGGCCGCAGTAGGGTCAGATTTGCGTCCCCGGAAGATCTCATTATCCACAAGATTTTTGCCGGGCGGCCGCGCGATCTGGAAGATGTGAAAAGCGTTCTCCTGAAAACGAGAGATCTTGATAAAAAATACATTCGGAGCTGGCTAAAGGAATTCTCCAAATCCCTCAACAAGCCGCTGGTGCAATCGTTCAACGCTATTGTCAAAGAAGCGGATTAAACTCAAACCGGTCAACTCATGATCATTGGAAAGAGTTCTCTTTCCGTTTTCCCCTGCAAAAAGATCGATGAAAAACTGATTTCCGACTCAACCGAAAAGTGAGCGCGATTTGTCCTGATAGTGCACGAATTTATTGAAAATGATTCTTAACCCAACTTCATGGTCATAAAAATTTTTACGCGAGATATCAGCAGGTTAACTTGGCATCCGAACGAATTTAGGCACTACATATTTTATTGAGAGGTTAGGAACGACCCGGTACTGATCAGAGGGTTGTCTTGCTGATTTTACCTGGCCGGCAGGAGAGGCCGAGGGCATTGTAAATCTTGATGTGGCAGTCTTCGGGCTTAGCGGTTTTTCGAATAAAGAGCATCTTACCGTCCGAACGTTTCATTGAAGTCGTCACTCTATAGTGAGAAGAAAGTCTGCTGCGGATAGTTGACCAACTATGAGTTATGCCATGCGATTTAAGCTTTAAACGAATCGAATGAAGGATATGATAAGCAAGGACCGTTATAAACAGATGGCCGTCACATCGGTATTCACTTTGATGATGCACCGGCCTGAGCCCGAGTTCGGATTTCATCGACCGAAAGGCATCCTCCAAATCGAGCAGCATGGTGAATAGGTCAAATATTTCTTTCTCATTTTTATCCATAAGGTTGGATCGAAGCACATAATATCCGCTGGTGTCATCAATCGGCTTCATTCTCCAGTTGATGCTCGTCACATTTCCGGATTGATCATCCTTCTCGACACCAATTTCATAGCGACGGGCCACACGGCGATACTTTTCTTTCAACCTTCCGATTTTTTCCAAAACCTTCTCGTATTTTTTCGTCCCGTGCTTTTTATGAAGTGCCTTTCCGACTTCTGTCAAGCTATCTTCGAACCGCTTTTCGAAGCGGTTCTTGATTCCACGCTCCTGAATCTCTTTGGCGGTGGAGTGGCAGTAAACTTCCGTTTCTCCGTTATCCGTTAGTGTTGATTCTGATGGCAGCCTGGATGACTCTTCGGTCGTTCTCCCGGACTTTGACCATCTCCATGTTGGCGGGGATGTCGGTTTTACGTTTTCGGGACACTACGATGTAGCGGTATTGGTTTTCAGACATCCATTGGATATTTTTCTGTGTCCCGATCCCGGCATCGGTAACGATGATCGGTTTCTTATCCGTTGTCGATATCATCGGGAGTATCTTATCCAAGGTGCCTGGCTCACTGACGTTGCCTTCAAAGACCTCGCTTTTCTTCGGAAAACCATCGGAATCCATCAAAAGCGCAAGCGTTACCAACGGGCAGTCGCTTCGCTTCTCCTTGGAAACACCGAAGTGAGCCTTTTGATTGTATTTACCGCTTCCTTCAAAAAAAGTATTCGTCAGATCATAGAGAAGTACCTTTTCATTAAGATTGAAAAGATGTCTTTCCCGGTTTTGCAAATGGGTCTCGATAGCCTCCTTGTTTTTGAGCAGCATATCGGAGATCTTGTAGACCCTGTCCTGGGAAAGAGACTCGAAGCGGGTGTCCATCAAATCATCAAGGGACGTTTCATTTTGAAGCCAGATATGTGTTGCATGCTCAGATGCGGGGGCCAGCAGTCGCGCAGTGATTACGCCAATGGCGGCTTCGATATTGGGTCGATTGAAACCCAACGCCTCCAACTTGCTGTACAATTCAAGCCCTTTGATTGTTGCAAGTACGACGCTTTCTCCGCCTACCGAGCGTATTTGCTCACTTTCCAGGCTATTGACATCGACTGTGTGGAAATCAGGTTTGTTCTGCTCCTCAACAGGAACAGGCATTTGGCCGTGTCTGCGAATGATTTTTCTCGCGTATCGCTGGGCCGGTTGCTCTATTTCTTCGGAAACAGGGAAGAGGCAGAGCCGGCCGGAAATTATAGCCTCGATGCGATCCGCGAGCTCTTTCCACTTTTCCTGGGAAAGAGAAAAATCCGATCCGAGATTCAATACGGGGCGTTGCCGTGGGCCTCGCTCGGTTCGGACGGACTCGACCAATTTGTAAGTGCAGTAGCTCTGCCCGTTCTTGTTGTCGGTATGTGTGGTCTTTCGAATGAACATTGAGGACATGTATCATAATGGCGAGGCGGGAGGCAAGGGAAATATGGGATCATATGATATATTTTGGCACTACATTGCCGATCAAAAATTTGCACATTGATTTTATCACCGATTTTCGCGGAGCAATTTGACATAAGATTTTTGTCGGCTCTTCATGAAGCCAGATAAAAA
>PCSF01000175.1 GCA_002771315.1 Desulfobacterales bacterium CG23_combo_of_CG06-09_8_20_14_all_52_9 | reverse complement strand
TAACAATTCCTGTTTCGGTCATTTTCTATGATCGGTTTAAACCGTTTTGCAATTGGCTCATTATATATAAATATTCTTGTGTTAGAAAAGATTTGGCCGCTTTCAATTGTTTACCCAATGGGTGCTTTACAAAAAAACCTTTTGCCAAATTGGAAACCCTTCGGGATTTCCGATTTTACCGCATCTGCTGCGTTGCCGAAAGCTCGACGTACGATATGTACGCCTTCGCTTCCGGACGCCTTGCATCTGCGGCAAATTCGAAAATCGCTCAATTTAGGTGAAACCTTCATGACCCCGGCCGTTAAGATCCTGGAAAATTCCGGAGTTCCTTTCATGATTCACCGGTATCCGCATGATCCAAAAAATGAAGCCTATGCCATGGAAGCGGCCGAGGCGCTGGGAATTTCCCCTCATCGACTTTTTAAGACCCTGGTGATTCTACTCAACGGATGTAAAGAGGCGGTTGCCCTAGTGCCTGCTTCAAAGCGTCTCGATCTCAAAGCCGTCGCAGAGACAATGGGCGCAAAGAGCGCGACCATGGCTTCTCCTGAAGTCGCCCAAAGAGCCGCAGGTTACGTGATCGGAGGCATCAGCCCTCTGGGTCACCGAAAACCCATGCCGGTTGTTGTAGAAGAAGCCGCTTTGGATCATAAAACCCTTTATGTCAGTGCAGGGAAGCGGGGATTTCAGGTGGAGCTTGGCCCCAAGGACCTGATCAGGCTTTGCAAGGCAACGCTGGGAAAGATATCCAAATAAATGCCGGAGAACACCCCCTGATAAATCTTGGAGTGGCTGTCATCGTGATCGACGCATTTACCCTGCAGTGAAGGTTGATGGCTTCGTAAAAAGTCGTCACCCTGTTGAAAAACGGGGCCCAGTGGTTTTATAAGTGTTTGAAAACACTGGATTCCGGCTTTCGCCGGAATGACGGAAAGAGATCATTTTCGACTTTTTACGTGACCATCAAGGTTGATGGCTTCGTAAAAAGTCCATCTGCTGCGTTGCACTGCATCCCTGCCCGGTTGAATGCCGCTTTGCGGCTCTGCTTTGCAGGATTCAACCGGATAAATCATTGCGGCGTACCCATATGTACGCCTCATTCCTCAGGATTTGCGCGCCTTGCATCTTAAGTTTTTTCCTTGCCATCCTAATTTTGAGTTTTTACGATTTCATCAAGGTTGCGCCAGGCCGATCATCATGAAATGGACTTCAGATCGAATCATGATCGGCATCCATCCAGGCAGGGAATTCGTTTCGATAAGTCGTCAGCGCTTTCCAGGAAAGGGTTTGTGTGACTATAACGGGTTCATCGGCTTTTTCGAAAAGAACGTTTCCTTTCGGATCGATAATGGTGGAATTTCCGGAAAACAAGAGGCCGTTTCCATCTTTTCCCACGCGATTGACCCCCACGACATAGCATTGGTTTTCCACGGCCCTGGCAGCCAGGAGGGTCTTCCAGTGTTCGGATCGGGCATGGGGCCAACTGGCAACGAAAACAGACATATCATAGGTGTTCCGCCGATTCCTGCACCAGACCGGAAAGCGTAAATCGTAACAGATGAAAGGCCGGATTTTCCACCCATTCAACGGGATCGTGAGCCGTTTTTCTCCGGCGGAATAGACCCTGTCCTCTCCGGCCATTCGGAAGAGGTGTCTCTTGTCGTAAGTGAAGAGATTGCCATCGGGTTTGGCCCACACGAGTCGATTAAAATAACGCCCCTTTTCCCGAAAGATGATGCTTCCTGCCACGTCCGCCTTTTTCTGGGAAGCCTTTTCTCGGATCCATCGCACCGCGGAACCGTCCATACTCTGGGCAAGCCTTTCGGCGTTCATTGTAAAGCCGGTAGTGAACATCTCAGGGAGCAGGATTAAGTCTGTCGGTTCGGATAATTGCGTAACGGTTTCTTCGAACAGGGCCAGATTCGCATCGATATCCTCCCAAAAAAGATTGGCCTGGATCAGGGCAATCGTCAAATCCGGCATAGTCGTTCTCCTGCCTCCTTTTCGGTACTTTGAACGATTTCGATCAGGGCGGCTGTGTCCGTTTCATCCAGGATCGAGCCTGTGGGATTGTGGGGGGAATTAAGAATGATCGCACGGGTATTGGAGGAGACCTTTTCCCTGACCTCGTTCCAGTCGATTCGGTAAGCGGGAACCCGAAGGTTGAGAGGCACCGGGATTCCGCCGTTGAGTCGAATTGCCGGAACATACGCGTCATAAGCGGGTTCAAAGAGGATGACTTCATCGCCGGGGCCCGCAACAGCGGTGATAGCCGCAAAAACGGCTTCCGTGGCTCCTGCAGTGATGGTGATTTCCGAGATCGGGTCATATTGTTTGCCATAGAGGGCATCCACCTTTTCCGAAATCCGCTCCCTCAACCCAAGCACCCCTTGCATGGGAGCATACTGATTGCTGCCGCTGCGCATGTGATGAAAAACCCGATTCACAAGGTCGGGCGGTACGTCAAAATCCGGAAACCCCTGCGACAAATTGATGGCACCGTTTTCGTTGGCCAAGTGCGTCATGACCGTAAAAATCGTTACGCCCACATCCGGGAGCTTCGAGTTTAAATTCATCTTGAATTCCTTAGATGAAATGATTTGTGTCTAAGCCTTGACAATCAAGGCATCCAGTGCCTATTTTTAAAGGTTATGCATATCATAGGCAGTGGGGATTTTTAAACTAAATTATGGAGTGATAAGAAGATGGCGACAATCATGGAGCAAGTCCCCGAAGAGGACAAGCGCAGACAACAACAGCAGCAGCAGGAAACCAATCTTAAAGCCGCCTTGACCAGTATTAAAAATAAGTTTATCGTCATGAGCGGGAAAGGCGGAGTCGGAAAAACCTCTGTATCGGTCAACTTGGCCGTGGCGTTGTCCAAAAAAAACTTTGAAGTCGGCCTCATCGACGTGGATTTACATGGTCCCGATGTATTGCGGATGCTCGGACTTCGAGGATTGTTGGGGGTCGGCTCCAATCAAAAACTCATCCCCATGAGCTACAATAAGCATCTTAGGACGATATCCGTGGAGTCCTTTATCCAAAACAGGGACAATGCCATCATCTGGAGAGGGCCTTTGAAGCATCAGGCCATCCAGCAGTTTATCAGCGAAGTGGATTGGGGGCACTTAGACTTTCTCATCATCGACTCCCCTCCCGGCACAGGGGACGAACCTCTCACCGTGGCCCAAATTGTTCCGGGTGCGAAGGCCATCATCGTGACCACCCCTCAGGAGATTGCCCTGGCAGATGTCCGAAAATCCATCAACTTCTGCAGAACAGTGAAGATGGAGATCTTCGGGATCGTGGAAAACATGAGCTCTTTCAAATGCCCCCATTGCGGCAAACCGATTTCCCTTTTCGGATCCGGCGGCGGTGAGAAAGTCGCCTGTGATATGGGATTGACCTTTTTAGGCAAAATCCCGTTTGATCCCGGCATGGTCACCTGTGGAGATTCCGGCACCTGTTACCAGGAGCATCATGACGATTCCGAGGTATTCAAAGCTTTTGCAGCCATAGCAGACAAAATGGCCGCTATGGTCTGAGGTATGTCCAAGGAATTTAGAATCATCACCCTCGTGGAAAACACCGTGCCCAAGGGCAAGGGTCTTATCGGTGAACACGGGCTTTCTTTTTTTATCGAGGCTGGGGATCGAAAAATCTTATTCGACACGGGGCAGGGGTTTGCCCTGGTGAAAAACGCCGAGGTGCTGGGAATCGACCTTTCGGTCGTTGACGTCGTCGTGCTCAGTCATGGGCATTATGATCATACTGGGCATAGGATATCCCGCCATCCTGGCACTTTGGGCTGCCTTTAATGAAAGGTTTCGCCTGAATCACGTGGGAAGTGCAATTGAGATCTGAAAGCTGCCGGAAGCTATGTGGCGGTTTAGAGTATCCGACGCAGCTCTTCTTTTCTGGGAATCATTTTTCGATCGAAAGCCCTCCAAAAAGCCTTGTCCTTTTCCCTCCAATTAGGTCCGAACTTCTCGTCGAACAGGGGCGTTAGCCGGGCAAACCATTCTCCGGTCTTTTTCCCTTTTTGGTGGGAAATGAAAAGATCGGCCAGGTACTCGGCGATATCGACCATTTTATCCTTAGGCAGGTAGGCGTAGGCGCCCTCCTTGATGGATTTGACCAGATTGTCGGGGGTCAATGCGTGAGCGGTGAGCATGATGGCAGGGACGCTCATTTCGTTGGCAACCTTGAGGAGTCGGTACCCGTCGACACCCATGATATCCAGGATAACGGCATCGTAAACTCCCCGGCGAAGGCTTTTCTCTCCGGTCTTAAAGTCCTTGGCGGTTTCCACGAGGCACATGTCCAAAAGGTCGGTGATGGTATCCAGGATATCCGGTTCATCATCCACCACAAGGATCCGCTTGCCCTTTAACACGCGGGTGCTTTCCATGCACGCCTCCTTTGTCGGCGCTTTAACCCAGATTTCGGACCTGATAATAATAGTGTTTTCAAAAGGATTCCACCCCCGATCAAGAGAGCAGAATAAGCATATTAAATGGTTAAGGCATGTTCACTACAAAGTCAATGAAAGTTATTGCTGAATACGAGTCGCCGATTCAGCGATTTCGGTGCGCGAAGCCCCATTTTTATTCGGCGCTTTTAAGCTTTTTAAGTTCTGCAAGGATGCTGTCCCGCTCGTCTTCCAGTTCAAAAAGCTCGTGCATGATGGGAGGCTTGACGGAATGGGCCGGCATACGGGCTTCCACTTCCCGGATCTTTTTTTCGATTTCGTTTAGTCTTTTCCTCAAATCTTCAACGGAATCGCTCATGGTTTTTCCGCGTTGCCTGTATCCTCGCGTGTGGACGGTTTGATCCATGTACCGTCTTTCAGGTAGTCTATGGTGATTTTTTTGAGTTGATTTTTTTGCTCCAGGAAACGCGCTTTCATCCCCTTGAGCCACTCACTATGCTTAACCGCCGATTCCTTTGAAAGGAACATTTCGTGGCTGCCAGGGCATATATCAAAGAATACCGGACCTTCTTTTCGGAATGTCCCGGGGTTGCTGCAGAGCATGCATCGGATGCGGCCATCCCCCATAAACCGGAAGGTATCTCCGCCGCAGACCGGGCAGGTCGGGCTTTTTGAGGCAAGAGCGGAGCCAAAAAGGGATGACGCCAGGTTTGACAACACGGTTTCATTGTCCTTATTGAAGAAAATTTCTCCGGGTAAGGCTCCGTAAAGAATTTCGCACCCTTTGATATGGGTAAGAAGGAATCTTAAGAAATTCTGGATCCCCAAAAGGGTGTATCCTTCCTTTCCCGGGATGCCGGCAATCCCGATGCCCACCGCGGGTTTTCCCCACAATGTTTCGATATGGGGAAGCAAGGAAAGCCCCCGGTCCAAAAGGTGCTTCAAGGTGGCGTTGGGTCCCAGAAAATAGGTAGGGGCGGCTACGATCAGGGCGTCGGCTTCGAACAGGGCCTCCCAGATGTCGGGCAGGTCGTCCTGAATGACACATCGGCCCTCCTTAAAAAGACAAGTATAGCATCCCCTGCAGGGCCGGATGTCAAAATCGGAAATGCGCAGGATCTTGAGTTCATGGGGCTGACGGATGTAGCGGCTGACGGCCTTTACGGCGATTTCGCAATTGCCGAGTTTTCTGGGTGAACCGATGATGCCGAGGATGGTTTTCATATAAGGCGAATTTCCTTTCCTATGGGTGTCGTTATAGGAGATTGATCCTGAATCACAACATCGGGGGAGTCAAGCTCAAAGAAAAGCTCAAAGAAAAGGATGCTTTTAGCAAATCCCCTTGATCTTGGGAGGGGTTTTTAGTTAGAAAGGACCTCATGGAGAAAGACCCTGATTTGCAGGTGACGGTCGCCGGAATCCGCATGAAAAACCCCGTGATGACGGCTTCCGGAACCTTTGGTTACGGTCGGGAATATGCGGATATGGTGGACCTGAGCCGGCTGGGAGCCATTGTTGTGAAGGGGCTGCATTTGAATCCTGCCAAAGGAAATCCACCCCCCCGTATTGTAGAAACGCCCTGTGGCATGCTCAATGCCATCGGCTTGGAAAATGTCGGCATTCAGGCCTTCGTAAATGAGAAGCTGCCGTATCTGATGAATCTGAATATTCCTGTCATCGTCAATATTTACGGGCACATCGTTGAGGAATACGTTGAAGTGGCTGCGGTGGTGGATGGCGAACCCGGAATCACCGGCATTGAAGTCAATATTTCCTGCCCCAATATCAAGGAAGGGGGAGTGGCGTTCGGCGTAAACCCTAAAAGCGCTCACGGCGTCATCGCGGCGGTTCGAAAGGCGACGAAAAAACCGATCATTGCCAAGTTATCCCCCAACGTTACCGACATTACAGAAATCGCCAAAAGCGCTGAAGCGGCTGGAGCTGATGCGGTGTCGCTCATCAATACCATCACCGGAATGGCTGTGGATATCGAATCTCGAAGACCGAAGCTGGCTAATGCCACCGGCGGGCTTTCCGGGCCGGCCATCAAGCCGATCGCCTTGCGTATGGTCTGGCAGACAGTTAAAAGTGTCGCGATTCCGGTAGTCGGTATCGGCGGCATCATGACGGCTCAGGATGCTCTGGAGTTTCTGGTGGTCGGCGCCAGTGCGGTTCAGGTCGGCACAGCCAACTTCGTGAATCCCCGGGCCACCCTCGACATCCTGGAGGGGATCGAGGCATTCATGGTCAAAAAGGGGATTCAACGGATTTCGGAGATCATCGGGTCGTTTCAGGTTTGAGGCCTGTTCCTTATTTTCGATCACAAAGGAGGCAACATGAGAACCCTTATCAAACTTGTTATGATTGTTTTTTTCCTGGCTGCAGGTGTTGCGGAAGGTATTGAAGTGGGGGGAGCCGACCTGCCGGATACGCTCTCGGCCGGAAACACGAAATTGATTTTAAACGGTGCCGGGTTGCGAAAGAAACTTTTCGTGAAGGTGTATGCAGAAGGCCTTTACCTTGAGGAAAAGCAGAGCGATCCGACGGCCATCATCCAGGCGGACCGGCCCATGGCCATCCGGATGCATTTCATATACGATGGGGTGACTCCCAAGCAGCTTGTCGATACCTGGAATGAGGGTTTTGCCGCGTCTACCGCAGATAAGGGGGCCTCCATCCGGGACAGACTCAATACCTTCAACGGCTTTTTCACGGAAAAAGCCCAAAAAGGCGATCGGTACGATCTGATTTACCTGACTGAAGAGGGGGTTACCCTTTTCATCAACCAAAAGCGCGTGGGTACGGTTCCCGGGCTCGATTTCAAGAAAGCACTTTATGCAATCTGGCTCGGAGAGAAACCCGCGGATGCCGGTCTGAAAGCCGGGTTATTAGGGAAATAAATCATCGGATGCATCCTGTTCAAATCAGAGTCAAGAGCAAGCCCGGGTCCCTGTAGACAAACAATCAATTATCATCTATCTTAAAAAACTGTTTGGGCGTCGGATAAATTGGATCAGGCTCGATAAGGATCCGGAAGTGGTGCCAAAATAAACCTTGTGGAGGAAGCGGGAATTTCAAATAATCATTACAGGACGAATGCAAAATGAACATCGGGGGAGGGGTGATGGCGCTGTTGGGAGCGATGGCTTTTAAAGCGCTCAAAGGGAGCGGTCAAAATGTGGAGCGGGTCCCCCTGGGGCTCTGAAAACCTCAGACTGAGGCGGACGAAATAGAATTGGAGCAACACAGCGAACTCGTGCTGAAAGCCATGATCAATGCCGCTAAGGCGGACGGCCGGATAGACGAAGAAGAGATACGGCGGATCGTCGGCAAACTGCAGGAAGTCGGGGCGGACACTGAGGGCCAGCACTATATCATGACGCAGATGCAAAAGCCACTAGAAACCGAGAATCTGATATCCGCAGCCGAAGGCCTGCCGGAACTGGCATCGCAAATTTAAGGCGCCTCTCTCATGGCCATCGAAGTGGACACCTTGGCCGAGAAGGCGTATTTGACGAAACTGGCTTCCGGCCTAGGACTTACTCCTGAGGTGACCCGGCACATCGAGCAAATGGTTGGGCTGCAACCTGTTTGATTGAAGCTCCAAATCCGGAGCCGGGAGAAAGCTTTCGCCTTTAGGTGAATTCTGTTTAGTGTCCCTTTAGGGGATGGTTGAAACCCATCGCCTTTAGGCGAAGCAAGTTTTTAATTGTCGCGGAGCGACTTGTCATTCCGGCCAACGAGCCGGAATCCAGGAAATAGAACTATTGAGGCTTCTGGATGCCGGATCAAGTCCGGCAT
>PCSF01000291.1 GCA_002771315.1 Desulfobacterales bacterium CG23_combo_of_CG06-09_8_20_14_all_52_9 | reverse complement strand
GTTGCAAAAGCTGAGGATGTCCCAGATCCAAGGCGTCCAAGGGCGAAGCCGTAGTATTTTACTGCGAGCCCTTGGCAACGAAGGAGATGGGGCATCCTCAGCTTTCCATTCGGGTAAAAAATATGACAAAATTTTTCTTTGTTTTAGAAGTCACTAAAAGTATATTCGCAAACTATGCCTAAACGTATTCAAATGCCATGTTATCATTCTTTTTTCTATACCTTGTCATGTTTTTTATGCAACTGCAGGGTTTATTATGCCCAAGACCGGACCGGTTTGCTCTGAGTTCGAATTATGTCCATCCTTCTCAAGAACCCCATTACCCGGAAAAGGCTAGCCCGCTTCAAAGAGGTCAGACATGCCTGGGCCTCCATATGGATCCTATTGGGGCTTTACCTGATCAGCCTTTGCGCGGAGCTGATCTCCAACGGCAATCCCCTGTATGTTCGCTTCAAAGGACATTCCTATTTTCCGGCATTTTTCTTTTATTCGGAAGAGATTTTCATTAAAGGGGGAAGAAAAACCCGTCCGGACTATAAAGCCATCAACGCCATGGCGATGTTCATGAAAGATCCTGCCAACAGGATGATCTTTTCTCCAATTCCCTTCGGACCCTTTGAAAGCATTGATCCGGCATCGATACCGGTATCCGAAGATGTCGTTGTCCTGCTGACCCCCATTCCGGCCGTTGGATCGGTCAATATTGATAAAGCCTTTTCCATCATCAGTTCCCTGTGGTTTGCCCCTTTTTCAGGAGAAGGTGAAGGCCGCCTTGTAGGAAAAGATTTAAGGCGGATCTTTCATCTTTCCCCTGACATCGTCGCAGCGATAAAGGCACGTTTCACGAATATGTCCGCCCCCGCCTTTACTGAGGAAGTCGAAGGCAAAAATGACCCGAAGGTGCGAGTGTATCTTTCCACCTTCACCCCCCGGGATGTTCCTCCGGAAAGCGTCCGGCTGACCTTCAGAGAAGTCAACACCCCAGGCGCAATGAAGCAGATACCCATTGTTTTCAGCCGTCAGGACAAGGTGATAAAGGCCGATGAAAAGCGGTTTCCGGTGATACAATCCTTTTCGCCCGAAGACCGCCGCATGATTTTAGAGCAAATTGAAAACCGGTTCCGGGGTCCGGTGGAGCCGTTCTTTTTGACCCATCAAAATCGCCGTTTCCAGGTGGACTTATCAAAAGAAGAGGTACGCTTTCCCTATCCGCCGATTAAGGGACATCGGATGGGAATCGATGCCGCCGGCAGGGATGTCCTGGCAAGGATCCTTTATGGATTAAGGACTTCCATGACGTTCGGCCTGTTGCTGGTGGCCGGATCCATGGCCTTGGGAATTTTCGCTGGTGCGATCCAAGGGTATTACGGGGGCTTGCTCGACATCACCGCTCAGAGGTTTGTCGAAATATGGAGCGCCCTGCCGTTTTTATATATCATGATCCTCATGGGGTCTGTGTACGGCAGGAGTTTTTCCTTGCTGCTTTTTTGTTACGGACTGTTCAACTGGATCGGGATTTCCTATTACGCCCGGGCGGAGTTTTTAAGGCTCAGGCGACAGTCATTCGTGGAAGCGGCACGGTGTATGGGGATATCCACGCCTAAAATTCTCTTTCGCCATATCCTTCCCAATGCTTTAGTTCCTGTCATCACCTTTTTCCCCTTTTCATTAGTGGGAGCCATCGGCTCCCTCGCTGCCCTGGATTATCTCGGTTTCGGACTTCCCCCCCCCACGCCGAGTTGGGGGGAACTTCTGTTTCAGGCCCAGCAATATCGATGGGCGTGGTGGCTGATCCTGTATCCCTCCGGGGCCTTGTTTATCGTGATGCTGCTGGGCGTATTCATCGGGGAAGGGGTCCGAAACGCCTATGACCCGAAGCGGTATGCCCGGATGGAGTAATTATGGAACCTCTGCTGCAGGTCAAAGGGCTCTCCGTATCGTTCACCACCGATGAGGCTGCCTTTAGAGCAGTAGACGATGTTTCTTTTCAGGTTTCGGTCGGTGAGATCGTGGGCCTGGTGGGGGAGTCCGGGTGCGGCAAATCGGTGACGGCGCTAAGCGTTCTCAGGCTCATTCCGTCTCCTCCGGGAAAAATCGAATCCGGACAGATCCTGTTTAAGGGAGAAGACCTCCTCAAGGTTGACGTTTCCCGGATGCAAAATTTAAGGGGAAAAGAAATCAGCATGATTTTCCAGGAGCCCATGTCGGCCCTTTCTCCGTTGCATCGAATCGGAAACCAGCTGGTCGAGGCGATTTCGCTGCACCGGGCGCTTTCGAAAAAAGAGGCCTGGAATCTGGCCGAAAGCTACTTGAAAAAAGTGAGCCTCCCGGATGCCGGTCAGAAAATGTTTGCCTATCCCTACCAGCTTTCCGGAGGGATGCAGCAACGGGTGATGATCGCCATGGCCCTGCTTCTGGAGCCGGATCTTGTCATTGCCGACGAACCCACTACGGCGCTGGACGTTACGGTTCAGGCACAGATATTCGAGCTTTTGCAGAAAATGCGGAAGGAACATACCGCCGTGTTCCTCATTACCCATGACATGGGGGTCATCTGGGAAATGTGCGATCGGGTCATCGTCATGTACGCTGCACGGGTTGTGGAAGAAGCTCGCAGAGACACCCTTTTTCAAAGTCCGGCCCATCCTTACACCCAGGGCCTCTTGGCATCCAGCCCGAAACCGGTGCGTAACAAAACCCGGCTTAAGGCTATCCCCGGGCAGGTGCCTTCACCGATACATTACCTTCCCGGTTGTCGTTTTCGGGACCGATGTGCCCACGCCCATGGACGTTGTGAAAGGGAAATCCCGGAATGGGTGGACTTGGGAGATGGGCACCGGGCCGCCTGTTTCCTGCTTTCGAGAGGATAACCGATGTCCAATCTTTACTCTTCTATATTGGCGGTTCGGGATCTTAAAATGTATTTCCCGGTCAGGCGCGGCGTGATGTCCCGGACCGTGGGATATGTTTACGCAGTTGACGGGGTCACTTTTTCCATGGACAAAAAGGAGATCCTGGGCCTTGTGGGCGAATCCGGGTGCAGCAAGACGACTCTGGCCCGAACGATACTGATGCTGGAAAAGCCGGTATCCGGGCAAGTTCTGTTTGACGGAAAGGATCTTTTTAAATTGCGCCGACGGGAGCTTGCAGGGCTTCGAAAGCGGCTGCAGATCATTTTCCAGGACCCGACAGCTTCCCTGAATCCACGAATGAATATCCTGGATATCCTGACCGAGGGGCTTTTACAGTACGGCATGGTGGAAGGGGACCGGGAGACCCATGCGAGAAAACTCTTGGCGGAAGTGGGATTGGATGGGGATGTGATCTACCGTTATCCCCACGAATTTTCAGGAGGCCAGCGCCAAAGAATCAGTATCGCCCGGGCGATTTCCTTAAGGCCGGATTTCATCGTTTGCGATGAACCGGTCAGCGCCCTGGATGTCTCCGTTCAGGCTCAGATCATCAATCTTCTTTTGGATCTTCGGGAGCGCTACGATCTTTCCTATCTCTTCATTTCGCACGATTTGAGCGTGGTGGGGTATATTGCGGACCGGATCGCCGTGATGTACCTGGGTCGTATGGTGGAGGTGGGACCCGCCGGGGACGTGGTTGAAGATCCCCTGCATCCCTATTCCCAGGCCCTTCTCTCGGCGGCAACGGCTCCGGGAGTTTATCGAAAAAAGAGGATTATTCTCTCAGGAGAAACGCCATCGCCTGTCGCACCCCCTCCTGGGTGCGTCTTTCACCCCAGGTGCCCGAAAAGCATGCCCGTCTGCCGGAAAGAAGTTCCCCGGGAAACCGTTTCAGGAAAGCGCCGGGTTTGGTGCCATCTTTGTTAAGGACCGGCAACGCCACCATTATTTTTTTTCAACGGGCGATGGTGATTGCGCCTCCGATTTCGTCTGTGCTTTCGCTTTCAAGTCCGCGACGATTTTTCGGGCGGCGTCCATCCTTCCTTTGACGATCTCGATCTGGTTCTTATCCGGTTCCATTGAGCCGGCCTGCTCAAGGTAGGCTATCGCATTTTCCGCTCCATCAAGAGTCCCCTTCCCAAGGGCCACGTCTGCCCGGTAAATCAGCAGCATGTAATCGATATTATTCAGGCGCTTGTTTACCGATACCTGTTGGGCCTTGTTGGTCGCATAGGAAGATGCGGTTTTCAGATATTGCCGGATTCCTTCCAAATCCGGAATACCGCTGACGTCCAAAAGGGCATCCGCCTTATTGAGATAATAATCGAAAGTCAGGGAGAAGGCTTCCTCTTGGGAATAGCGGCTTTTCAGAGGCTCCGGAGCCTGCATGCCGGAAAGGACCATGAAGCGCTTCTCACCGATGGGGGCGAAACTCCCTTTCCATATTTCAATTCCGCCGTTCGCGGGCTTTATGGCATAACTTTTGGAATTGGAAGCGCTGACGGCGATGAGGACCAGTATCAAGAGCCCAAATCCGGCAATGACGAATTTCATTGTTCGATCGACGGGATCCGCTCCTTTAAAGGGTGTCGGAGGTTGATAATGGATAACCTCCTCTTCAGGCATTTTCTTCGGCTCATCCGCGGCAGGCAGCGCCTGGGTCTTTTCAGTTTTCATGGTTTTCTTTTTGCCTTTCTCTTCAGCGGGCATGGTGTCTGGTTTGGGTTCGACCTTCTTTACAGGTGGGGATGGTTTTTCGGATACAGGGGCAGGAATCGCTGATTCAGTCTTTTCGGGAGATGGTTTTTGAGCCGGCTTTTCCGGGGGAGGCTGTGAAGGCAATTCTTTGAGGTCGAATTTTTTAAACAGCAACGCTCTCAGCTCTTCGGTTTCCGCCTCGGTTTTTCCGGTAAAAAAAGGCGGGGCGGAAAAATCCGCGGCTTTTTTTTCAGACCGCGGGACATATAATTGATCGGGTTGCCATGAGTCGAATTTTTTAAAGATCAATGATTCCCGAGAAGGCGCCGTTTCTTTTTTTTCTTTGTCGGATGCCACTTTGGGTTTTGCGGCCTCTTTAACGGGCGGCGCTTTCAAAGTGGAGGCGATTTCAGGCGCGCCTTTGGGTTTTGGAGTCTCGATTTTTTTCATGCCGGTACTTTTTTTCTTGCCGGTGGATTTGACCAGGCTGTTTTTACCCATAACAAACCCCTTTATTTATTGGATGTTGAGAAATGGAACCTCTGACTTAAGCAAAACCACCTATCAAAATGCACTCATTTTGTAAAGAATTTTTTGGTTATGGGGCATAGATGCCTATATCCGTTGAAACAGGCTTGAGGAAGGAAATCTCTTTAAAAAAAGGATTCCTTGGCACGGAAGCTTCACCGGCCGGTATCTATTCTCTTGGGGTTGAAGGTTATAGGGAGACGCAGGGAAAATGTGGCGCCTTGTCCTTTATCGCTTTTCAGTCGGATGTCTCCGTCAAGGGATCGGGCCATGATAAGGGCCCCGGCAAGCCCCAGCCCATGCCCTTTCCTGGAGAGCTTCATCGACGCATCGGTGACCTGGACATACTGTCTGAAGACCAGTTTGTGGTGTTTCGGATCGATGCCCGGGCCATCGTCGGTAACTTCAATCATGAGACAATCGTCGGTCTCCTCCACATGGATATCGATCCGGTTTTTGCGATGATAAAGAGCATTTTTTAGCAGGTTTCCCAGGATCTGGCGGAACCGGGTTTCGTCCTGGCACATATGGATCCGACCGATGTGGGGGGATAAGTCTAAATAAATGCCGTCTTGTTCCAGGGTGTGCTGTAATTCGATGGGGTTGTTGATCCGGGTCGATGGGTCGACATCGGGCGCCAGGCGGGTTTCAAGGGCATCGAGGATAACCTGGAGGATCACATGCGCCGGGTCGAATTGAACGCAACAACAGACCCCGGCTTCCGACCGGCCGACTTCCAAGAGACCGTTGAGCATTTCACGCGCCTTAACGACGTTTCTTAATGTGCGCTTAAGCGTCTTTTCCTGCTGCGCTGAAAGAGGTCCGAATTTGTCCTGTTTGTCCAGGAGGGTGCGCACGCCGGTTTCAACGATAGCAATGGGGTCCTTCATCTCGTGGATGAGAAACTGGATCTCGATCTCCCGAAAAAAGCTCTTCGGGTTATCAATCTCCGTTGGATTTGTCTGCATTTCGATATTTCCTTTTTATTTCAACGCTGTTTTGGACTTCGGTTTCCTTGCCGGGGCCGGCGCGAATTGGATGGTAATGGTCGTCCCGCCGGACTCGATGCAGTCGCGCTCACTTTTGCAGTGCCGGCAGTCGGCGATATCGCCCGGGCAGACATCGGAGTCCAAGGGGATAAATCGGCAGCGATGGGATTCGACGCCAATAGCAAATTGGTAGCGCTCCGAGAAAATTTTGATGCGCAGAAGATCGAATCCTTTTCCTCCCGCATTGAAGTCATAAGGCTTTTTCGTTGCATAACTGGCGGTGTCATAGGTGACGAAATGGTTCTGAAACACCATACGCTGTTTTTCCACGGTCATGCCGATTCCGCAATCCGCAACCACAAATATCGGTCCTTCCTTTCGATCAACTACGCGGATTTCTATTCGGCTCCCGTCCGGCGTGTTTTGCACTGCGTTACGGATGATACCGTCGACGGTTTTTTGCAGGACTTCCGGCGGGATCCAGACGGGAGGCGTTTTTTCGTATTGTTCGACGATACGGCACTTTCGATGGGTAAAGAGAGGACGCGTCGCCTTGAGGCGCGCTTTTACAAACGTATCGAGTCGGATTCTTTCGGCCCTTGCCTCTTTAGGCCCGAACAGCGTATCGATCCGTTTTCTCAATCGCCCGACGAGCGCATCCACACCATCGCCTCTATCCGGATCTGCAGAAGCGGGATGCATCTCTTGTGCTTCGGTTTCCACAAGAACCTCCAACTCATCTGCACAAGCGTCTAAAAGGGTTACCAGCATCAAATGAGCCGTGTATCCCTTTTCTTCAATGATATCGTCCAGTTCATATTGCATCTCGAGAAGACGGTTTAAATTTCTCTGGGCACGATCCAGGATTTGCCTCCAGCGCATATCCACGGCAGCGGCTTCAAGCTTTTTTTCCAAAAGACCCAAAGAGGCGCTTAAGATCGATACCGGTGTCTTGAGTTCATGAGAAAGGTGATGGATGATGTTATCCTTGGCGCTGTTGAGGCTTTTGACCTCTTCATAGGAGCGTGATAGCTCCTCGTTGATCCTTGCATTTTCGATGGGAAAGGCCACGGTCCCGGCGATGGTGGAAAGAAGGGCCACATCGTCCTGTGCGAATATCCCATCCCTTTTATTTACGGCGCACAGTACACCGATCATCCGGTCCTGGATCCAGATGGGTACATCCAGCATGTTCCGGGTTTTGTAGCCGGAGAGTTTGTCTACAACACTGTAAAAGTCGGGGATGGTGTAAGGGTTGGGAGCAATAACGGGCTCTCCTGTTCGATACACAAGACCGGCTACCCCTTTATTCAGGGGAAACCGGATTTCCTGAATCCGTCGGATGGTTTCTATACTCTCATAATCGGCCACCCGGAAAAAAAACTCATTTTTCGCCTTGTCGATCAAAATGACTGATGCGCCGTCGACGCCGATGAGTTTGCGGACCTCCTGAACCACCACAGCAAGTCTTTCATCGAGAGATCGAAATTGGACCAGGGCCGTAGCCATGTGAAAAAGGGCTTGGCTGGTTTGGGCGGCCCGTTTTTCCGCGGTGATGTCCCGGGCGATTCCGCGAAAACCCACTTTTTTCCCTTTATCGTCGAGAATGAGCTTGGCAGAGATTTCAAGAATGCATGTTCGACCGTCTTTGCGGATGATCTCCCAGATGATGTTGGTAATCCCTTTGCCGGTGCGGAATACACGGTGGGTACTTTCAAAAGCTCTTTGAGCGTTTTCTGCGTTCATGAACCGGCGGAAATTTTGGCCCTTTATCTCCGCTTTTTTATATCCAAAAATACGGCATAGCGCATTATTGAAAAACGTGAAGTTGCCCTTTAGGTCGGTTTCATAAAAGGCATCCGCCACATCTTCGATAAATACGCGGTATCGATCTTGATAGGTTCTCGAGTCTTCAGGATTTCGGTAAAAGTCGTCTGCGTCATCCATAGTTTTTGTAGGACGCGATCCGTGATCAGATTCTTTTTGAGTGTTGGCCATCTTTCGGATGCTTCATTGGGTTTCAGCTAAAACTATAAAGTATTTTCATACCCAATTCGGAGGTCAACCTGCAAGAAAGAAATCGATCTGCACAAAGACTTCGGTAACATGATAAGCGTAAAACCT
>PCSF01000160.1:8302-11719 GCA_002771315.1 Desulfobacterales bacterium CG23_combo_of_CG06-09_8_20_14_all_52_9 | reverse complement strand
ATGGGTACGCCGCAATGATTTACCCGGTTGAATCCTGCGAAGCAGGGCCGCAAAGCGGCATTCAACCGGGCAGGGGATGCAGTGCAATCCCGCCTTGGCGGGACAGATGGACTTTTTCGAAGCCATCAAAATTTCACTTGAAGGAGATGGCCATGGGAATGATGACCTGCGAACGCCTCTTCGAGATCTTTGATGCCCATGCGGACAAAGATGTTCTGGAATGGGTGGGGCACTGCCATGATTGCCGAACCCCGGTAACCATCCGGGCAATCCCCCAAACAGACGGCGTCCATATCGAGGGCGGAGGGGTTTATGAACCGGAGCCTGACCGCTTTTACCTGAAATGCGACGCCTGTTTCCATAAGGACCCTTCCTTGAAAAACTATCAACCCTGCGAAGTCTATAGCCGGGTGGTGGGATATCTTCGGCCGGTGGCCCAGTGGAACGACGCCAAGCAAGAGGAATTCAGGGACAGGAAGGTCTTCGACTCGAGCCTCCGGTAACCCTCTCCACGATATGCGGAGGCCACCTCTTTTATCCGGACCGGCGGCTCGAAAAAGAAGGGGGCATCCCAACTTGCCTGCTTTTCCTTGACAACAAACGGACATCCTTTTAAAAATGCCCCTTCATCCCTTTGCAGGGGTCGGATCCATTAGGAAAAAGGATTATGCCAATGGTCGAGTTTCACTTTCAGCCCACAATCGGGCATCTGGAAGACGTATCACCCTATCGTCTTTTAACGCGCGATCATGTCAGTGAGGGGTCTTTCGAGGGTTCTCCTGTGTTGAAAGCGGCGCCCGAAGGACTCACCTTATTAACCCAACAGGCCTTCAGGGACGTTTCTCATCTGCTGCGACCTTCTCACTTGAACCAGCTCTCCTCGATCCTGAAAGATCCCGAAAGCTCCGGGAACGACCGATATGTGGCCCTGGAGATGTTGAAGAATGCCGTCATATCGGCCCAGGGAGAGTTTCCCATGTGCCAGGATACCGGCACTGCCATCGTGATCGGGAAAAAAGGGCAAAGGGTCTGGACCGGATGTCCCGACGAGGAAGCGATCTCCAGAGGCGTTTTTAACGCCTATACCCGAAACAACCTGCGCTATTCCCAGAATGCGCCTTTGACGATGTTCGAGGAAAAAAACACCGGCTGCAACCTTCCGGCCCAGATTGAATTGTACGCCGTTGAAGGGAATGCCTACGATTTTTTATTCATCGCCAAAGGGGGGGGATCGGCCAACAAAACTTACCTGTATCAGGAGACCAAGGCCCTTCTGACACCGGAAAAGCTCCTCAACTTCATGACGGAAAAGATGAAAACCCTGGGTACGGCGGCTTGCCCGCCTTATCACCTATCTTTTGTCGTGGGCGGGCTTTCCGCGGAAATGAATCTCAAAACCGTAAAGCTGGCCACGGCCGGTTACCTGGATAAACTTCCCACGCAAGGAAATGCCTACGGTCAGGCTTTCCGAGACATGACTCTGGAAAAACAAGCTCTGGAAAAATCCCGGAAACTGGGAATAGGGGCTCAGTTTGGAGGAAAACATTTCTGTCTCGACGTACGTGTCATCCGCCTTCCCCGGCATGGCGCTTCCTGTCCGGTAGGGATGGGAGTAAGCTGCAGTGCGGATAGAAATATCAAAGGAAAAATCACAACCGAGGGCATTTTTTTAGAACAACTGGAAACCGACCCGGCCAAATATCTCCCCGCGTCCGATTCGGTTCAAGATGAAGGGATCTTCATCGATCTGAACCGCCCCATGGACGAAATCCGGGCGATCCTGACTCAGTACCCGGTTGCCACTCGCCTGCGTTTGTCAGGGAAACTGGTGGTTGCCCGAGACATCGCCCACGCCCGACTGAACGAAAGCCTCGAAAAGGGTGAAAGGCTCCCGTCATATTTCAGAGATCACATTATTTACTACGCGGGCCCGGCCAAAACACCCAAGGGGTATCCTTCCGGGTCCTTCGGCCCTACCACCGCCGGTCGAATGGATGCCTACGTTCCCATATTCCAGGAACAAGGAGCTTCCCTCGTCATGCTCGCCAAGGGAAACCGATCCAAAACAGTCACCGAATCGTGTAAAAAATACGGAGGGTTTTACCTGGGATCCATCGGTGGCCCCGCCGCCAGGCTGGGCAAGGAATGCATTATATCGATGAAGACTTTGGCGTTTGAAGAACTCGGCATGGAAGCCATCTTCGAGATTACGGTAAAAAATTTCCCGGCCTTTATCATTGTGGACGACAAAGGGAATGATTTTTTCGAGCAACTCCTGAATTAGGGTCCTGCTCCCTCTTCTTTAAACCAATTGTCCCCGGCAGCCATTACAATCGCAAACCGGTTGTCCATCCTGAAAATCCGATTCCTGCCCACAAATCCATCCTTGTGCTGTTTTATCAGGGTCCAAAACCGACATTTCAGATGCCGGATATTTGAAAAATAGAGGTTTTCGACCGGATTTGAGCGTGAGGTTCCCGTTTGCCTCAGTAGTCTATTCGACTACTAAAGCCAGTAATCGATGGTGGGGGTTTGTGAGTAGTCGTTATCGCAGGTGAATTCAGGAAGATGGATGATGTATTTCGCCAGGTTTTCCAAACCTGCTAATTGATCACTGAACTGCGAGGAAACGACCATCACCGGTGTAGCGGACGCGGTGAACGCCGTCCTTACCCTTGACCGGCACATTCAGAAATACGGTCCCGCACGGATCCTGAGCGATGACTATCTGCATGACCTTCGCGTCAGGGGCGGCAGCCCGTTTGGGCGCGTCGTCCCACAGGGAAGGCAGACGGTCGAGGTCAACCGCATCCGGAGGCAGCCCGTTCTTGCAGGTCATCCACCTTGTGTCCACCGGCTCCGGGCCGGTGACCTTTCCTTGGCTGAAGGTGTAGCTCACCACCTTGCCGCCGTGCTTCTCAACTGAGATAGACACCACACCCCGGTCGAAGGCGACAATCTCGACGATCGCCGGTGGTTGCGGTATTACCTTCCGGAGTGCCTCCAGCCCCTCGGCCACGGCCCGCGCATCTGCCGACAGCTTGGGGCGAGGCACGATCGGCACCAGCAGCCCCTGCGGCTTCAGTTGCGGGGGCGAAACCGCCGGGGCAAGGGAATGTTTGGCGGGAGCCGTCGTTTCGACCTGTCGTGCCGCCGGCTGGGCCAGGGTCAGCTTGGAGGCCTTTATCAACACCTTTCCTCCTGGAGTCGCAGGAACCGGGCGGACCTTGTCCGGCGTGAGGCCCGCGCGTTCCTCGGGGATCTTTGGCGCAGGAGGGAGGTCATAGGTGATGTCGAGATCGACCCACCGCAAGACCGAGTCTACCTCCACCCGATTAACCTTTCCGTGGAAGGCGAATCGGTTGTAGGTGAGATCATTTTCAGTGCGATAGTGATAGATCGGGGCTTTTTTGAGCT
>PCSF01000160.1:8075-8292 GCA_002771315.1 Desulfobacterales bacterium CG23_combo_of_CG06-09_8_20_14_all_52_9 | reverse complement strand
GACATAGGGTCCGTCAATGGTAATCAAATTATTGGCTTGACCGGCTGAGATAATTCGTGTCCGAACCTCCAGCGGGTAACGGACATGAATCCTTCCTGTGACCCGGGAGAACTCGGCCGGGCTCTTTCCATCCGACGCCAGAAATCGGATCTCGGCGATCCGGGTCTTGGCATCGAAAAGACCCTGCTCGAGCTGGTAGCCGCTTCCTCCGTCCAGG
>PCSF01000160.1:406-8047 GCA_002771315.1 Desulfobacterales bacterium CG23_combo_of_CG06-09_8_20_14_all_52_9 | reverse complement strand
AGACGCTGTTATCGAGGTCCGGCAGGTGGATCTGCACCTCTGGGGTGTTGAAGCCGAGTGCGGCAAAGCTCCGCGATGACACCACCATGGTCGCATCCTGAACCTTAGTAGCGGTAAGAATCCGGAAGGAAGGCTTAACCCCCTTTTCAATAAACTTCGGCTCGTTGAGCAGACTCCGGCGCTCGCTGTCCTGCGCAATCGCCGGAACGACCGCAATCAGCAGCGACAGCACGATAAGAAATCGAATCATTCTGTACCTCCGGTGATGGTGGGTGACTAGATCTAGCGAGATAGGACTTTTATTTTCCGGATCCGAGTGTATGCCAACTACCTGATACTATGTCAAGAAATATATTACCCAACATGTGGTATGGGCATAATTGGGACATGGCTTGCCGGAAACAGGATGCCATCCATCAGGGTTCAAAACCGATATTTCAGATGCCGGATATCAGGAATATGGAAGGGGTTCCGCACTGGCGGATCATGATTGTGGACGAGGTTTCGCTTTTCATAATGTTCGGGATGACATTGTCGGTTTCACCCTTTGCCGCATTCTACCGCGAGGAACCACGCCGCGGGAGTGTTTCCGAAAAAAGTGTCTCTCCAAAACAGCATGCAACCTCCTTTCCGCATATATCTCTTCTTCTGCTCTAAGTGATGGTCTGATCATTCATTCGATAAGCTTATCAATGAACGACAGAACATCGTTCTGTCTTCTCAGGTTATATTTTGCATTAGAGGTGAAGGCGCCGACCTTGATGGTGACGGCATCCGGCGGCAGGGCCTTGAACAGGTCCTCATCCGTGTGATCATCGCCGATGGCGAGGATGAAATCGGGAGAGGGGATTTGATCGATCATATGGGATGCCGCAGTGCCCTTGTTATAGCCTCTTCTTTTCACTTCAAGCACCTTTTGCCCCTCCACGATCTGAAGATGAAACTTGTGATTCGTCAGCAGTTCCAGAAGTTCCTCTTTCAATTCTTGAAGCCTGACGAATGCAAAATCGGCGTCCGTATTTCGGAAATGCCAGGCAAGAGAGGCCATTTTTCCCTCGATGAAAGATCCGTGACATCGTTCCTCATAGCGCTGCATCAGCGGATAAACGGATTTTTTCCATTCCTGATCGATGTCTGCTTCAAACACCCATTCCTCCCCGGGCTTTTTCACTATCGCTCCGTGCTCGGCGATAAGATAGAGGTTCATGTGACCGAACCATTGTTCCAGAAACTCTTTTTGTCGGCCACTGCAGATGATGACCGTGTTTTTTGGATCATCGGACAGCCGCTGCAACTGGTCGATCAGCCGGGAGGAAGGCTTGGCCTGTTCCGGATACCTCGCGAAGGGGACCAGCGTGCCGTCATAATCAAAAATAATGACCCTGCGATGAGACTCTCCGTATCGCCGGATCATATTGCGTTCGATTTCAGCGCTGATATACCTAACCTCAATCCTTTTCTGTTCCGACTTGATGAGTTCCAGTTGATTCAGGAAATCGTTGGTCCATGCAAATACATTGTAGGTTTTAAGGCGCAACTGCATCTTACGGATGCGCATCGTCTGTTCGCTCTCCTCCATTTCAAGCGCCTTGCAGATGGCGTCCGCCATCCCTGTCCGGTCGCTGGGATTGACGATCACGGCTTCCCCCAGTTCCGCCACCGCGCCGGCCATTTCACTCAGAATCAGAACACCCGGGGCATCGTTCTTTCCGGCGATATATTCCTTAGCCACGAGATTCATCCCGTCCCGGAGGGGGGTGATCAGCGCGACATGGCTGAAATTGTACAACGCGACGAGATAATCGAAGGACAAGGACTTGTATTGATAAATAATGGGCCTCCAGGTGATGGTGCTGTATTTGCCGTTGATGCGTCCGACCGTTGCTTCTATCTCCTTCTTCATCGCCTGGTAATGGACGATCTCATCCCGTGACGGAACGACCACCATGTTGAATACGACGCGATTCCGCCAGCGGGGGTACTTTTCAAGGAAAAGTTCAAACCCCAGTAGCCGGTTGAGGATTCCCTTCGTATAGTCCAGGCGGTCGACTGAAAATACGAATTGCTTATCCCCCACCATGTTCTTGATGACGGTGATCTCCTTTTGAACCGATGGAGATTGAGCCGCCTGGCTGAATTTATCGTAGTCGATACCGAGCGGAAATGCATCGGTCTTGACGATGCCGCGTCTGATGGAAATGGTCCGCAAGGCAGTCTGGTATCCCAAAATTCTGCGTACATTCTGAAGAAAATGCTGCGTGTAATCATTGGTATGAAATCCGACAAGGTCGGCGCCCAGCATCCCCGACAGGATTTTCTCCCTCCATTCCGGCTGCATCATCCTGAATATCTCATAGGACGGAAACGGAATATGCAGAAAAAAGCCGATATTGGCATCGGGGAACCGGTCGCGGATCATGCCCGGAAGAAAAAAGAGCTGATAATCGTGAACCCAAATCATGTCGTCCGGCCGGATAATCGTCTCAATAACCTCAAAAAACCGTTGATTGGCCCTGACATAGTCCCTGAAATAGGTTTCATCGAAAACGGAAAGGGATGGAAAATAGTGGAATAGGGGCCAGATCGTATTGTTGCAGAATCCGTTGTAGTAGTTTTTATGAATCGCCGGATCGATTTGGACGGGGTAAATATCGATATGGCTCATTTCCCCGGTAAAGGGTGCGAAATCCTCCCTGGAATGCTCCGAGTGTCCGACCCAGACGATTGTTTTGGCGAAATCGGCGTTGAAATGGACGTCCATCCGTTGGGACAGGGTCAGCATGGCGGATACAAGGCCGCCAGAATTCTGGACAAGATTCGGTTTGCGGTGCCGTTTCATGATCCTGAAAGGCACCCTGTAGGCGGCGATGATCAGTCTTTTAAAAGAATAGGCGTTCTGTCCGATCATTGCGAAACGCTCCCCTTAAACCTCATGGTGAGGATAAATCGTTATGAAAAAATCGGCAAATCCAGCTTTTTTGAAATCCGGAAAATGGCGTTCATGAGGCCCACATGGCTGTAGGTTTGAGGAAAATTGCCCCATTGCCCCCCATGGACATCGACATCCTCGCTGAACAGCCCGAGATGGTTCGAATACCCCAAAATCTGCTCGAGGACCCGGATTGCATCGTCGATTCTTTTTACACATGCCAGGGCTTCCACATACCAGAAAGCGCAAACCAGAAACGTCGATTTGGGCTTTCCAAAATCGTCCGTATGCTTATATCGATAAAATAGCCCCCCGTTTGTTTTCAGCCGTCGTTCCAAGGCGCGGAGATGGTCCCCGGCTTTACGGGAATCGGGGGGAAGATAGTTCATGTTGATCAACTGTAAACTGCTGGCGTCCAGGTCATGGATGCCGATGGCCTGGGTGTAGGCTTTTTGGCCGACGTCGTAGCACTGCTCGATCTTTTCAGCGGCCATCTCCATCAAGGACAAGGAAAGCTGTCTGATCTCCGAATCATTGACGGATTCGGCGGCTTTGACCGCGGCCTTACTCCCGGCCCAGTGAAACAGGTACGTATAGCAGTGAAACTGCGAACGGTTGCGAAACTCCCATATGCCGGCATCCGGTTCGTTCATGGTCTCCCGGATTCTTTCCAGCAGCCATTTCAGAATTTCCCTGGACTTGTGCTTTTCATCCACATTGAGCCGCTTGTCGTTGTAAATCGGCAAGAGGCTCACCAGGACCTCGCCGTATACATCGTTCTGGAAATGGGTATGCGCCGCATTGCCGATTCTGACCGGACGGCTTCCCCGGTATCCTTGTAAATTCAAAATATGTTCGGTAAGTTTTTCTTCCCCGATGATGCTATACAAGGGCTGTATTCTGGTCTTCGCATTGAGAATGATGTTTTCTATGTAATGGAAATACTTTTCAAGTTCTTCAAAATGGCCGATGCTGTTGAAGGCTTTCAGCGTGTAGTAGGTGTCGCGCATCCAGCAGTAACGATAGTCCCAGTTCCTTTCGCTCTGATCATACTCCGGAAGACTAGTTGTTCCGGAAGCGATGACACCGCCGGTGTCTTCATACTGGTGAAGCTTCAGGATCAGAGCGGAACGGATGATTTCTTCCTGATAGATGTTGGGGATGGCCGTGCTTTTTATCCAGTTCAGCCAGTAGTCCTTTGTCTTCTGTAGAAAAATATCGACGGTTTCCTCCAGGGGCGCCTCGAGGGGGACACCGTAGGTGAAGACCAGGTGTTTCGTTTCACTGAGTACGAAGTACCGATCATTTAGGATGATGTTCAAGGGGATATTGGTGGTCAGACGCACCGGGCTTAAAAGATTCAGGTACCGGATATGGTTGCTTCCGATGAGAACTTCCGGGGTAATATTCCCATAATCGCCGACCGGACGGCATCTCACCTTGATAAACGGACGGCCTTCCAAAATAACGATTTTCCGGACCAGCATCAACGGCTTGAAATAACGGCTGTATTGAGGGAAGCGGGGGGCGAAATCAATGACCATGAATCTCCCCTCCGTGGTGATGAATTCCGTACACAGAATGTTCGTGTTCTGCAAATAATACTGACGCGTGGAATAGTTCTCGGATCTTGGCGTGACGGAAAATTCTCCGCCTTTTTCCCCATCCAGGAGACCGCCGAAAATAAAGCTGCTGTCAAATCGGGGCAGGCAAAGCCATTTGACGTCGGCATGTTCGTCGATGTAGGCGATATACGCGCAATTTCCGATGACTCCCAACGGGTATTTATGGACAACAGGCATGAAACGAATCCTTCCATCGGGCCGAAATCCCTGGGTTCAGGATACCGGCAAGCTGAAGGGGAATGTCTTGGGACATATCGATACCCTCATACGTAGTACCAGATGGTCCTGTAATCTTCCGTATCTTCCCCGCGGCGTCCAGCCGCTGAAGATAATCGAGAATCGGAACGTCCTGGCCGATGTGGGTGGAAATGGCTCAGGTGATGTTCTTTTCCCGGGGATGGAATTCATACAGGCGCGATCCGTACGGTAAAATAGAAAGAAAATCGCGGTGCTGCATAATAATAGATAGAAACTCGCTTTCCGGATCCAAGTGTATGCCAACTACCTGATACTATGTCAAGAAATATATTACACAACATGTGGTATGGGCGTAATTGGGACATGGTTTGCCGGCAATGGGGTGCTGTCCATCAGGGTTCAAAACCGATATTTCAGATGCCGGATATCAGGAATATGGAAGGGGTTCCGCACCATCCGTGGACTTCCTCTTTTTGAAAAGCACTCCCGGATGATGTATTTCACAAAGACATTTTTCCAATACATTCTTGCCGCTAATGGTAACCAAGCCGCAAGAATTTTCACTTCAGTCGGTCACCCCTAAATGTAAACATAAATGCTAAGTATTTCATGCTGTTTTGTAAAAGCTCTTTGTTGTGCACCGGGTCAATTGGTATGGGCGGATAACCATAATTTAGACCCGTGCCATCAGGAGTGGGGATATTCCTTGACAAAGAACATTTGGTAATATAATGACGCATCGTTCATATTTTATAATTGCATTCTTAAGGAATGCCATCTGATGGAAAACCAAAGCCTGCCCCGGCGGGAAAGAGAGAAGTTGCGGCAGCGCCAGGAAATTCTCACCGCCACCCTGCTGCTTTTTTCGAAAAAGGGGTATCATAATGTCTCCATGCGCGAGATTGCTGCGAAGGCCGAGTTCGCCATCGGAACGCTCTACAAGTTTTTTCGAAACAAGGAGGAACTCTACAAGGCCCTCATCTTGGAACAGGCTGACCGCTTTCACGAAGCGGTAACAGAGGCAATCGGCGGCAACGCGGATGAAATCGACAAGCTAAGGACCTTCATTCGGGTCAAGGGGGAGATTTTCCGCAGCAACATGACGACCATCCGACTCTATTTTGCCGAGACCCGCGGGGCAAGCTTAAACGTCATGGCAGGCTTGGATCTCGAAATCCGCGAACGTCATCGGAACTTTTTACTGTCACTCGCCTCGGTTTTCGAACATGGGATGCAGCAAAAACACTTTCGGCCAATCGCCGCTCCTTTTCATCTGGCCGTTGCTCTCGACAGCATGACCAACGCCTTTCTCTCCCTCTGGCTCGAAGACCCGCAACGATATCCGTATCCGGAGGAACCGGACACTATTTTAAATATCTTGCTTGAAGGGCTTGTCAACCCTTGAGGCTTTATTTTGCACGGCGAATGCGATCTGCCGGCCGACATCGCTACCAGGAGGATTTTTTGATGCGAAAGACCCATACTGTTTACAGATTTTTCCGATGTTCTGCGCTGGGGATGGCCCTAATTTGCGGGCTCTGGTTGGGTGGCTGCGACCGCCGGAAGCAATCCCCGCCGCCTCTTGTTCCGGAAGTCGCCGTCGTGACAATATCCACCCAGCAGATTATACTGACCACTGAATTGCCGGGCCGAACATCGGCCTACCGTATCGCGGAAATCCGACCCCAGGTCAATGGCCTCATCCAGAAACGATTGTTCACGGAAGGTTCCGATGTCAAAGCCGGTCAGGAGCTCTATCAAATCGATCCCGCGCCCTTTCAGACAGTGATCGACAGCGCCAAGGCATCCCGCGGCAGGGCTGAAGCCAATTTGCCTGCGATTCAGTTGAGGGTCGCCCGTTACAAAGAAGCCCTGGCAGACAAGGCGGTCAGCCAGCAGGACTTCGATGATGCGGACGCCGCCCTGAAACAAACCGAAGCTGATATACAGTATTGGAAAGCGATAGTCGAGACGGCCCGCATCAATCTCCGATACACCCGCGTCACTTCTCCGATTTCCGGCCGCATCGGGAAATCCGCTGTGACGGATGGCGCTATTGTGACAGCCTATCAGCCCATGACCTTAGCGACGGTTCAGCAGCTGGACCCCATTTATGTGGATGTCACCCAATCCACCACCGACCTATTACGGTTGAAACGACGCCTGGAGGATGGTCGGCTCGATCACAACGGAAAGAACCTAAACCAAGCGCGACTGATCCTGGAAGACGGTACAAAATATCCTTTGGAAGGAACGCTTCAATTCCGCGACATCTCGGTAGATCCGACGACCGGGTCCGTTATCATGAGAGCCGTATTCCCTAATCCGAAAGGCGTTCTCCTACCGGGCATGTTCGTCAGGGCGGTGTTGAAGGAAGGTGTCAATACGAATGCTATCCTGATTCCTCAGCAAGCGGTTTCACGCGACCCCAAGGGGAATCCCGTAGCCCTGATCGCGGACTCCACAAGCAAGGTTGAACAACGCCTGCTCAGCCTTGACCGCGCCATCGGCGACCAATGGCTCGTTTTCTCCGGCCTTGCTCCCGGAGACCGCGTAATCGTCGAGGGCATGCAAAAAGTGCGCCCTGGTACTACCGTGAAAGTGGTCCCACAAAATGACGGTCGGAATCAGGGGTCAAAACCCGGTCTACCGGTCCAGTCGGCCCCGGCATCGAACTGACGGAGGAGTACAATGTTATCGAGATTCTTCCTGGAGCGTCCGGTATTCGCTTGGGTCATCGCCATCATCCTAATGGTGGCGGGCGGGCTTGCGATCTACAATCTGCCCATTTCGCAGTATCCCCCTATCGCTCCTCCATCTATTGCCATAACTGCCTTTTATCCGGGGGCATCGGCGGAGACGGTTGAAAATAGCGTGACGCAGATCATC
>PCSF01000160.1:252-394 GCA_002771315.1 Desulfobacterales bacterium CG23_combo_of_CG06-09_8_20_14_all_52_9 | reverse complement strand
ACCGGCTTCGAAGACATGCTGTATCTCTCCGGCACGAGCGATTCCGCCGGCGCCTCCCGCATCGAATTGACCTTCAAGGCGGGCGCCGATCCGGACCTGGCCTGGGCCAAGGTACAGAACAAGCTCCAGCTCGCCATGGCCA
>PCSF01000160.1:0-147 GCA_002771315.1 Desulfobacterales bacterium CG23_combo_of_CG06-09_8_20_14_all_52_9 | reverse complement strand
ACGACCTTCGGGACTACGCCCAGTCCAATCTGGAAAAAGTGCTGGCGCGCGTGCCCGGAGTCGGGGAGGTCAGGAATTTCGGCTCGCAATATTCGATGCGCGTCTGGCTGAACCCCGACAAGCTCACCGATTACAAGCTGACCGTGA
>PCSF01000283.1:13682-16381 GCA_002771315.1 Desulfobacterales bacterium CG23_combo_of_CG06-09_8_20_14_all_52_9 | reverse complement strand
ATCGGATCCTGATCACGGCAGGACCTACTCGTGAGCCCCTGGATCCGGTCCGATTCATCGCGAATCCTTCTTCGGGAAAGATGGGATTTGCGCTGGCCCGGGCTGCTGAACGCCGTGGCGCCGATGTCCTTTTAATTACGGGACCCAGCACCCTGAAGGATCCGCCGGGGGTCAAGACACTCAGGATACAAACCGCCCGGGAAATGGCCGAAGCCGTTTTGGAAGTTGTTCGCAACTATCCGATCGTCATCAAAACCGCCGCAGTTTCAGATTATCGACCGACAAAAACAGCCGCCCAGAAAATCAAAAAGAAAAATGATCGATGGATCCTGGAACTGGAGCAAACCACGGACATCTTAAAGGAAATCGGGAAAAGAAAACTGACCGGACAGATCCTGGTCGGTTTTGCCGCCGAAACCGAAGATCTCGAGGTCAACGCCGTAAAAAAGCTCAACGAAAAGAACCTGGATATCATCGCCGCCAATCGGATCGGAGAGATGGGGTCCGGGTTTGAGTCCGATACCAATCGGGTTACTCTTTTTTACAAGGACGGAAGCCGGGAGATCCTTCCGATCATGGAAAAGGAGGCCATCGCCCATCTTCTCTTGGACCGGATTCTTTCTTTAAAGGCGGCGTGAGAGGACTTTTGATCCGGGGATCCCATGACGACAATGGATATTTATAAGGAATTCATGCAAACCCTCGATGCCGTAAGCCGAACGATGCAATTCCTTTCTCAATCGGGACAAATCGGGTTCGACTGCACCGAAAAAACCGTGGATACTTTAGGGCGTTGGGGAAGACCGGAGACCCTGGAAGATATCCGTTCCGATTTGGGGGATTGTCACCGGTGTGGTCTGAGTTCCGGAAGACACCACATCGTTTTCGGGGTCGGAGACCCAAAGGCGCGGCTGGTTTTTATCGGGGAGGGGCCGGGTTACGAAGAGGATCGGCAGGGTGAGCCCTTTGTCGGCGCAGCCGGCCAGCTGTTGACCAAAATTATCCATGCCATCGGCTTGACCCGCGACAAGGTTTATATTTGCAACGTAGTCAAATGCCGGCCACCGGGGAACCGGAACCCGCTGCCCGATGAGATGGCCCGGTGTCTCCCTGTTTTAAAGCGGCAGCTTTCAAGCATCCGTCCGGCAGTGATCTGTACGTTAGGGTCCGTAGCCACCCAGGCGCTTTTGGATGTCGACACCCCCATTTCCCGGCTAAGAGGTCGGTTTCATGACTATCAGGATATTCCGGTGATGCCGACGTATCACCCGGCCTACCTGCTCAGGAACCCGGAAAGGAAAAGGGATGTTTGGGAAGATATGAAGCAGGTGATGTCGAGGATTAACCGAGGTCTGAATGAAACTTGATGGCTTCGTAAAAAGTCCATTTGCTGCGTTGCGCTGCATCCTTCGTCATTGCGGCGTACCTATAAGTACGCCTCATTTTTCAGGATTTGCGCGCCTTGCATCTGAAGCTTTTTACTTTGCCATCCCAAGTTTGAGTTTTTACGATCATGAAATTTAGATGCCTTTTCCTCTTTCTGTCCATCATGGTTGCGCTCACCCTCCCGGCACTGCCGGAGGCGAGAAGCGAGACGGCGATGGTTCACGTGATCCGGGTGGCGGATACCATCAGCCCCGGTATGGCAAGTTTTATTAGAAGCGGAATCCGGAAGGCCGCCGATGAAAATTCTTCTTTGATCGTCATCGAGCTGAACACGCCCGGCGGGCTTGCCGATTCCATGCGCGACATCGTCATGACATTCTATGAGAGCAAGATTCCGGTGGTGGTCTTCGTATCTCCCAGCGGGGCCCGGGCCGCATCGGCAGGGGTCATGATCACCCTGGCCGCGGACGTGGCTGCCATGGCGCCGGCTACGAACATCGGAGCGGCGCACCCCGTGGGAGCCGGTGGCCAGGAGATCAACAAAACCATGTCGGAAAAGGTCACCAACGACATGGTGGCGTACATCAAGGGCATTGCGCAAAAACGAGGGAGGAACGCCGATTGGGCAGAAAAAGCTGTTCGAGAAAGCATCTCGGCCACTGAGACCGAGGCCCTCAAAGCTGGAATCATTGACCTCATCGCAAAGGACTTGGATGACCTGATCCGGAAGCTGGACGGTCTGGAGGTCAAGGGAAAGGGGAAACTGGCTCTTTCCGACCATCAGAAGGTTTTCATCAAGGAGAACCTGAGGACAAAGATTCTCAAGACCATCAGCAATCCCAATGTGGCCTATATTCTCATGATGATCGGTCTCGCCGGCCTTTACTTCGAGCTTTCACATCCCGGGACGATTTTCCCGGGGGTCATCGGCGGGATCTGCATCATATTGGCCTTTTTCGCCTTCCAGGCCCTTCCCGTAAATTATGCCGGGATTCTTCTCATCCTGCTTTCCATTATCTTTTTCATCCTCGAGATGAAGATCGCCAGCTACGGCATGCTGAGTGTGGCCGGCATCCTTTCTCTGCTTCTGGGGTCCCTGATGCTTTTTGAGGGGGACAGCCCCGAGTTCCGTCTTTCCTGGGGGGTCCTTCTTCCTACGCTGACCATCGTTTCAGGGTTTTTTGCCGGCCTTGCGGCCCTGGTCTTCAAGTCCCAGATTTCAAAGCCCAGAACCGGGTCCAAGGGACTCATCGGGGAGATCGGTGTCGTGAAGAAAGGCCTTAATCCGGAAGGTAAAGTTTTTGTTCACGGCG
>PCSF01000283.1:8477-13662 GCA_002771315.1 Desulfobacterales bacterium CG23_combo_of_CG06-09_8_20_14_all_52_9 | reverse complement strand
AAAAATCCGATCCGGGAAGGTGCCAAGATCCGGGTAGTTCGGATGGAAAATCTGGTCCTGGAAGTGGAAGCGATCGACTCACCCTAAAGCACATGCATTTCGTATCTTAGACGTTTTAAAACGGAAGCTGGTTCGTAACGGTTCCCGTTGTTTTTCCAGCATTGGAATAGACCTTAATCCGCAAAGGAGTAGCAGATGTTTACAGCCATTGCCATCGTGATTATGGCGGCCTTTTTTCTTTCCACGGCCATTCGCATCCTAAACGAATATGAGCGCGGCGTGATCTTCCGACTCGGTCGCGTTATCCTGGCCAAGGGCCCGGGCCTCATCATCCTGATTCCCATCGTGGACAAGATGGTCAAGGTAAGCCTGCGGCTGGTGGCCATGGATGTGGATCCCCAGGATGTGATCACCCGGGACAACGTGTCGGTGAAGGTCAACGCGGTCATCTACTTTCGCGTAATCGATCCGGTCAAGGCCATCATCGAGGTGGAGAATTACAACTATGCCATGTCCCAGCTGGCCCAGACGACACTGCGCAGCGTCTGCGGCCAGGCGGAGCTCGACGACCTGCTGTCGGAGCGGGATAAGATCAACGCCGAACTCCAGGAGATATTGGATACCCACACGGATCCATGGGGGATCAAGGTCGCCACGGTGGAACTCAAGCATATCGATCTTCCGTCCGAGATGCAGCGGGCCATGGCCAAGCAGGCCGAAGCGGAGCGGGAGCGGCGTGCCAAAGTGATCAATTCCGAGGGAGAATATCAGGCCGCCACCAAGCTGGCGGAAGCGGCGGCAATCATCCAAGCCCATCCGATCGCCCTTCAACTGCGTTACCTGCAGACCGTACGGGAGATGTCTGCTGAAAATAACACCACCACCATTTTCCCGGTGCCCCTGGATCTTTTCAAGCCTTTCTTTAGTGCTGCAAAAAAAGCCGTGGAGGAAGAGAAAGCATGACGGAGCTTTTGAGCCTTGGACCCAAGCGGGGTTCATGGTATTCTATCCTTACCAAGGACGGAAGTAACTATTGACATATTCGATTCAAATTGTTACATAAAAAATTTTTATCGGAAAATCGACAGGCTGAACGACTGGGACAAACCCGGGCATTGGGGATTAACTAACTTTTCAACGACGGGGGCGACAGGCCTCCGTTTGTGCTTTCAAATCCGACTGGGGGAATGCGATGAGCAAAAAGAAAAAGGAAGAAAAGGAAAAACCGCTCGACAAGATGACCGTCAAAGAATTGAGGGAGATCGCCTTGGGGATACCTGAAATATCGGGTGTTCACGGAAAAAACAAGTTCGAACTTGTTGCCGCCATTAAGAAGGTCAGGGGGATAGCGGATGATTCACCTAAAAAAGCAGACTCCTCCTTAAGGGAATTAAAGAAAAAGGTGAGAGATCTCAAGAAGAAACAGGCGGCTGCCCTGGAGGCGAAAGACGCTAAGAAGACCGGTATCTATCGCAAAAGGATCTCCCGGCTCAAGAAAAAGACCCGGAGGTCTGCTTGAGGGCTATTCAGCGAGAAAATATTGGAGGAGAGACGCTTCCTTTCACAGGCAGCCGGATCGATCCGACAAGGCTGGCTTTTGATTTCGATGGGGTCTTTGCCGACACCATGCATCTGTTTTTGGAAATTGCCCACCAGGAATTTCAGGTAGACGGCATTCGTTATGAGGACATCACGTGTTACGATTTGGAGAGCTGCATCGATATGGATTTCGGGGTCATCCATGCAGTCCTTGAACAAATCCTGGAAGGCAGCCACATCATTCCCTTACGGCCCATGAATGAGGCTCCTGGGGTGATTTCCCGAATCCTCCGTCGGCATGCGCCGATACTCTTTGTGACGGCACGAACGGATCCAAAACCGGTCATCAAATGGATGAAAGAAGTCATAGGTCAAAATTCGAGTGCCATCGAGATCGTGGCGACCGGGACATACGACGGGAAGGCTGAGGTTCTTTTGGATCGAAGCGTTTCGTATTTTGTCGAGGACCGGCTGGAGACCTGTTTTGCCCTGGATGCCGCCGGCGTGAAGCCGATAGTATACCGTCAACCGTGGAATCGGGCGCTGCATCCCTTCCCGGAAGTCGGTTCATGGGAGGAGCTTCAACGGCTCATCGATATATAAATGGCTCGGATTTATGGATGCAACAAACCTAAAAGACAGGGTTTTTCAGTTTGTGGAATCCCTGTCATCCGAAAAAGGGTATTCCGCTAATACCTGCCGGGCTTATGAGCAGGATCTTGCGGAGTTTGTTGGGTTCATCACGAAAAACCTCGACTCCCTGGATACCCAGGGAAAAAGCCGCCCAAGGACCTTCGATGAAGTGGGTGTGAATGATATTCGTGCCTATCTGGCGATGCTGCACACCAAAAACCAAAAAGCAACAATTGCCAGAAAACTGGCCGCCCTGCGTTCTTTTTACCGTTTTTTGACCAAACACGGAATGGCTCAGATAAACCCGGCCGAACTGGTGCGCACTCCGAAGCAGGGGCATTTCCTTCCCACGTATCTTTCGGTGGACGACATGTTCCGCCTGCTGGATTCTTTGGATACATCACATCTGGCGGGATTGAGGGACCGCGCCATTTTTGAGACCCTTTATTCCACGGGAATCCGCGTCTCGGAACTGACTTTTCTGGATGTTTCCCATGTGGATTTTTCAAAGGGACTGATCCGTGTTCTAGGAAAGGGAAACAAGGAGCGAATCGTTCCCATCGGCAACAAAGCCTTGGAGTCGATTTTGCGCTATAGGGAAAAGCTAGAATCCGATGAAAAGTTACAAAAGGCCAAGAAAGACAAAAAGGGCAATCCGTTGTTCCTGAACAAGGATTTCAGCCGGCTCAGCGCGCGGTCCATTGCACGGATTTTAGATCGAATCGCCCGGGAATGCGGTTTCACAATGGCAATCCATCCCCACGCGCTGCGGCATTCTTTTGCCACCCATATGCTGGATGCCGGTGCTGATTTACGTGCGGTCCAGGAGCTGCTGGGACACCAAAGCCTTTCCACCACCCAGAAGTACACACATGTCAGCATCGACAGACTCATGGAGACCTATGACAAGGCCCATCCCCGGAAATAATTTTTCCAAGAATGATGGCTTCGTAAAAAGTCCATCTGCTGCGTTGCACTGCATCCTTCCTCATTGCGGCGTACCCATATGTACGCCTCATTCCTCAGGATTTGCGCGCCTTGCATCTGAAGCTCTTTACTTTGCCATCCCAATTTTGAGTTTTTACGATTTCATCAAGAATTAGAGGTAAGGAAAATGGATCATCATGTGGCGGATATCCTGATCGAGGCGCTGCCTTATATCCGACGCTTTTCGGGCATGACCCTGGTTATCAAGTACGGCGGACATGCCATGGTCGAGGACCAACTCAAGGAGGATTTTGCACGAGACGCCACCCTGCTCAAGTTGATCGGCATCCACCCTGTCATCGTCCATGGAGGGGGGCCCCAAATCAACGAGGTCATGGACAGAATGGGAATGCAGCCGCGGTTTGTGCGGGGGATGCGCCTTACCGACGAGGCCACCATGGATGTGGTTGAGATGGTCTTGGGTGGGAAGATCAACAAGGCCATCGTGGCCCAGATCAATCGGCACGGAGGAAAAGCCGTCGGTTTGACCGGGAAGGACGGCGGGCTCATCCTCGCTACAAAACTTCACATCGTGCATCAAGAGGATGCCACCAAACCCCCCGAAATCATCGATCCGGGTTTGGTGGGAAACGTCGCACGAGTGAACGTGGAACTGATCCAGACGCTGTCTTCTAATGGATTCATTCCGGTCATTGCCCCGGTGGGAGCAGGGGAGTCCGGAGAAACTTACAACATCAACGCGGACCTGGTGGCCGGTAAAATCGCCTCGGCCTTGAAAGCTGCCCGCCTCATCTTCCTGACCGATGTGGACGGGGTCTTGGATTCCGATGGAAAACTCATTTCTTCGGTGGACGCGGCTTCGGTTTCCCGGCTGATTACCGAAAAGATCATCTCCGGCGGGATGATCCCCAAGATCGAGTATGCCATGGATGCTCTGGAAAACGGAGTTCAAAAGGTTCAGATCATCAACGGCCGGCGCCGTCACGCCCTGCTTCTCGAGCTTTTTACAGACAAGGGGATCGGTACGGAAATCGCGGCAAAAGCATCTGAAATCAAAAAATAAGAGTGATCATGAAACCATATAAAGAGAGCGACGCATGAATGAGATCATCCATCAGGCGGACCAGGTTTTGGCCTCCACCTACACGAGGCAGCCCCTTCTATTAAATAAGGGCCAGGGGTATCGTCTCTGGGATTCCGAAGGCCGGGAGTATCTCGATTTTATAGGCGGAATCGCCGTGTGCAGCCTGGGACATGCCCACCCGAGAATCGCCAAAGTCCTCTGCGCCCAGGCAAACACGCTGGTTCACGTTTCCAACCTGTACTATACTCAACCTCAGGTGGAACTGGCTTCCCGACTGGTCCAAAACAGCTTCGCCGATCGGGTCTTTTTCTGTAATAGCGGGGCCGAAGCCAATGAGGCGGCCATTAAGCTGGCCCGGCGGTACTTTAAACAAAAGGGGGAGCCCCACCGGTATCGCATTATCACCATGGAACAATCCTTCCATGGCCGTACCATGGCGACCCTTTCAGCCACCGGCCAGAAAAAGGTGAGAGACGGCTTTGAACCCTTGTTGGACGGGTTTGATTTCGTACCTTTCAACGACTTCGATACCCTGTCCCAGGCGGTAGGTCCCAATACCTGTGCCGTGATGCTGGAGCCTGTTCAGGGAGAGGGAGGCGTCCGCTGTGCGGATCCGGCCTATCTTCTGGCGGTCAGGAACCTGTGCGATCAGATGAACCTGCTGCTGATTTTCGATGAAATTCAGACCGGGATGGGGCGTACGGGAAAGCTCTTTGCCTATGAACACTTTGGGATGGTACCGGATATCATGACGTTGGCCAAGGCCCTGGCCAACGGTCTTCCCATAGGTGCCATGCTGGCCAAAGAGAGTGTGGCAAAAGGATTCGGTCCAGGCTCCCATGCCTCCACCTTCGGAGGGACTCCATTGATTTGCGCTGCGGCCCTGGAGGTCCTGAAGATATTTGAAGAAGACAAGATCCTTGAAAAGTGCACAGCCACAGGCGCCTATTTTCGAAAAGCCCTCATGGAGTTGAAATCACG
>PCSF01000283.1:8258-8441 GCA_002771315.1 Desulfobacterales bacterium CG23_combo_of_CG06-09_8_20_14_all_52_9 | reverse complement strand
CAACTGTATCCAGGAAAAGGTGTTGCGATTTGCCCCGCCGCTGATCATCGATATGGAAGCCATCGACGCCCTCATCCGTTGCCTGGATGAATTGCTCTAGACGAGCACCGGTATCGAGATGAAACGCCTTAAGGGAGAAACGCCCATGAAAAAAGACATCTTGACACTTTTGGGTCTTTCCGC
>PCSF01000283.1:5130-8234 GCA_002771315.1 Desulfobacterales bacterium CG23_combo_of_CG06-09_8_20_14_all_52_9 | reverse complement strand
AATGGCAATCCGGTTGAAGGAGGAAAAAAAGGCCGGCATCACTTCTTCGGCGCTTTCCGGAAAATCTTTGGGTCTTCTTTTCGACAAACCCTCCACCCGAACCCGAATCAGTTTCGAAGCGGCCATGATTCAGCTTGGGGGAACGTCGGTTTTCATCGGCGCCTCGGACAGCCAGATTTCACGGGGCGAACCGGCCAGGGACACGGCGAGGGTGCTATCCCGCTACCTGAACGCTCTGGCCATCCGTACTTTTTCCCAGGACCTGCTCGATGAGTTTGCCGAGTTTTCCACCATCCCTGTAATCAACGCCCTGACGGACCGCTACCATCCCTGCCAGGTACTGAGTGATTTGATGACGGTGATCGAAAAAAAAGGGGGATATCGTGAGATCAAGATCGTATGGGTGGGAGATGGAAACAATGTGGCGCATTCCTGGATCAACGCCGCGGCGGTGTTGGGCTTCGATCTGACGCTGGCATGCCCTCAGGCCTATATGCCCGATGCCCAGGTGATTCAGGATGCCCGGAAACGGGGAAAGACAAATATCGTCCTAACCGATGACCCGGTGAAGGCTGTTGCGGGGGCCGATGTCATCTATACGGATGTGTGGGCCAGCATGGGACAAGAAAGGGAGCATAGTATCCGAAAGACGATTTTCAAACCTTTTTGCGTGAACGAAGCCCTCTTGGAAAAAGCCGAAAGTGATGTGATCGTCATGCATTGCCTCCCGGCACACCGGGGAGAGGAGATCAGCGAGTCGGTCCTGGAAGGGCCGCACTCCGTGGTATGGGATCAATCGGAAAACAAACTGCACATGCACAAGGCCATCTTGTTGAAATGCATCGGATGAAAATGATGCGCCGCGGGCGCAGCCTAGAATTTACGGACAGAAGGATCGATTTGGCGATATGAAGGGAAAAATCCATAAAGTGGTGTTGGCCTATTCCGGGGGGCTCGATACCTCCGTAATCTTGAAGTGGCTTATCGAGACTTATGCTTGCGACGTGATCACCTTTTCAGCGGACATCGGCCAGGAAGAAGAACTAGAGTCTATCCCCCAAAAAGCCAAAGCCACCGGCGCATCCAAAGTTTTCGTGGAGGATTTGAAAGAGACCTTCGTCAAGGATTTTGTCTTTCCCGCTTTCCGGGCCAACGCCTTATATGAAGGGCAGTATTTACTGGGGACTTCCCTGGCCCGACCCTTGATTGCAAAGCGCCAGGTGGAGATTGCACGAATGGAAGGGGCGGATGCCGTGAGCCACGGGGCTACAGGCAAAGGGAACGATCAGGTCCGGTTTGAGCTGACCTATCTGGCCTTGGAGCCCGGAATCCGGATCATCGCGCCATGGCGGGAATGGTCTTTCAAATCGAGAAGCGACTTGATGACTTTCGCCAAGATGCACAATATCCCGGTTCCGACAAGCCAGGCCAAGCCTTACAGCGTAGACCGCAACCTGCTGCATATCAGCTATGAAGGAGGTATTCTGGAAGACCCCTGGCAGGCTCCTCCGGAAGATTTATTCACGCTCACCGTGCCTCCTGAAAAGGCGCCGGATAGGCCTGAGGTCACCGAGATTGCCTTTGAAAAGGGTAACCCTGTGGCAGTCGATGGAGAGCGACTTTCTCCTGCATTGCTTTTGGCACGTGTCAACCGCATGGCCGGAAAGCACGGCATCGGACGTGCTGATGTCGTTGAAAACCGATTCGTGGGCATGAAATCCCGGGGGGTCTATGAAACACCGGGCGGAACCCTCCTCAGGGCTGCGCACATCGCCATGGAATCCATCACCATGGACCGGGAAGTGATGCATTTGCGGGATTCTCTTATTACTAAATACAGCGAGATGGTCTATTATGGGTTCTGGTTTTCTCCGGAGATGCAAATACTTCAAAAAGTCATGGATGAGGCCCAGACGGATATCTCGGGTGTCGTCCGTATGAAGCTTTACAAAGGAAACTGCACCGTTTTGGGAAGACGGTCGGACGCTTCTCTTTACCGGGGGGATTTTGCCACATTCGAGGACGATACGGTATATAGCCAGAAAGATGCCGAAGGGTTCATCCGCCTCAATGCGCTTCGGTTGCGCATCCGCAAGATGCTTCAGGAGAAACGATAAGGGCGAAGATATACTATCGCGAGGAAAAAAATGACGGAAAAGCTTTGGGGAGGACGATTCTCGGAACGTACCGATCGGATCGCGGAAGCCTTCACCGCATCCATTGATGTGGACCGACGCCTTTATGCTTATGACATTGAAGGGAGCATTGCCCATTGCAAGACTTTGGCCAAGGCCGGAGTGATCACCCAGCAAGAGGCGGATACCCTGATCCAGGGGCTGATCCGGATTAAAAAGGATATCGAATACCGTAAGTTCGAACTGGATGAAAGTCTGGAAGACATCCACATGAACATTGAGGCCAGGCTCATTCATGATTTGGGAAAAGTCGCCCAGAAGCTGCATACTGCCCGGAGTCGAAACGATCAAATCGTTCTGGACGTAAGGATGTTTCTCAGGGATGAAAGCCTTGCCATCATCCAGGACCTTTTACGTTTGCGGAAAACCGTCGTTAATCTTGCCGAAGCCAACATCGATGCCTTTCTTCCCGGATATACCCACCTGCAGAGGGCGCAGCCGGTTCTATTGTCTCATCACCTTATGGCTTATTATGAGATGTTCACCCGAGATTTCGAACGATTTCAAGAAACGCTGCGCCGCATCGACGTGATGCCTTTGGGAAGCGCCGCGCTGGCCGGAACCACCTATCCCATCGATCGTCATTACACCGCAACCCTTCTGAATTTTCCGAAAGTCGCTCCCAACAGCATCGATGCAGTTTCGGACCGCGATTTCATCCTGGAGTTTTTATCCGATGCCGCTATAGCCATGGTCCACCTGAGCCGAATGTCGGAAGAGCTGGTTCTCTGGTCTTCTTCGGAGTTTCATTTCATCGAAATTCCGGATGCCTTTGCCACGGGAAGCAGCATCATGCCTCAGAAGAAAAATCCGGATGTTCCCGAACTGACCAGAGGAAAAACCGGGATTGTTTTTGGAAACCTAATGGCGATGCTGACCCTCATGAAGGGCCTTCCCCTCTCCTATAAC
>PCSF01000283.1:1108-5110 GCA_002771315.1 Desulfobacterales bacterium CG23_combo_of_CG06-09_8_20_14_all_52_9 | reverse complement strand
GGTATTGTTGTTCCAGGGGACCGATACCCTCAAGGCTTGCCTGGGAGTCTTCGTTGCGATGCTGCCCAAGATCAAATTCAACGCGGATGTCATGGGACGGGCCACGGCTTCCGGATTCCTCAATGCCACAGACCTGGCCGATTATCTTGTGGCCAAGGGGGTGGTCTTCCGGGACGCTCATCAATGCGTTGGAGAGGCTGTGAAATACGCCTTGTCTCAGGGAAAGGAACTCCAAGAGCTTTCCCTCGATGAGCTCAAATCCTTTTCTTCATCCATCGAAAAGGATATTTACGCGATTCTGGAAACCGAAGCCATGATCAATCGTCGGACCTCTTTTGGAGGGACGGCCAAACGATGTGTTTTATCCGCCATCGAAACAGCCAAAACCGTCCTTGAAAAAGAGGATAAGGATGGGGTTGCCGGCATGCGGAAGGTGCAGAAAGGAGATCCCCTCCCTTAGGGAAGGCTCATGAGAAAATCGGTTCAAGAACGCATGCCCTTTTTTTTAATTTTCGTTTCCGCGATTTTTTTGATACAGGGGTGCGGCATCAAACAGCCTCCGGTCGTTCCGCAGCAGGGTCCTTTGCCGGCCGTCAATGATTTGCGCCTGACCCGGGGACCCCAAGGAATCTGGCTGACCTGGTCCATGCCCGAAACACCGCCGGTGGATCCTTTTAACCTGGCCGGGTTTATAATCCATCGCTCCAAAACGGAAGCAGGAGGCATGGTGTGCCAAGATTGCCCGATCCTGTTCGAGCGCCTAACGCGGGTGCCGATGGAAACTCGGAATGATCCAACAACAGGTGCATTAGTCTTTGTTTTTGAAGACCGGCCGGCAGCGGGTTTCAATTATATATACAAAGTCACTCTGTTGGATAAAGAAGGGCGGGAAGGCCCGGATTCCAATAGAGTGGAAGTGTCTTTTTAGAGTCTATGTTTTTTTAGGTTCATCAAAGTTTTCAAAGCGAGAATAGGATGCATCATTTCAACTACCGAAACGGGGAGCTTTTTTGTGAAGACGTGCCGGTAAAGGCCGTTGTCGAGGCGTCGGGAACTCCATGTTATCTTTACAGTCACGCCACCCTGACGCGCCATTTTCAGGAGTTTTCGAACGCCTTTCAAGGAATGGATCGCCTGGTTTGCTATTCCGCCAAGGCCAACACCAACCTGGCGATCCTGCGGCTTTTTGAAAAGATGGGGGGCGGCCTGGACATCGTCTCGGGAGGCGAGCTGTATCGAGGCCTTGCTGCCGGCTTTTCGGCGGAGTGTATTGTTTACAGTGGTGTGGGAAAGATGGTGGACGAAATCGACTTTGCCCTTGAAGAAGGGATCCTCATGTTCAATGTGGAGTCCATTGAAGAACTCAAGCTTTTAAACGAAAGGGCCAAAACCCTTGGGAAGACGGCGCCCGTTGCATTGCGGGTGAATCCGGATGTGGATCCCAAGACACATCCGTATATTTCCACCGGGCTGAATAAGAACAAGTTCGGCATCGACACGGAAGGAGCCATGGAGGGGTACCGACTGGCCCAGACGCTTTCCAATATTCGTGTTCGGGGAATCGATTGCCACATCGGCTCCCAGATTACCGAATCCACGCCTTTCAAGGATGCCTTGAAGAGCCTGGTGGGACTCGTCCGGAAATTGAAGGATATGGGTATCCTCTTGGAGCATATCGACGTGGGGGGGGGCTTAGGGATCATCTACGACGACGAGTCGCCTCCCCTCCCCGTTGAATACGCCCGCGCCATCGTGGGTGCCCTCAAAGGGACCTCCCTGAAGCTGATTTTGGAGCCGGGCCGGGTGATTGTGGGGAATGCCGGTACCTTGATCACCCGGGTGCTTTACCGGAAGAAGGGAAAGGCAAAGGAGTTCGTCATCGTGGATGCCGCCATGAACGACCTCATCCGTCCCTCTTTGTATCACGCATATCATGCCGTGTGGCCGGTGGTTAGAACGCGACGAAAAAAGATCCGTGCCGACGTGGTGGGACCTATTTGTGAAAGCGGGGATTTCCTGGCCGAAGACCGGGAAATGACGGATGCAAAAAAGGGGGAATTGCTGGCCGTGATGAGCGCCGGCGCCTATGGTTTTTCCATGGCGTCCAACTATTGCTCCAGGCCCAGGGTTGCCGAGGTCATGGTGAAGGGCGACCGATTCCATATAGTGCGGGCACGAGAGACTTACGAGGATCTCATCCGGGGGGAATCGATTCCCGCGTTTATCGGAGCGCAATAGCGGTACCGAAAGGGAACTCACCCTTTACCTAACCGAAAAGAGACGATTGAGGCCATGAAAAAAATCTCTTTTTTCAAGATGAGCGGCAGCGGAAACGACTTTATCGTTATCGACAACCGGGGCCCTGTGATTGACGAGGCTTTTCTGACCCGGTTTATCACAGGGGTTTGTCGCAGAAGACTTTCTGCAGGGGCCGACGGTTTAATCCTGGTGGAGCGATCCGGGTGCGCGGATTTCAGGTGGCGCTATTATAATTCCGACGGGAGCCGGGCAGAAATGTGCGGCAACGGGGCCCGATGTGTATCCCGATTTGCCTATTTGAAAGGGATTGCCGGAGCCTCCATGTCTTTTGAGTCGGATACCGGTCTTATGGAGGCCAAAATAATCGGGGACCGCGTGAAAGTCAGAATGCCCATGCCTCATGATATGATCCTGGATGAATCCGTTAAGACAACGGAAGGACTAGTCCGGCTGAGCAGCATCAACACGGGAGTTCCCCACGCCGTGGTGGAGGTTCAGGACCTGGAAGCAGTGGATGTGCGGGCCAGGGGTCGGGAACTGCGGTTTCATCGGCATTTTGCTCCGGCCGGAACCAACGTCAACTTCATTGTTCCCGAAAAGGACGGAGCAATTGCCATAAGGACCTATGAGCGGGGAGTTGAAGATGAAACTTTGGCATGCGGGACCGGCGCCATCGCCAGTGCTTTGTTGACAGCGGTCAAGCAGGGGACGAATTCTCCCATTCGGGTTCTGCCGAAGGGAGGCGGACATTTGACCATCCATTTCAATCGTGAAAAGACCGGTTTTGACGAAGTGTTTCTCGAGGGGGATGCCCGAGTCATTTACGAGGGAACCATGTGGGACGAAGCCTGGAATGAGAAAGGGACAACGAACCAATGATCGCCATCGAAAAGGCGGAACGGATCAAGAGCCTGCCGCCGTATCTGTTCAAGGAACTCGACCGCCAAAAAGAAGAGGTCCACAGTCAGGGAGTCGATATCATCGACCTAGGAGTGGGTGACCCGGACATTCCCACTCCCGGACACATCATCAAAGCACTCAACCGCGCAGCCGCCGACCCGGCCAACCATCGATACCCGTCGTATACGGGGATGGAAGCCTTCAATGCCGCTGCAGCAAGATGGTATCAGAAACGATTCAATGTGGACTTGGATCCTAAGAGGGAAATCGTGACCCTCATCGGTTCCAAGGAGGGGATTGCCCATCTTCCCCTGGCTTTCATTGATCCGGGGGATGTGGCCCTGGTGCCGAATCCGGCGTATCCGGTGTACAATATCGGAGTCCGATTTGCCGGAGGGCATTCCTATTTTATGGATCTGACCCTGCAAAACGAATTCTTGCCCGACCTTGCGGCGATTCCTCCGGAAGTCGCTGAAAAGGCCAAGCTCATGTTCATCAATTACCCCAACAACCCCACCGCGGCCGTTGCTTCCAAGAGTTTTTTTGAAAAAGTGGTGGATTTTGCCCGGATGCATCAAATCATCGTGTGTCACGATGCCGCATATACCGAAATGGCCTTTGACGGGTATCGCCCTGCAAGCTTTCTGGAGGTTCCCGGGGCCAAGGAGATAGGGATCGAGTTTCACAGCCTCTCCAAGACGTATGCGATGACAGGATGGCGGATCGGTTTTGCGGTGGGACGGGCAGAAGTGATCGAGGGTCTGGGGCAGGTGAAGAGCAACATCGACTCCGGCGCATTTCAGGCGATACAACTGGCCGGGATCGTGGCCTTGGAAGGAGATC
>PCSF01000283.1:868-1084 GCA_002771315.1 Desulfobacterales bacterium CG23_combo_of_CG06-09_8_20_14_all_52_9 | reverse complement strand
CAGAATACCAGGCCCGCAGAGATATTCTGGTAGACGGCCTTTCAAAACTGGGTCTGGCGGTCCAAAAACCGAAGGCGACTTTTTATGTCTGGGTCGGAATTCCTAAAGGTTTTTCATCGACCGCATTTGCCGGCCGTTTGTTGAAAGAAGCGGGCGTGGTGGCAACGCCAGGCAACGGTTTCGGCGGTGCCGGAGAAGGGTATATCCGGATGGCCC
>PCSF01000283.1:0-670 GCA_002771315.1 Desulfobacterales bacterium CG23_combo_of_CG06-09_8_20_14_all_52_9 | reverse complement strand
GAAACAGCGTTCATTGGAATACAAGAAGAAAAGAGTGATGATAGGACGGTTTATCCCGCAAGATTATATGCAAAACAAAGATTGGTGTTGAGAAGAGCCTTGAGAATAGCGAGAATACAATACAGCAGAAAAGGTAGATGGGTATTTTTAGATGTAAGTTCGCCTGCGGAAGCCGATGAATACAGAAACGCATTGGCTAAGATTTTAGGTATACCAGAGGATGAGATAGTGATGCTTATCCCCGGCGATGCCCCTGGTTATGTTCAGCCAGGAGATAACATAGATAATATTATTAATAGGCAGGTTGGCTGCCCTAAGGTATTTATCGGCAATAATATTTTGGCTAAAGGTGTTGATGTGCATATTAATAATCTTCGTGGCGCCTACGTTATCTCAACTTATGCGGATAAGTTGTTGTTTAAAAAGATGCAACTTGAAGGCCGTTTTGTACGCCGGCCAGGAGAAACCGCAGTTATCGTGTACCTTTGGTCTTTAGAGAATGATATTTTCGGGGATTATGAGGATTTATACAAGACAGCGATTAGGAACTTGAAAGATAAATTAGCCAGCTCTGGAGTAAATTATCTGGAAGGCGAAGAGGTTGAAGAAATCGTGCGGGAATTACAGGAACGTATCCACAAACAGGAAATCTTCAGCCGGAAACAGACGC
>PCSF01000238.1:8210-8352 GCA_002771315.1 Desulfobacterales bacterium CG23_combo_of_CG06-09_8_20_14_all_52_9 | reverse complement strand
GAAGGGATCCATAACGTGCATACCTCCGTCCAATGGGATTCTACGGATCTGCTCTCCTTCTTCAAGACCCTTGGATTTAACCGCAGCAACTTTATTAATCTCTCAAAAACCCTGGATTAGCCGGGCTCAAAAGAGATCGTCG
>PCSF01000238.1:0-8129 GCA_002771315.1 Desulfobacterales bacterium CG23_combo_of_CG06-09_8_20_14_all_52_9 | reverse complement strand
TTGTCTTCCTCGAACTCAAACCAGACGGCATTTTGATTTTCTTTCAGCGCCCTTAAAAGCTCCGCCTTCAGATCAGGCGTCCCCTTTGATGGCCAGGACATTTCTTCATGCATCCAACAGTCTAAAAACCCCTTCAGCTTCGGGGAGTTGAACGATGTGTTCATAGATAGGTGAAGGTTACCAGGTTCTCCGGTGGAGCTGGATTGCCCTTCAAATAAAGCCTGGCGTCACATTGCAGGCAGCGCCGAGCTTCTTTTCGAGCCTGGGTTTGGTCATAACCAAGGTCAATCTCTGCGAAATCGCGGCGACTGTCACCCACGGACAGGAACGAGAGGTCGACGGACTGGCCCACGGCCAGGATGATCTGATCCTCAAGGATGCGTTCTTTCCGATCCCCAAATTTTGGACAAAAGTTTCCTTTTTCATCGAATACGCAGGTGCACTCCACCAGATCGAGCCCTGCTTGCCGATATCCTTATATACTCCACGCCAGACTTATTCAATCAACTCCATTAAATGATCGAGAGATTCAAAGGCAAGCGGCACGGCTATTTTTCCGGCTGATCGTTTAAAAAAACCGCCATTTGCAAAACATGTCCTTCGGGTGAGGATCAGGAGGCGCAAAAAGGCATTCGATCCGAATCCGGTCATCCACCACCTTGGCAAAATTGGCAAACTCACCCCGATGCATTTCTTTGCAAACGAATTCCGACAGACCCCTTTTCAGCCGGGCTTCCTGGGTAGGACACGACGGCACGGAAATCGTCACGGCATGTTTCTCCTTCTCGATGCGGTATCCTACTAGGATACACCATGGAAAATAGCGCAACGCTTGAATAAACCCTTCAAGGCCCTTTTCCTGAATATCGAACCGGGTGATCAGGTCTTTTGCGGCCATGGCCGATACCCGGCTCCAGACCTGCTCGTTGATCCGCTCGGCCGTAGGCTGGTCGAAGCGCTCCCCGACATAGATGAACCAGAAAGCATCCATCACCCGGTAGTGCCAAAGCAAAAACTTTATGTACTTCATCAGATCGGACCGGTCCATTTTTTCAAAAACTGAAAGATCCATGGCATCTCCTTTTGTTAATGAAAAAGCAGGGACTCCTTCGCAAGGCCATGTGTTTTTATAGGCCGGATTCCCTCTTCTCGTCAATCCCCGAACCGCGTATCCTGTTGTTGCAGGGTTTGGTGTCCGGCGCTTTCGGCATCGAAAAGGGAATTCTTATCCCCGATTGCAATTTATCCGTGTTTTCGTTAAAAACGGGCATCGAATGAGGCTTTCCCGAAAGGATCAAAGGGGCGTTGAAAAAGCCAGAAACGATGATGGAGTCTATCTTAAAGGGCGATGTTCGGGCAGTAGCCAGACTCATGCGGGAAATTGATGAACAATCGCCTCTGGCCCTGGAAACCGTCAGGGCACTTTTCCCGCACACCGGAAAGGCCCACATTGTCGGCATCACCGGACCTCCGGGAGCCGGAAAATCAACCCTCGTGGATCGCCTCATTGCCGGCTACAGGAAAAAAGGAATGACCGTTGGCGTCTTGGCAATAGATCCCACGAGCCCGGTTTCCGGGGGGGCCATTCTGGGAGATCGGATACGGATGCAGCGTCATGCAACGGATCCGGGGGTCTTCATCCGGAGCCTGGCTACCCGTGGCCACGTCGGAGGACTCTCCCGTTCCGTTTATGACATGGTGTTGGTGCTGGATGCCATGGGAAAGGAGATCATCATCGTGGAAACCGTTGGGGTCGGCCAGGACGCGGTGGAGATCACGGATCTGGCCGATACCAGCATCTTAGTGGTAACCCCGGGGATGGGGGACGACATCCAGGCCATCAAAGCCGGGATCCTGGAAACGGCCGCCATTCTGGTGGTGAACAAGGCCGATCTTCAAGGCGCCGACAGCACGTCGGCCGGCATGAAGGCGCTTTTTGCGATGGGCGCCTCATCTCAAAAGAGGTGGAAGCCCCCTGTCCTGAAAACCGAAGCGGTTAAAGACCAGGGAATCGACACCCTGATTGACGCCATTTCTGAACATCACAATTATATCAAAAATCACCCTGGCGAAAAAACTCATTCTAAAGGTCTCAGGGCCGCCTTCTTCAATGCCCTGCAGCAGGCGCTCTTACAAAAAGCCCTGACCCGGCTTCAGCAGAAAAAGAAACTGGATATCCTCTTTGCGGCCCTTGAAAAAAGACGGATTGACCCCTTCTCTGCCGCAAAACAGGCAGTCGACATCCTATTCAACGCAGATGCGGAAGATGCTTGAATCTTTCATACGCACGTTGGGGATATTTCCTTTGTTATGGGTGGCAATTTTTCCTGTATCGTCCTTCGGCACTTCCGTCGGAGAGATTCAGGATCGAAGGGAAAGCCTAGTCCCGGAACCGATCTTTAACGGCCGGGTATATGTGCAGGAGGCAGGCCGTCATCACTCAAAAACCGTGGTTCTGATACACGGTCTGGGTACTTCGGCTTCGAGAGACTGGGAAGAGATCTTCCCGGAGTTAGCCCAAAAATTTCACGTTTTGGCATTTGACCTTCCCGGTTTCGGTCAATCTGACGCTGGAAACGACCTATACTCACCGTCCCGGTATGCCGAGTTGATGGATTTCCTTCTGCCGCAATTTGCAAAAGGACCCGTGCATCTCGTGGGTCATTCTATGGGAGGCGCGATCGCTTTGTGTTACGCCGCCGAACATCCTCGGAATGTGTCTCGCCTAATCCTTGCTTCGGTGCCCGGAATCCTCCACCGGCAGGTCTATTCCCGTTTCCTGGCGCAAAGCGGCAGCCGCCTGCTCCCGGATATCTTTCCCCAGCAGGATGCATTTCTGGACCGGATCGCGGAGACGGTACTTCGCCGGGCGGCGGGAAAACCGATACCCGACGCATGGATTCTTTTCACGTCGCTGACCCGTGAAAAATTTCTGCAAGCCGACCCGGTCCGCATAGCCGCCTTTGCCACTGCGGTGGAAGATTTCAGCCCCCTCATTGGCCGGATCATCACCCCTACTCTTATTCTCTGGGGAACCCAGGACAGCATCGCATCGCCGAGAACAGCCACCCTTTTGGCTTCTCAGATTCCGAATGCGCGCCTGAAGTGGATGAAAGGCGCAGGGCACGTGTTGATGAAGGAGCAACCCAAAGAATTCGCAGGAACTCTTCTCGCCTTTCTCAGGGAGCCGGATAAGTCTCTTTCCATAACCCAGGTGACGGAGACCGCCGGATCCTTTGCCGCCATCTCCAAGGGAACCGGCAGATGCCAAGATCAATCATGCACGGTATTTGAAGGATCCTACGACGCCATCGAAATCACCAATTGCCGATCCGTCCTGCTGAAAAATGTCCGGACCCCTTCTGTCAGGATTCTGGAATCCTCGGTGATCATCGAGAACAGCCACATCGGCCCAAACAAGACTGCCCTTTCTGCCTGCCGTTCGGAAATCGTCCTCACCGGCGGCAGGATCGAAGGGGAGATAGCCGTCACCTCAGAAGAAAGCCGATTGGATTTTGCGGGAGTTACCATCGTGGGCAAAGAGGCTGCGGTAAAAGTGCTCGCCTCGGAGGATCCCCGTTCCGGCCGGTCGGTCCCGGCGGCCCTATTCTTTTCCGTATGCCCGATACAAAGTCCCCGATATTCGGGGTATCTCCACGGAGCCCGGGTGATCCTGCCGGATCGCCCCCTATAATCCTTTCAAGCCGATCTCTCCGGCCACATTTCGCATTCCACGGATCGTCTCCGTGATGAGTTCCGTCAAGTCCATACCCAAAAGCGCCGCACCTTTTTCGATGATCTCCCGGTTCACACCGGCTGCAAAGCGCCTGTCTTTCCATTTCTTCTTGACCGATTTGGCCTCCATGTCCATCACGCTTTTCGAGGGTCTTACCAGCGCAGAAGTGACCACCAGCCCGGTCAGTTCATCGACGGCAAAGAGGACCTTCTCCAGGGTCGTCTTGGGCTCTACGTCGTTACAGATCCCCCATCCGTGGCTGATGACGGCCCGGACATACTCTTCCGGCCAGCCGGCTTCCCTAAGGATTTCCTCGCTTTTTTTGCAATGGACATCCGGAAACTGCTCATAGTCCAGATCATGAACCAGGCCGATGATACCCCATTTCTCCTCGTCCTCGCCGAACTTCCTGGCTAAATGGCGCATCACCCCCTCCACGGCCAGGGCGTGCTTGATCAGGCTTTCACTTTGATTATACTTAAGCAGCAGATCATAAGCTTCCTGCCGGGTCGGTGTTTCAACGTTCATCGCGGACCTCCTGATTCCTGCGCTCTATTATTGATGAGGATAAAGATGCACTGCTTCCCCGGTTTACGGACGCTGTAAATATAAATAGCTTCGATGTCAGCGCTTGGCAAGAAAGCTTCGACAACAAAAATCTCTGAAGTCATTATCACCGATCCGCTGCCGATGTCAATTTTTCCGATCACTAGAGACAGAGCCCTCTATGGAAAAGGAAAAATCTCGACTTTGCAACATATTTGAAGTATAAATATACTTCCCGGTTTTTAGAAACCAGCATCCTCCCAACCAATAGGTAAAGAGGTAATAGCATGCACCTGTTCGATCCTGTTTTTTTGGCACGACTTCAGTTCGCTTTCACCATATCCTTCCATATCCTGTTTCCGGCCTTTACCATCGGCATCGCCAGCTGGCTGGCCGTCGTGGAATGGCGCTGGCTGAAGACCGGCAACCCGGTTTTTGAATCGGTCTATCGAATGTGGGTGAAAATATTTGCCGTTAATTTCGGCATGGGGGTGGTTTCAGGGATTGTACTTTCGTACCAGTTCGGCACCAATTGGTCGGCCTTTTCGGACCGTACGGGTAACATTCTCGGCCCCCTGCTGGGTTTTGAAGTCCTGACGGCGTTCTTCCTGGAAGCGTCGTTTCTAGGCATCATGCTCTTTGGATGGAAACGGGTAGGAAAAATGGCCCACTTTGGCGCCACGGTGATTGTGGCAGTCGGCACGCTGATCAGCGCATTCTGGATTCTTTCGGCCAATAGCTGGATGCAGACGCCCCAGGGATTCATCAAAGGGGCGGATGGCATCTTTTACCCCACGAATTGGATCCGGATCATATTCAATCCGTCGTTTCCCTATCGATTCGTTCATATGGTCGCGGCGGCATACCTTACCACGGCATTCGTCGTGGGGGGGGTCGGGGCCTATTATCTGTGGCGCAGACGTCACGTGGGTTCCGCCCGGGTAATGTTCGGCATGGCCATGATCATGGCCGTGTTCGTGGCTCCGTTGCAACTTTTCTTCGGAGACCTTCACGGCTTAAACACCCTGGAGCATCAGCCGGCCAAGGTTTCCGCCATGGAAGGGCTCTGGGAAACCCAGCGTGGAGCCCCCCTGAAGCTCTTCGGCTGGCCGGACCAGAAAAAAGAAACGACCCTTTACGCCCTGGAAGTACCCAAGTTGTCCAGCCTGATCCTCACCCATGATTTCAACGGCGAAGTGAAAGGGCTGAAGGAGTGGCCGTCGGAAGATCGGCCGCCCGCGGCATGGATTTTCTGGTCGTTTCGGATCATGGTGGGGATCGGTCTGCTCATGATTGCCACCGGTATCGCGGCTGTGATCTTGTTTTTACGAAAAAGGCTTTTTGACACCCGATGGTTTCAATTCTGGTGCATGGCCCTGACGCCTTCGGGATTTTTAGCCGTGCTGACCGGGTGGTGTGTCACGGAAATCGGCAGGCAGCCCTTTATCGTCTACAATGTGATGCGGACAGCAGATTCGGTTTCTCCGGTAGGATCCGGCCCGGTTGCATTGTCACTCGGAGCGTTCTTTCTGGTCTACACGGTCATCTTCGGCGCGGGAACCTATTATATCTTGAAACTGATCGGGAAGGGCCCGGATATGCCGGAAGATGCCTCCTTCGGGACCCATGGTCTCAAAAAACCTTTGCTGGTCGTGGATAGGAGCTAAGAATCGGGAGGATTCCATGTTTAGTTTTGAAAATATCCTGGATTTACCCATCATCTGGTACGCACTCATCGGAACCGCCGTCTTTTTATATGTTCTCCTCGACGGCTTCGATCTGGGTGTAGGAATCCTGTTCCCCTTTGCTCCATCGGATCAATCCCGGGATCGGATAATGAATTCCATCGCCCCTTTTTGGGACGGCAACGAAACCTGGCTCGTCCTCGGCGGCGGCGGGCTTTTTGCCGCCTTCCCATTGGCCTATGCCGTCCTGATGCCGGCCTTTTACCTTCCCATCATTTTCATGCTGCTGGGGCTGATTTTTCGTGGTGTGGCTTTCGAATTTCGCTTCAAGGCTTTTGGTTGGTCAAGAAAAGCATGGAATTATGCCTTTCACCTCGGATCGCTTACAGCCGCATTCATGCAGGGGGTGGTTTTGGGAACATTTGTGCAGGGGATCGCGGTGGAAGGGCGCCGTTTTGCCGGCGGCGCACTCGACTGGGTAAGCCCTTTTGCTTTGATGACGGGCGCAGCCCTGGTCTTCGGCTATGCGCTGTTGGGGGCCACATGGATCATTATGAAAACCGATGGAGAAACCCAGGAATGGGCCCGCAATTACGCCGGCTCCATCTGCGTTTGTGTGGCCTTGTTCATGGCTTTGGTCACTTTGAGTACGCCGTTGATTAACAATGACATCAAAACCTTGTGGTTCAGCCTCCCCAACTTCTTTTACCTGTCTCCCCTTCCCTTGCTGGCTTTTGGCATGTTTTTGCTTTTATGGAAGGACTTACGCCGAAAGAAAGAATGCCGGCCCTTTTTTCTGAGCATCGGCATCTTCTTGATGAACTATCTCGGGTTAGGTATCAGTCTTTGGCCCTGGATTGTTCCTTTTCGATTTACGTTGTGGGAAGCGGCTGCAGCTCCTCAGTCTCAATCCCTGTTATTAGCGGGTACCCTCTTTTTGCTTCCCATGGTTTTGGGCTATACCGCCTATAGCTTCTATACATTCCGGGGTAAGGCATCCCCTGAGGGTTACTATTGAGGATTGCCGACACCGGTGCGAATCCGCGAACGGGGTCCGGCACCGCCTCCGTTCCGCCAATCCCGGGGTGGACGCAGTTCGTCAAGTAGATGAAGTTTATTTTGCATCTTCAATCGGTAGTAGATCATCATCCAGGCACAAGGTATGTTCGGGTCGACCTCGCAGGCTCCGTTTTGCGATCCCCCGCACGGTCCATTGAACAGGCTCTTGGCACATCGCGCAATGGGGCAGATTCCGGCGGTATGGGAAAGCACGCAATCCCCGCACCCCCGGCAGACCTCGCTCCATGTTCCAGGTTTTAATGATGCTCCGAAAAAGGTTGTGTTGATGGCCGGCAGAATGGGAAGCGGTTCGAAGGCATCCGCCATGGTCTGTACACCGGCTCCGCACGCCAAAGATAACACGGCATCCACACCCGGTTCTATTTTCTGGTAAGAAACAACCAGATCCTGTTCGCACTGCCGCAGGATCGATCCCACCGAAAATTCAGGGGGATCCCCCACATAATGCATCGGGTGGGAAAGCTCCCGGACCAGTTGCCGGGCCTCGCGCTCCCCTCCGGAAAGACAAACGGTGACACAGCTTCCGCAACCGAGAACCAGGATCTTCCGATAACCGGCGATCATGGAGATAATTTCATCAATCGGCTTTAAATCCCCGACGATCATGACACCACCTCGTGCTTCCCTTTCAATCCCGGAATATATACGGCACGGGCGACAGCGTCGATGGACTCCCGGTGTCTTGGGCAAAGCGCTTTCATCTCTCGGCTCAGCTTATCCGACACGGTCTTGGCGAAAGGTGCCGTGTAGAGAACGTCTCTACAAATTTCACACCTGACAAGATCCAATGTGGTAACGGTATCCCAATCTCCTTTCAAAAGATACTCAAACTCGATGGCGTCTTGTGGACATATGCGCCAGCAATTGCCGCATCTGGCACAACGGGCCATATTATGGAAAAGGATCCGATGCCCTTTGGAATCACGGGCGCACAAAGCATCGGCAGGACAGTTCTCCACGCAGGCCAGGCAACCGTTGCACCGCTCGTTCACCCGAAAGTAGGACATGCCTTGTTCTCCTTAGGATGCGTAAATAAATAAAGGTATCAAATTAGCTTGGGCGATATGGGTCGGATAGTGTAG
>PCSF01000239.1 GCA_002771315.1 Desulfobacterales bacterium CG23_combo_of_CG06-09_8_20_14_all_52_9 | reverse complement strand
TCTATAATAATGAATTTTACAAATTTTTCAAGTCAAATTCCATGAAGTCTGAAGCGGTATTTGAAGGGCTCAAAGATTTGGCACAGAAGTTGGGTATCACGGTTTCGGAGCAAAACTTCCGGCGATTAGGTGTTCGGGCAAAGAGCGGATTTTGCATCGTCAAAGGGAAATCGATGTTTCTCGTCGACAAGCAAAGCGCGATATCAGAAAAGATCGAGATACTATCCTCGTATCTGGCGACGTTGCCCACGGATCATATTTATATCATTCCGGCGATCCGTCAGCGACTCCAATTGGCCCAAAAGGGCGGCAAAGGGCCGGAGTCGATCCTACAGCTCGAAGATTCCAAATAGTTTACATAATATATCTTATCAGACGTTAAATGAAAGGTGCATCCTGTTGAACCCCTTTTCGGACCAAATACCCTCTAAACCCCCTGCAAGCTTCGAACGTCGCATCCTAACAGTATCGGAGCTTACCTCTCAAATTAAAGTTTTACTTGAAGATAAATTTAATTTCTTATGGATATCAGGAGAAATATCTGATTTTAGAATTCCGGTCTCTGGACACTTCTATTTTACCTTAAAAGATGAAATAGCCCGCATCCAGGCTGTTATGTTCAAGGGACAAAACCGCCATTTGGCCTTTCAACCCGAAGATGGAATGAGCGTGATGGGTCTCGGACGGATCTCCGTCTATGAACCCAGGGGGACGTACCAGGTTATCTTCGAAATCCTGGAGCCCAAAGGTGTGGGAGCCCTGCAGATCGCCTTTGAACAGCTCAAGCGCCGGCTTTCCGATGAAGGGTTATTCGACGATCGATTTAAAAAACCAATCCCCTTCTTTCCCGAAAAAATCGCCGTAATTACATCTCCCAGCGGCGCCGCGATTCACGACATCCTCCAGGTGGCCCGGCGCCGATTCGAAAACATCCGGCTTGTGGTCATTCCGACGACGGTCCAGGGTGACGGTGCCGAGGCACAGATCATTTCCGCTATTGAGTTGTTGAACACAGGAGGTCCCGAAGGCGGACCCGTTGCTGACGTGGCCATATTGGCCAGAGGCGGCGGATCCATGGAGGACTTGCAAGCCTTCAATTCGGAGGCTGTTGCCCGGGCGATATTTGCTTCCGAGGTTCCCATCGTCTCCGGTGTCGGTCATGAAACCGATTTTACCATCGCCGATTTCGTAGCCGATTTCAGGGCGCCCACGCCATCGGCTGCCGCCGAAATCATTGTCCCGACAAAGGCCGATCTGGTTCTAAGAATCCGGGAATATAACCTTGCTTTGGTACGCACGATCCATCAGCACGTTAGAGAGTACCGGAAGCGACTGATGGAAACCATCCATCATTTGAAAGACCCAAGGAAAAAGATGGGTGATCAGCGCCTTCAACTCGACGATTTCACCCAGAGACTGATTCAGATCACACAAAATCGGACTCGAAACGGACGGGAAAAGCTGGCGTGGAGAACAGAAAACCTGTGTGCCAAGAGCCCGATGCAACTGTTGCTAAAATATAAAGAAAAGATTGATAAATTATATATCAATATTTTGAAATTATTAGAATTATATTTATCAATCAGGAAAGGGTTATCTCAGGAGCTTTTCGCCAGGTTGAAGGCGCTTGGCCCTATGAATGTCCTCAACCGTGGATACAGCATCGCCCGAACGATTCCGAACGGTACCATTATTCAAGATCCGGATCAGGTCGGAATCGGTGACGGGATCGATCTATTGGTCGCTCGGGGAGACCTCCTGTGCCGCGTGGAAAGGAAAAGGAAATCGACCCATGTCAAAACAGACCTTTGAAGGTGCGATGAAACAATTGGAAGAAATCGTGCGGGAACTCGAAGCCGGGGATTTGCCCCTGGAAAAAGCCCTCCAACGTTTTGAGGAAGGCATGAAACTTTCCAAGTACTGCGCCCAAAAACTGGATGAGACTGAAAAGAAAGTGACCCTGTTGCTCAGAGATCACCAGGGCTCTGTTTCGGAAAAACCCTTCTTGGAAGAGGAAACCCTCTCGGACAATGACACTGTTTGACCTTTCCGGCTATCTTGCCCAAAAAAGGAGGTCGATTGAGGCCGCCTTGCAGGAGTGCCTTCGATTTGCCTTGTCGGAGAACAGCCGTCTCAGGGAAGCGATGGCTTACTCTCTGATGGCCGGAGGAAAACGGATGCGGCCGATCCTTTGCATCGCGGCTGCCGAGTCGGTGGGCGGCAGCCAAGACGATGTCATGGCCGGAGCGTGTGCCATCGAGATGATCCACACCTATTCCCTGATTCATGATGATCTTCCGGCCATGGACGACGACGCCCTGCGGCGGGGAAAGCCCACCTGTCATATGGCCTTTGATGAAGCTTCGGCCATTCTCGCCGGGGATGCCCTCCTCACCCTGGCCTTCGAGGTCCTGGCATCGGATCGATTTTTCCGTTCCCATCACCCGAAAAGGACGCTGGAAGCCGTCAGAATCCTCTCCCATGCCGCAGGTCTTGCCGGAATGATCCAGGGACAGATGGAGGATATCGCCGCAGAGGGTGCTTTCCTGACTTTCGATCAGCTCCGTCATCTACACAACCTAAAGACCGGGGCCCTCATCGAAGCGTCTGCGGAGATCGGGGCGACGCTGGGCGGCGGTTCTTCCCGGCAGGTCCGGCTATTGAAAAATTACGCCAAAGACCTCGGGTTGGCATTCCAGGTGATCGACGATGTCTTGAACGTAGAAGGGGATCCCGCAGTGATGGGAAAAGCCGCGGGGACAGACCAGATCAAGAAAAAAAACACCTATCCTGCCCTCATGGGCGTTTCGGAATCCAAAAATTTTGCCAAAAAATGCATCGAATCGGCCTTGCACAGCCTGTCCGATTTTGATAACAAAACAAATTCTCTGCGGGCTATCGCAATGTATGTCATCGAAAGAAAACGCTGAAAAGCAACGATAAAGGAAATTCAATCATACCGTGAGCCTCCTGGATCGTATCGATTCCCCCGCTGATCTTAAACAGCTTTCACGGAAAGAGCTGCCGGTATTGGCCCAGGAGATCCGGAAACTGATCGTGGATGTGGTCTCCAAAAACGGCGGCCATCTGGCCTCGAGCCTGGGAGCCGTGGAGCTGGCCATCGCCGTACATTATGTTTTCGACAGCCCGAAGGACAGGATCCTCTGGGATGTCGGACATCAGGCTTATGCCCACAAGCTCATCACCGGAAGACGGGACCGGTTCGCAACCCTGCGGCGGCACGGAGGACTGTCAGGATTCACCAAGATGAGCGAAAGTCCCCATGACGCTTTTTCCACGGGACACAGCAGTACATCTATTTCAGCCGGGCTGGGAATCGCCTGCGCCAAAGGGCTCAAAGGAGAAGATTCCAGGGTGGTAACCATCATCGGTGACGGATCCATGACCGCGGGGCTGGCCTACGAGGGTCTGAACCAGGCTGGTGATCTCCAGAAGGATATCGTCGTCATTTTGAACGACAATGAAATGTCCATTTCCAAGAACGTAGGGGCTCTCTCTTCTTTTTTGAGTCGTACCTTTTCAAGAAAACGACTCCTGGAGTTGCGCAAGGATCTGGGCGATTTTCTGAAATCGTTGCCCAAATTCGGGGAAGATATCTACCAGTTCGCCAAGCGCTGGGAGGATTCCCTGAAGTCCTTTATCACCCCCGGCATGCTTTTCGAAGCTTTTAATTTCAATTATTTCGGGCCCATCGACGGGCACAACCTAAACCATCTCATCGATATTCTCCGTAACATACAGTACCTGAAAGAGCCGGTCCTCCTTCATGTTTCCACCAAGAAAGGGATGGGGTATCCCCCTGCAGAATCGAATCCGGTCTATTTTCATGGAGTGGGGTGTTTCGAAGTAGAAACCGGCAACTGCATCGACTCTCCAAGTCCCATTCCTACCTATACCCAGGTCTTTGGGAAAGCGATGACGGCACTGGCCGAAAAAGATAAGAGGATCGTCGCGGTGACCGCCGCCATGCCGGAGGGAACCGGTCTGGTGGATTTTTCCGGAAAATTCCCGGGGCGTTTTTTCGATGTAGGAATCGCTGAACAACACGCTGTGACCTTCGCCGCTGGAATGGCAACGGAAGGGTTACGTCCGGTGGTGGCGATTTATTCCACCTTCCTGCAGCGTGCCTTTGACCAGATCCTGCATGATGTCTGTATCGAATCCCTCCCGGTTGTTTTTGCCGTCGACCGGGGAGGAATCGTGGGGGAAGATGGAATGACCCATCATGGGCTCTTTGACCTTACTTATCTTCGGAGCCTTCCCAATATGACGGTCATGGCACCAAAAGACGAAAATGAACTCTGCAGGATGCTTGCCACCGCCATTGTCCATGATGGCCCCATCGCCCTCCGGTATCCCCGGGGAATCGGTGTCGGTGTTTCCATCGACGAGGCATATCCGGTTCTGCCCATCGGGAAAGCCGAAATCCTGGAAGAAGGAAACGATGCTCTCATTCTTGCCATAGGCCGTCCTGTTCAGGATGCGGTGAAGGCATGTGACACCCTGAAGAAGGAAGGTTTCACGACTACCCTGGTCAACTGCCGGTTCGTCAAACCCCTGGACGCGAACCTCATTTGTTCCCTGGCCGAAAAGATTCGGGCTGTTGTCACGGTGGAAGAAAACGTGCTTCAGGGCGGATTCGGAAGCGCAGTCTTGGAATGCCTGTGCAATCATGGTATTTTGCATCAGTGTCGCATCACCCGGCTCGGTATCCCGGACGTGTTTGTGGAGCATGGTCCTCAGCAGGTATTGCGGGCCGAGTACCGCATCGATGCCCCGGCCATCGTCGATGCCATCAAGGGTCTCTTGCAGAAGCATTGACATAACCTCCTCCCCCCTTCCCCTCCCCTTCCCTCCCATTTCAACTCAAAGCTTGATGAAATCGTAAAAACTCAAAATTGGGATGGCAAAGTAAAAAGATTCAGATGCAAGGCGCGCAAATCCTGAGGAATGAGGCGTAGTTATAGGTACGCCGCAATGATTGACCCGGTTGAATCCTGCGAAGCAGGGCCACAAAGTGGCATTCAACCGGGCAAGGGATGCAACGCAACGCAGCAGATGGACTTTTTACGAAGCCATCAAGCTTGACAGACCCGAATCCATTTACAATTTCAATAAAGCAGAGAATGACTAAAAAGCGACTGGATCATCTCGTGATGGAACAAGGATTTGCCGAAAGCCGTGAAGGTGCCAGGCGGCTGATCTTATCCGGTAACGTTTCCGCGAACAATCGTGTGGCGGATAAACCGGGATCTTTTTTCCCGGAGAATACGCGGATTTCCCTAATCCGCGAGCCTGCAGGATATGTGAGCCGGGGGGGTGACAAGCTGGCCGGTGCCCTGGAATCCTTCTCCCTTAAGGTTTCGGGATGTGTGTGTCTCGATGTGGGAGCTTCCACCGGAGGGTTTACGGATTGCCTGCTCCAGCACGGAGCCGCCCGGATCTATGCCGTGGATGTGGGATACGGCCAGCTGGCCTGGAAGCTCAGGAACGATCCTAGAATCATCGCCATCGAGCGGGCCAATATCCGTTACCTTCCGGAATCGGCAATCCCGGAACCTGTGGACCTAGTCACAGTGGATGCTTCCTTCATTTCTCTGAAGATCGTGGTGCCTGCGGTCTTCAAGTTCATGAGACCCGGGGCGGATGTGGTCGTTTTGGTGAAACCGCAGTTCGAAGTGGGAAAATCGATGGTTGGAAAGGGAGGTGTCGTCCGGGATCCGAGGCTCCACGAGGCGGTACTGAACGACTTGACCGCATTTTTTTCCCGACAAGGACTGACGGTCCGGGCGATGGTTCCTTCTCCCCTTTTGGGACCCAAAGGGAATCGGGAATTTTTCATGTGGCTTGCCTTGGTTCCCCATCCCTCCTGAAAATCCCCGGAGGGTTCGGGCAAAATTTTAGTTTTGCAGTTGATTCATGGCTTGATTTTTCAGATAGATGCCGATAGAAAAGCCGGTACCCAAATATCATAGAATAGGAAGGATGGAATATGACAGAGAACTTGAGAAACATTGCGTTGGTAGGTCACGGCGGATCCGGTAAAACCTCTTTGGCGGAGATCATGCTTTTCACCGCCGGAGTTCTCTCTCGACTGGGGCGTATGGAAGACGGGAACACAGCAATGGACTTCGAACCCGAGGAGTTGAAACGCCGCTCCAGCATGAGCAGCGCGTTTCATCAGTACCACTGGACAAAGAAAGTCGTCAATATTATTGATACTCCGGGAGATCAAAACTTTTTTGCCGATACCCGCAACTGCATCCTGGCGGCCGATGCAGCCCTTCTGGTCATTGATGCGGTGGACGGCGTAAAAGTTCAGACTGAACTGGCATGGGACCTTGCCTCTGAATTTCATCTTCCCTGTGCCATCTTTATCAACAAATTGGATCGGGAGCGGGCCGATTTCAGCCGGGTCTTTGAAGGCATATCCGACGCCTTTTCCCCAAAACCCATCCTTCTGCAACTGCCTATCGGTTCCGAGGCCCGGTTCAACGGTGTCGTGGATCTGGTTTTGATGAAAGCCTTTTCTTACGATCCGGAAGGAAAAAGCAAAGAAACCCCCATACCGGAAACCATGAAGGATCAGGCTGAAAAGGCCCGGGAGAGCCTGATTGAAGCCATTGCGGAAGCCGACGACGCCCTTCTGGAACGGTACCTGGAGGGAGAAGTGCCAACGGATGAAGAAATCCGCACAGCCCTGAAAAAAGGACTGGCTTCCAGGGTCATCGTCCCGGTATTCTGCGGCAGTGCCACGAAAAGGATCGGAATCGATCGGCTGATGGACATAATCTCGGAATACTTCCCCTCACCGATAGACCGCGGCGCCTGGACGGGGATTCATCCGGATAGCAAAGAAACCGTGCAACGGATTCCTGATCCGGAAGCTCCTTTTTCCGGACTGGTCTTCAAGACCGTTACCGACCCCTACTACGGCCGGCTCTCCATTTTTCGGGTGGTTTCCGGCGCAATCGGTGGGGACGGCACTTTTTTCAATGTGAACAAAAGGGCCAAAGAGCGCTATACTCAACTGCTTCAGTTGGCGGGAAGGGAACAGAAACCGATTACCGGAGCAGGGCCGGGAGCTATTGTTGCCGTAGCCAAGCTTAAAGAGACCGGTACCGGCGATACCCTGTGTAATGAGGCCCAAAAGATTCAATATCCATCCGTGGAGCCGCCGACTCCCCTCACTTCTTTTGCGGTAAAACCGAAATCCACAGGCGACGAGGATAAGGTGTACAGCTCCCTGGTGCGGATCACCGAAGAGGACGTGGGACTTCAATTGACTCGTAATTCCGAAACCAAGGAGATCCTTATATCAGGGGCGGGACAGGTTCACATCGAGGCCACCGTAGAAAAACTCAAGCGGAAGTTTGGCGTGGAAGTGGTTCTGGAACTGCCCAAGATCCCCTACCGGGAGACCATCAAGAAGAAGATTCGGGTTCAGGGAAGGCACAAAAAACAGACGGGTGGACACGGTCAGTTTGGAGACTGCTGGATCCAGCTGGAACCGCTTCCCAGGGGTGGTGGTTTTGAATTTGTGGATGCCATCGTCGGCGGTTCCATCCCCCGACAATACATCCCTGCCGTTGAAAAAGGGATCGTGGAGTCGCGCCAGAGGGGTGTTCTGGCCGGGTTCCCGTGCATCGATTTCAGGGTAACCCTGGACGACGGATCTTATCACGCCGTTGATTCCTCGGAAATGGCATTCAAGATCGCCGGTTCTCTGGCCTTCAGAAAGGCTGCCGAACAGGCCCAGCCGGTCCTGCTGGAGCCGATCATGGAGGTCACCATCATCGCGCCGGATGAATACATGGGGGATATCATGGGAAACCTGAACAGCCGTCGGGGCAGGGTCCTGGGAATGGATTCCAAAGGGAAGCACCAGGTCATCCGGGCCCATGTTCCCATGGCGGAGTTTCAGACCTATGCTCCGGACCTCAACTCCATGACCGGCGGACGGGGAACCTACACGATGAAATTCTCCCACTACGATGAAATACCGGCCCAGTTGGCCCAAAAAATCGTGGAGAAGGCTAAAAAAGAGGCCGAATAAGTCAGGATCAAGGGGACATACAACAGGATGCCGGGGCGTATCCTTCCCAGAAGGGATCCCATATTCGGGTAAAAATCACGCGGTTTTTCGGGTGGATTTCCTTTGCCCGGGGACAATCGGGCAAATGAAACCGTTTGGAAAACCGGTTTCCGATATATATTTTTGCCTTTTCCTGCAGGTTCCCCCAGATTCCCCTTTTTGCCGTCATCGCCCGCCGCTGGGCCGCCAGAAGTAATCCGATCCGGCCAAGATTGGGCGTTTGACACAGCAGATGGGCAAAACCGGCCTTTATTAAGGCTGCGTTGACCAGGGTTTCATCCGGAAGGTTTA
>PCSF01000141.1 GCA_002771315.1 Desulfobacterales bacterium CG23_combo_of_CG06-09_8_20_14_all_52_9 | reverse complement strand
GCACTCATTTCATGTTTGCCTTAATAACCAAATGGCCTGTCACGGGTCTGCTCCGCTTTCGGTCTGACTAAGTGGAAAGAGTCTTGATCAGGACGGTGAGATAAAATCGGGCGTGGCTGATGGGTGCGGCCATGTTGGCCCGATGATTGGCGAAAAACCCGCTCAGGTTGTTGTTGAAAATGATCCAGGGATCGATTTGGGTGGCAAGCTTCAAAGATTCGATGGCATGATGGAGGACTTCTGTTCCTCTGCGGGATTCTATGGTGACGTCGAAATCCACGGAAACGGCTTCCAGGAGGGTCAGCATGGCACTGGCCACTCCCTTGGCGTAATAGAAATAGTCGTCGGCCATGAAGAAACTGACGCGGGTCCCGTCTTTTTCCCGCTGCTTGACGAGGTTTTCGTCGCAGCTTCCCAGAAGATCTTCGTACACCATGAGTAACGGGATGAGGTTGTCGGTTCGCGAATAAAAGGAAGCCTGCCTTTTTTCGAGCTTCTTGAAGAAGAGTTTGAGCTCTTCGAGCCCATCTTTATATTTCGATTCCGCAGAGGGAAACCAGTACTTATCGGCACTGATCATGAACCAGTTCATGGCGCTTTCCAGGTTCCGGTCGAATGCCTCCGTGCTTCCGGTCCGGGAAATCCTTTCCGCCAGGATCACCGCAGTGCGGCGGGTGGCTTCGAGCGCGCCCAGTTGGAAGTTATTTACGTTGTCCGTGAACTGGATCAGGTCGTTGGGACGCCACCCCCAAAACCGTTCTTTAAGTTCATGTTCCAGCGGCTTAATGGTGGCGTTGACAAGAGCCATCCCCCTGACCGGAAACCTCACCTGAACAGGGGATTGAGTTTCATGTCCTTCGGCGGTGGGAGGCTCATGTTCTGCCGAAACGTCAGGATGCTTTGATTCGATATTACTTTTTGGCTGAATCTCCGGAGCCTGTCCGGTAACGTCCCGGACCTGCTGGGTGCTGTGGGGAACTTCCGGAGAGGAAACCGTATGACCGGCCGGTTGCTCCGGCTTTTCAAGAAGAACGGGCTGCGCGACTTGATCTTTATGGGGTGCGGGAATGTTCGGGTTTGCGGACGAAGCCGTATCGGAGTGGGATGCGGGCTCCTGAACGCTCGTTTTTTGGCCGGAAAAATAGCCCATTATCGTGCCGAGGATCCAGAGAACGGCCACGGTAGAAAGGATCCCGATGACCATGCGCTTTGCTGCAAATCGTTTGAAGGCTTTTTTGTCTTCCTGCCCTGTGGATTCGGTGTTTGCGTTCTCCATGGTATTACATTCTTTCCTGCTTGTCGGGTTTAATCCTGAGTTTGCGGGCGTCTCCGACCCTGATGGTGATGTTTTTTGCGTCGAAGTATTCCAAAAGCGGGATCACAAATTTCCTCGATGCACCGGTCATCTCTTTAAATTGAGGGGTCGAGATCTCCTCGTGGTCCTGGAAAAAAGCCTTCAGGCGGCTCATTAGATCCTCAATGATTCCTGTGCCGAAGAATAAATTCTCTTTTACTTTAATCAGGCGCCCCTCGTCAACCAGAACCGAAAGGATCTCTCCGGCTTTCTTGGGATCCATGTCCAGGTCCTTACACAGCTCGCTGAAATAAGGGGGCATAAGTCCGGATTTTTCATAGGCAGCAAGGATCCTGTTTTGCAGTACTTGCTGGTCCTTTCCGAGGGCCACCGTATGGGAAGCGATGCGGATGGATTGTTCTTCCTGAACTATCTGCTTTTGCTCAATCATTTCGCCGACGGCCATTTGAAAAGCTTTGGGATGGACGGTTTTCGGGAACCGGGAACGGAGTTCTTCCTTGGGTATTCCGGTTCTCAAGGGATATTGGCGGTGATAGCGATTCAGATGGTTGACGATTTCCGCCTTGAACGTTTCGAAATTGTCGGCATGCAAAAAGGTGCGGGTTTCTTTGTCTAAAAGGAGGATCTGCCTTTTCGACAAGCATTGCTCCAGGATCCGCTGGAGGGCTTTATCCGTAATGGCG
>PCSF01000055.1 GCA_002771315.1 Desulfobacterales bacterium CG23_combo_of_CG06-09_8_20_14_all_52_9 | reverse complement strand
TGGTTTCAGTTATAAAAATATCCTGGCAAACGAGGAATTCCGCGGAAGCAAGTTCATGCTCAACTTTTCGGATGTCGGGTTCCGAGTTGGTCAGATTTTCTCCGAAAATGTAGAATGCCCTGACTTTTTTACTGACAAGGCCTTCCATCATCTGCGGAATCATCAACCCAGGTTGCCCTGAAAGTCCTTTAATATTCCATGCTTTTTCGAATTTTTCACGGATGTCCGGGTTTTTGACAGCTTGATAGCCGGGAAACACATTGGGCAGGGCGCCCATGTCGCAAGCACCCTGGACATTATTTTGCCCGCGAAGAGGATTGACGCCGCCGCACTCCATCCCCATGTTTCCCAGCAGCATCTGGAGATTGGCCGTGGTCATGACATTGTTCTTGCCGCAGGTATGCTCGGTAATCCCCAGCGTGTAACAGAGCATCACTGGTTTTGTGGCCGCAAGAAGTCTTGCAGCGTCCCGAATAATCTCCGGATCGATGCCGCAGATGCCGGTCACATGTTCCGGCTGGTATTTCATGATCTTTTCCTTCAGGGCATCGAAACCGGTTGTGCATGATTCCACGAACTGCCGGTCATAGAGATCTTCAGTGATCAGCACGTACATGATGGCATTCAGCAAGGCAATATCGCTGCCGACCTTCAGCCGCAGATGAAGCGTGGCGAAATCGCAGAGCTTGTGCTTGCGAGGATCAACCACAATCAATTGCGCTCCATTGAAAACCGCGTTCTTAAGAAGTGTTGACGCCACGGGATGGGCCTCAGTCATATTGGACCCGATCACCAGAAACATTTTCACCTTGGCAAACTCATTGAATGAATTGGTCATGGCACCTGAACCAAACGAGATCGCCAGTCCGGCGACCGTAGGTGCGTGTCAGGTACGGGCGCAGTGATCGATATTGTTGGTTCCGATCACCGCGCGAAACAGTTTCTGCATCTGGTAGGAGTCTTCATTGATGCTTCGGGCGCAACTGACGCCGGCAATGGCGTCAGGTCCGCTTTCCGCAATGATTTCTTTAAATCGCTTTACGACCAGCCTGAGCGCCTCGTCAAAGGAGGCTTCCCTGAACCGGCCGTTTTCTTTGATCAAAGGTATAGGTATGGTAGCGGATCATGGTTTCGGATATCCCAGAGGTCAAGATGCACAAGAATTTTCCGGATGACGTCCGGCTCCTCGATAAGGGGTATGATCTTCATGGTCTGGCATTTGGGGCATAACAGGGGGCCCACCGCGGAGGTGAGGGGCAAAATCTTTCAAAAAGTCTTGAAAAAAAGATGTTCTTATGGTTGAAGGGGAGGCTGCTACAAGAATATTTAATCCAGAGGCAAAGGGTAGAGAGCATGAAAAAGATCATTGCCACGGATAAGGCGCCGGCAGCCATCGGCCCATATTCCCAGGCTGTCGTTTGCGGAGGACTCCTTTTCGTCTCGGGTCAGATTGCCATAGATCCTAAAACCGGAAATTTCATCCAGGGAGATATTGAAAAGCAGACCGAACAGGTTCTAAAAAACCTCAACGCCATCATCGAAGCGGCTGGTTTGACTCTGCGGGATGTTTTAAAATGCAGCTGTTTCTTGGCGGATATGAACGATTTTGCCCGATTCAACGCCGTCTATGCAATCTATTTTGGGGACAATCCTCCAGCCAGGGAAACCTTAGAAGTCTCCCGGCTTCCCAAGGATGCGCGGGTTGAGATTTCGGCGATCTGCGGAAGATGATCTCTTTATGGACATAAAAAGCCGGCCGGCTAAACCAATTCGGTTAACGACTCAAGCCGTTTGCTGCTAGGGAATATTTATAAACTTGACTTTTAATCCTGTTAGGCGTAAGGAGCTATGGCAACCGCTCAAACCGGATAAACTATGGAATATTTAAAGGCCTGCTTTCCATGGATATCCCCCGTTCTTTTAATCATTCGAAATCCCAAGGCCATGCAGGAAAGGCCCCCTCCGGATCTATATTTTTAAATTTAGATCCCGGTCGTTTAATGTAACTGTAACCATGTAAATTGCGAAAGGAAGACTACAATGAAAAGGGAAAGTTTCATCCGGAAGTTAACCGTATTTTTTTGCTGCATGCTGGTGATCGCCTTCATTTCAGCTTGCGGAGGCCAGCCGCCGAAACAAGAAATTGATGCGTCCAAGGCAGCCCTCCAGGCGGCCATATCCGGTGGAGCGGAGCAGTTTGCGCCCGATGCGTTGAAAGCGGCGCAGGATTTGATGGCCAAGCTGGATTCACAGATTGAAAAAAAGGACTACAAAGCGGCAAAGCTAACTGCAATTCAGGTAAAAGAAGCCGCGGATAAAGCAAAAGCGGCCATCGAGGCGGGGAAGGCAAAAGCCAAAGAAACTTCCAATGCCCTTGTGAATGAAATCAACCAGGGAGTTGAAAAAGCGAAAGGCCTCATTGCGGAGGCGGAGGCTGCAAAGATACCTGCTGACTTGCTGCAACCCATTAAAGATCAACTGGTTGCGGCAGAAACGGGGATCGGCGAGTTAAGCGGAATGATTTCCGAAGGAAAATTCAATGAAATTCAGGGGAAAGCCACCGCGATCAAGGATCAGCTCGGACAGTTGGAGCAGGGAATTGCCGACGCCAAGGCCAAGGCTGAAGAATTGATAAAGGCTCCTGCCGCCAAACTACCCGAAAAGAAAAAATAAACAGCTTTCAGCTTTCTAGCCCCGAGAAGGAAAATCCCTTCTTGGGGCTTTCTATGTTGAAAAACCACCGGTCCTCAGCCTGTTGATAACAAGCCAACCCTGCTCCCTATCGACAGCAACACGCGAATGGTATTCTCTCAAGTTCCTAAGACCTACAACTTCTGACCATTTTATGCCGGCATGAAACAGCTCGGTCTTCACAAAGAAATTTTTATAAAGTTCATTTTTCTCTTGACAAGGGGATAGACGCTCATATAGAGGTCCATCATCAGTTAAAGGAATCTCATAAATGTATATTTATCGATCCTGGCAGAATTTTTATTGGTTTTATTTTAGCAGGAGACCTCTGCCCATGGATTGATGGCATAGCCTTTTAAGAAAAAAGCCGTGGGTGGATGAAAAAAGCCCCCACGGCTTTTTTGCTTTTTAGGGCTTCATGGGGATCATGCGGGATCCGATTTTTCAACGAACAAACAAGCGGCAAAGGGTGTGTATTATGAAATCAACAGAAGACCTGAGGGTGAAAGGGTACCATCCGTTGATGATTCCAAGTGTCCTAAAAAAGCAGATGCCGCTCAGCGATCGGGCGATCGAGTGCGTGAACCGGGGGCGAGAATCCATCGAGGGTATACTTTCCAAAAGAGATAAGCGGCTTTTGGTGATTGTTGGCCCGTGCTCCATCCATGATGAAAAGACGGCCCTGGAATATGCCCAGCGACTATCTGTTTTGAAAGAGAAGGTTGAAGAGACACTCTTGCTGGTGATGAGGGTCTATTTTGAAAAACCGCGTACGACGATCGGCTGGAAAGGCTTAATCAACGATCCTTCGCTGGATGGGACCTGCAATATATCGGAGGGGCTGCACATGGCCCGGTGGCTGTTGCTTCGGGTCACCGAAATGGGACTTCCCACCGCCACCGAATTTTTAGACCCCATCACCCCTCAATACGTCGCCGATTTAATCTGCTGGGCCGCGGTGGGAGCACGCACCATTGAATCTCAAACCCACCGGGAAATGGCCAGCGGCCTCTCCATGCCGGTAGGCTTCAAGAACGGTACCGATGGGAATATGACCTCGGCCATCAATGCGATGCTTGCGGCGAAGGCCCCCCAAAGTTTCCTGGGAATCGATCAGGAAGGCACGACGTGTGTCGTGAAAACGGCCGGCAATCCTTGGGGCCACATCGTCTTGAGAGGGGGAAAGCGGCCAAACTACGACCCCATCACTATTGAAGAGGCCCGGCTGAAACTGATCGAAAAGGGGCTGCCAGAGGCCGTCATGGTGGATTGCTCCCATGGCAACTGCATGAAAAAATATCAGGGACAACCCGTGGTTTGGAAAAATGTCATCGCCCAGTGCCTTGCCGGAAGCGAGGCCATCATCGGGCTCATGCTCGAAAGCAATTTGCATGAGGGAAACCAGGCGTTCAACGGCGATTGGAGCACCCTCCGGTACGGCGTATCGATTACCGATGAATGCATCTCATGGGAAACGACGGAAGCACTCATTACGAACGCGCACGATCGTTTGATGCAGACCTCATCAAGAGTTTAAAAGCAATGCCGATACTTCAAATAAAAGGATATCCGAATCCCTCACGTCTTTTGGTCGGCGAACGGCTCGTTGATCTGGCCAGGCATATCCCCGTCGAAAATCCCATCCTCATCACGGATTCCACGGTGCAAAAGTATTATGGAAATCGGTTTCCAAAGGGATCGGTAATTCCGATCGGCACCGGAGAATCCGTTAAAACCCTAAAGACCGTTTACGATCTTTATGATCGACTCATCCGGCTGCAGGCGGATCGCTCGTGTTTTGTGGTGGGTATCGGCGGGGGGATCGTTTGTGATGTGGCGGGATTTACAGCCTCGACTTTCCTGCGAGGCGTCCGATTCGGTCTTGTTGCAACGACCCTTTTGGCCCAGGCGGACGCCGCCATCGGAGGAAAAAACGGGGTGAATTTTAGCGGCTACAAGAATATGGTGGGGACCATCCGTCAGCCGGAATTCGTCCTGTGTGATCCTTTCGTGTTAAAAACATTGCCTGAAAAGGAAGTGTCGTGTGGGTTGGCCGAGATCGTCAAACACGCGGCCATAGCCCGGGAACCCTTGTTGAGCTTCATGGAAAACCACGCGCATGAAATTTTGGCCTTGGACCGCCCGATCCTTGAGAAACTGATTTATGAATCCGTTCAGATCAAGGCCTCGATCGTCGAGGCCGATGAAAGGGAAGCCGGAGAACGCCGAAAGCTCAATTTCGGCCATACGTTCGGCCATGCCATTGAAACGATTACGGGCTTACCTCACGGCCATGCGGTGAGTATCGGCATGGTCATGGCTGCCGAGATTTCGGTTCAAGAAGGATCTTTGACCCAGACCGAGGTCCAACGGCTGATTCGGCTGTTGCAACGTTTGGGTCTGCCTGTAGCCATCGATTTGGAGAAAGATCGAATATTTTCCGTGTTGGGGAAAGACAAGAAACGCGAGGGGGATGGGATTCACTTCGTGTTATTAAACCGACTCGGAGAGGCACGGGTTGAACGCATTTCAATGGAAAAACTGAAACGGTTGATGTCGGAGATCCATGGAAAATCCTAAAGACCCTCTGGACGGGCTTGGCAGTCTGTCGGATCTGCGTAAATCCATCGATGCCATCGACGAAAAGATTCTGGAACTGGCCAATCGGCGACTCCGGATCGCCGGAAGGATCGGGAAACTCAAGAAGCAATGGGGAGGCGTCGTTATCGATCCCAAACGGGAAGAAGAGATATTCAGGCGCCTGGCGTCTAAAAACCAGGGACCCTTGAAAGAGGGCCACCTGAAACAGATCCAGCGCATCCTCATTGACGCTTCCCGCGTGGTCCAGGAAGAAAACGGATCGAACTGTTGTGATCCAAGGCCGGAGAAAAGCGAAAGGCCCATATCCTTCAATCTGCATCCGGCAGATGTCCGGACAGCGCTTTTTGGCGTCATCGGGGATCCGATATCTCACAGCCTGAGCCCTGTCATGCACAACCGTGCCATGCAAGTGACGGGATACAACGGCGTCTATTTGGCGTTTCAGGTAAAGGAAATCGCAGCGGCGATCCGAGGATTAAGAAACCTCCATGCAAAAGGGGTCAGCGTGACGCTTCCTCACAAAGTCACCGTTATGGAGTATCTCGACGAACTCCATGAATCGGCCGAATCGGCCGGAGCCGTAAACACGATATTAAATCATGGGGGACGCCTGATCGGATACAATACGGACGGTGAGGCCGCGATAAGGGCTTTGCTCGAAAAGACACCGGTCAAAGGGAAAATCGTGGCGATCATCGGAGCCGGGGGCGCAGCCCGGGCTATCGGCTTAGAACTCGTCCGTTTCGGGGCGCAGCTGATTCTTTACAACCGTTCCAGGACTAGGGGGGAAGCGCTGGCCCTCAACCTAGGGGCCAACTTCCGCTTGCTGTCGGAATTCGACGGCAAGGATCCGGATATCCTGATCCATGCCACTCCGGTGGGGATGTGGCCCCATGAAGCAGAGACGCCGATTCCGGAAAAGGCGATACGGCGGGGCAGCGTGGTCATGGATATCGTCTACAATCCGGTTCGGACAAGGCTGCTCCAGGATGCGGAAAAACACGGGGCGATTCCCATCGACGGTGTCGCGATGTTCGTCCATCAGGGCGCCCGGCAATTTGAATTATGGACCGGACAAAAGGCTCCTGTGGCTGAGATGCGCAAGGTCGTATTGGAGCATCTGTGCGTTACGGGGAAGAAAACATGAAGCCCATAGAGCCTCGCCCGATAACGGAAAATCGGATCACGGTGCCGGGGTCCAAGAGCCTGACGCATCGGGCGCTTTTGGCGGCGGGATTGGCCCATGGCGTCTCTATCATCGACAATGCCTTGTCCTGCCAAGACACAAACCTGACGATTCAGGCTTTAGATCGACTCGGTGCAGTCATTACGAAAACGGGCAAAGATCGGCTTCAAGTTATTGGATGCAATGGCCGCTTTCGATCCTGCAGGGAAACCCTGGATCTCGGGAATTCCGGAACATCCATTCGGCTCTTGACAGCCCTTGTGGTGCTAGGAGAGGGAGTTTATCGGCTCACGGGAAACAATCGCATGAAACAGCGACCCGTCCAGGAGCTCATCGACGCCTTGAATCAATTGGGGGTTCCGGCCCGCTCTCTTGCTGAAAACGGATGCCCGCCGGTTGAAATCGTCGCCGGCTCCCATTTGGCCTCCCGGGTTCGTCTCGATTGCAGGAGAAGCAGCCAGTTCCTTTCCGGTCTTTTGCTCATGGCGCCTTGTATTCCCGCGGGACTGGAAATCGAGGTCACACACGGACCGGTATCCAAACCGTATGTGGACCTCACACTGGAGGTCATGGAAGCCTTCGGAGTGCATTCTCAGCGGATCGGGTACGATCGTTTCATCGTGCCGGGAAGCCAGCACTACCGCTCACGAAGGTTTCGGGTGGAAGGAGATTGCTCCCAGGCCGGGTACTTCTGGGGGGCTGCGGCCATCACCGGCGGAACTATCACCGCAACCGGTATCGATCCGAATACCCGGCAAGGGGATTTGCGGATTGTAAGTTTGCTGGAGGAGATGGGCTGCACGGTTGTGAGAGAACCCGATGGGATCCGCGTGACAGGCGGATCTTTGCATGCCATCGAGGCCGATATGTCGGATCTCCCGGACGCGGTGCCGACGATTGCGGTGGTTGCGGCCTATGCGGGGGGCCGTACCGTCATAAAAGGCGTGGGTCACTTGAAGGGAAAAGAGAGCGACCGTATCGATACGGTGGTTTCCGGGCTTCGAAAGATGGGCATTGAGGCTGAGGCCCATGAGGACGGGTTAAGCATTCAAGGGGGTATTCCGCATGGGGCGGTTATTGCTACGCGGGATGACCACCGGATCGCCATGAGCTTTGCCGCAGCCGGTCTCAGGACCTCCGGTGTTTTTATCGATAACGATGCCTGCGTGGGAAAGTCGTTTCCGGATTTCTGGAAGATTTGGGAAGGGCTGAATTGAGATGAACCTTTTTCTTATCGGTTACCGTTGTTCGGGAAAAACAAGCATCGGAAAAGTCTTGGCCGACCGAATGGAATGGTCTTTTATCGATACCGACGATTGGGTGACGGCGGCTTCCGGGTGCAGCATCAAAGAGATCGTCACAACCTCCGGATGGCCGGTTTTCAGGTACTGGGAACAAAGGGCATTGATAGACATCATTCAGAAAGATCGGCAGGTCGTGGCCACCGGCGGAGGGATTGTCCTGGAGAAGCGAAACATCACCCTCATGAAAAAAAGCGGAAAGATCATCTGGCTGACAGCCAGATCCGAAACCATCCGATCCCGGATGATGGCGGATCCGGCAACCGATGCTTTCCGTCCGGCCTTAACTTCACAAGGGGCTGCAGAAGAAATCGATCTTGAGCTAGCCCAACGAACGCCGCTGTATACATGGGCTGCGGATCTTTCGATTTCCACCGACATGCGCTCTGCGGTGGCAACGGCCGGAGAAATCCTGGCTTATCTAATCCGAAATCGGGAGCCGATCCATCCGGTGGAACCAGAAAACCTTTGTGGCGTCATTAATGATGAAATCGTAAAAACTCAAAATTAGGATGGTAAAGTAAAAAGCTTCAGATGCAAGGCGCGCAAATCCTGAGGAATGAGGCGTACATATGGGTACGCCTCAATGATTTACCCGGTTGAATCCTGCAAAGCAGGGCCGCAAAGCGGCATTCAACCGGGTAGGGGATGCAGTGCAACGCAGCAGATGGACTTTTTACGAAGCCATCAGTAACGGTTCTTGAGGAATAATATCATGTCCAGTTCCTTCG
>PCSF01000182.1 GCA_002771315.1 Desulfobacterales bacterium CG23_combo_of_CG06-09_8_20_14_all_52_9 | reverse complement strand
CGAGATATTTAAAAATATTCTCGCGGAAATTCAGGACTTTTGAAATTACCTCTAATGATTTCTTTTCCAAATTGGAAACGATCAATTTAGGTTTCAATTACCTTAAGGATCCGGTCAGGCAAAAAACAGTCCGATGGCCATGAGCATCGGAGTGACGATATTGATGATGACGTTCAAAATCATAATCGGGATGAGTCTGGGAATGTTGTCCGCGTGACGGTAGGCCCCTAATGCAGCAGGCAGGGCCAGAGCCAAAGTCATCAACCCCAACAGGCTCAAGTTAGGCAACAGATTCAGGAGTACACCCAAGAGAATTGTCAGGTATGCAGCAAGGAGGAATCCCCCATAGACCAGGCTACTCCCGCGTCTGCCGATGAGAATGGGGAGGTGTCTGCGTCCCACGCTTCGATCGGCTTCCACATCGGGAAATTGATTTAAAAGAAGCAGATTGCTAACCAGAAAAAACGGAACCAGAGAAGCGATAAAGGCCGTCCGATGGTAAGTCCCCGTAAGCACGAAATGAGTTCCCATCACCATGAAAGGGCCGAATCCCAGCCCCGGTGCGATCAAACACCATAAGGCATGATGTGCGATCCACGGCGTATAGGCATAAAGCAGAAACAGGCCCGGAATCCCGGTCAGAAAAAGGCCCGGCCCCCAGCGCTTAACAAAAAAAAGTCCAATCGCAGCGGTAACGCCAAAAGCAATTATAGCCATAAGCAGCGCCTGTTTTGCCAGAAGCGGATTGGCCGGAAGCGTTCCGCTTCCGCCGCTGAAGGGGGTTCGTTGGGTCTTGAAGTCCAGGCCGCTTCGAAAATCAAAATATTCGTTGAAGGCATTGACGCTGATATGTGCCGTAAGAGCTCCGATCAGAGTCAAAACAACATAGAGAATGGATATGTTCCCTGAAGACCAAACCGCGGTTCCGACTCCTAACAACACGCAGGCGGGCGTAAGGATGAGAAAGGGTAACCTCATGGGCCCGATAATCTCTTTTAACATACAATTCCTCCTGATTATCCGTTCATCCTTTTTTCTTCGGGACGGATCAAGACCCGGCAGCAATCGGCGAGATTGCCATATATCATATTTTTTGCATCTGTCAATGCAGACGGTTTCATCCGGACGGATCGATCCGATGATGGGAACAAATCTTTTTCATCTCCGTCGGATATCTATTTTCTGGGTTGTTTAAAGAATTTTGTCTGGATTTGAAATGGGAGATTTTAATTTCAGAGAATCTTGTTAAAATTTTATTGTCGCTGTCCTCGGTCACTATTCTGTTTGGGATGTCAAATTGGGTTGACTCTATTGTTGCAAAAGCTGAGGATGTCCCAGATCCAAGGCGTCCAAGGGCGAAGCCGTAGTTTTTTACTGCGAGCCCTTGGCAACGAAGGAGATGGGGCATCTTCGGCTTTCCCTCCGGGTAAAAAATGTGACAAATTTTTTCTTTGTTTTAGAAGTCACTAAAAATTTATTCGCGAACCGTATTCAAATGCCCTGTTATCATTCTTTTTTTGTACCTTGTCATGTTTTTTATGCAACTGCAGGGTTGATACCGGATGGCATCGGTGATAAATTAGCAAGACTTGCCGGAATTGAGGGCACTGACCCTTTTTTAGAAGAGAAAACACCACGTCTGAACCTAAAGGGGGCTTACCAGATGGGAAAGCCGGTTAAGGTTGTCATCGCCCTGTTTCTGCTTTCACTTATCGGTTTTTTTGCTTACACACATCTCAAATCCTGGCATCGAGAAAAGCTTCAAGCCGACATCGATAAGGAGAGGAAAGAGTGGGTCGGCAAGATCGAAGGGCTGGAAAAAGAAGTCGACAACCTCAAGGAGAGGATTCCCTATGACATAGACCAGGCTGCAATCGAGCCAGAAGTCGCCGATGAGAGTGAAGAAGCCGGCTCACCGCCATCCTCTGCACAGCCGAAGCTTTCCTGTGAGCAGTTGGAGCAACAGATAACTTCCTTCTTTGCCTATCTGGACCAGAGGGAATACGTGGCCGCCCATGATGTGGAAGGAAGTTCCTATGATTTTTTCATTCAAAGTGTTGAGGCATTGTCCAAAAATCCGCCGATGATCACCGGTGAGACGGACGACCTTTCCACATTAATCCGAAACGTGACGCACTTTTTCCGGGTACTCGGGAAAAAACGCATCGAACTGATCATCGACATCATGAAAAAGGAGTCGAACCGGATCGAACCGATCATGGAGACTTTCTACCAGTGGATACTCATCGGTGCCCAATGCCAAGGCGACCTGATTCACCCGCCCCCCTTGCAAGTCGCGTATCGATACGCCGGCTTTTTTCTAAACACCCTGGGGGGACGAAGTTATCTTTTAAGAAGGGATTCCAGGACCCGGGTTTTGACGAGCTATTACAGCATCCTCATCCTGGATTGTTCCAATGACAAGGTTAAAAACAACGTCGGCATCGATATCCGGCCTTATATCGATTTTTCCTTTAATGACATCAAGACCCAAAAAAGCCTGAGATATCAGGATCGGTACCTTACACACCTGAAGGACCTCAAACAGAAATACCGGATATAGATCGACCCGCCTTTCACCTGGATCTTTACTTCATCATATTCAAAATGCCGATCATCGGACAGAAACTCGGTAGTTTTTGATAGGAGATCCATCGTACGCCTCCGCCTGGAATGGCAAGGCGAGTTGCTCCAGGTAGTATCGATAGGTTTCCTCAAATACCAGCGATCGATTTTTTCCATAGTTATTTCCGTACCTTTCCCGTTCCTATGTGTGGATATTATATGGAAACTCTATTACCCAGCAAAATCCTTCCCGCAGTCTCGGCTTGCACGAAGGCTCAAAACCCAGGGGAATCCTTGCTAATATTTTTTCGTTGACAAAACCTAATAAATCGTGCATTTTATCAAATAGTTATCAAGGCCACTGGATTCTTCCGATAAAGAGGAATCAAATTGACTGAAACCGTGATCCAAAAAAAAAGGTTCCAGGCCGTCAACCTTTTTATGGGGGCGGTCAAGAGCCTGCGGTACTATCCTCCGTCAAACGATATGGCTGTGAACTCAGTGAATCGAGCTTACGATTCCCTCACGGAAACCCTGGAACAAGGCGACCCTCTCGAATTCTACGTTTCAGACAACCGTTTGACCATTCTCGACTGTCCTCTAACTAAAAATGAGCAACAACTTCCTCAAATCCGCTCCCTGGTCGAAATCATGAATCAGTGGAGCATCCGTCGCATTACCCTTAAAAGGAGTATTGATAAAGTCGAATTGCTTCGCTTTTTGACTGATTTCAAGAGAACATCCGATGAAATCGAAGCAGAAGGCGGACCTCGGAATTTGATCCCCATCCTTCCTAAACCGCATATCCAAATCGACAGCAAGTATCTTGACAGCGGTTCAATAACAAAACAAGCGCCGACAGATGGAATTGGAAAAGGCGCTGAAGAATCTTCTCGTGCCCCTCAGGAACCGCACCAAACCGATTCACCGGAATCGATTCGGATAAAAGTTATCCGGGCTAATTCCGGTGAATCGGTTAAGATAAAAAACGAAAACGCCGAAAGAATTCAAGAGGGTTTATCGAAACTTGCACAAGGAGAAAAACATTTCTTTTATGATCGTAGTCTTATGGCACTGGTTCCCGATATCTTTATCCGATGGATGCATGAGGGAAAGAAAGAGTCGGCTCTGGAATTGATGGAAAAAGTCGGCCTCGGGCTTGCGGATGCAAATGCTGATATTCGGGATGCCGCAGCTCAAGCCCTGGTTCTTTGTGGAAATCATCTGACAATCGAAAACCGCCTCGATGAATTTCTGCGGGTGGAACCTCATTTGACAAAATGGATCCGTTTACAGACTGTTTTCTCCCCCACCTTGAAAGCCGCCTGCCGTCAGCTTCAACTCACGGTCGCTCATTATATCCACACCCGCCGGTTTGAAAACTGCTTGCCCATTCTTGACGCTCTTAATTTTCTTTCGAACACGAAGGGGTTGGACAATACTTTCTACGATTTCATCAATAAAATATCGAAAAGCATAGCGGATAATGAGGCGTTGAGTAGCCTGACCGAAGGGATGATGACGGATGCAGCACCGGAATCCGAATATGCCGTGCAGTCTCTCGTCTCTCTTGGACCTCATTCGGGGGAATGGCTCCTGGAATTGCTTTCTAAAATTTCGGAACGCTCCCGGAGGATTAAGATCATGGAGGTTATCCGCCAAATCGGTCATCCTATACTTCCTTTGTTGTTGAAAAAAATCGCTGAAGGAGGATCTTGGTATTTTCTCCGGAACTTGGTTTCACTGGTGGGAAAACTGGGAAACGAAACACACCTGAAAAGCATAATACCGCTTTTGAATCACAAGGACATCCGGCTTCAACGGGAAGCACTTAACAGCATCTATAACATCGGAGGAAGCCAAAGAAGAAGCATTCTCCTTTCGGCTCTTTCCTCTGCGGATGAACAGATTAAAATACCCATGGTGATCATGCTGGGAGGATTGAGAGACCCGGAAGCCGTCGGCCCGTTCATTGAGCTTTTAAGAAACCGCCCCCTCATCCCATCCAACAACCGAATCCGTCTCGAAGAAGTCCTCTGCAAAGCTCTGGGACGCATCGGCGATCCACAGGCTCTGCCGATCTTAAAAGAAATCGCAGAGCCCAAAGGAATCAAGCGGGTTTCGTCATATAACGAAAACATCAGGACGGCGGCAAAAGAAGCCTTGGAAGCGATTGAAAAAAGTCAGCCCAAGCTTGATAAGCAGGAATCTATAGAAAGACAGGAAAGTGATTCCGGGTCCATTGCCAGCCCGGTTTCCTCGACCATCGGCTTTTTCGATGCACAACAACAAGTCGACGCGTACATCCGGGAAGGGGACAAAACCAGCGCCATTTCCTTGCTCTCGAATCTTCTGGAAAAGTCCGCACGGGCCAAGCAATTTCAAGCAGCGGACGAATTTTTAGAAAAGATGTCCGAGGTGGATCCCATGGCGCTTTCCGAAATTTACAAAGCCGGGGAAATCATCGAAACGGAAAAGGCGGCTTCCCTGGACAAGGACCGCATGGTCTCATGGGATCGACTGTACGACACGCTGACCCGGAAGGAAACCCTTTCGTTCTACTTTGCCTTAAAGGATCGTTTCACGGAAGCCAACGTGACATTGATACAACAAGGGCAAAAGAGCGACATCCTGTTTTTTATCGAGCAAGGAGAACTGAAAGTCGTTTTTGAAAAAGACCATGAGGAGTATCTCATAAAAAACTTAAAAGCCGGTGATGTAGCCGGCGCAGAATCGTTTTTCAGCCCCACAGTAAGCACCGTCTCCGTCATCACCCAAACGACAGCACGGCTCAGCATGCTGGATCTTGACAGCCTAAATCAAATCAAAAAACAGAACCCCGCCCTGGAAAATAAGTTAAGCGACTTTTGCCTGGAAAAAAACAACATCTCCCACCTTCTGTTGGACAAGGCCATGGAAAGAAGGATCTCTCCCCGCTTCCCGGCAGAGGGTATCGTCACTGTTCAGCTTCTTTATGCGTCCGGCAATCCGGCCGGAAAAGCCTTCAAAGGAAGGCTCACCAACATTTCAGCCGGAGGGCTTTGCTTTTTCATTAAACTGCAAAACAAGGAAAGCGCCCGGATGCTCCTGGGCCGCAAATTGCAGCTATGGTTTCCCCTTGACCCGACATCACCGGAGAATCTTTTCCAAGGCATCGGCAAGGTTGTAGCCGTGCACTACCAGCTATCCATCGATTATTCGGTCCATGTCCGGTTCGATAACCCTATGGATATAACAATCCTGGAAAAAATAAAAAAATAATGGCAGGGACGAAAAACACGCGCCTCGATAACAGCAAGATCTCCAAAGAAAAACGGGGCGGTATTAGACATAAAATTCCCCGGTCTGTGGAGTTCTTTGTCCGGGGAAAGCCCTTCATAGGCGAAATCGTCAACCAGAGCCGGAATGGGCTCTTCATCCAAGTCCGGGGATCCTTTAAAATCGGAGAAGACCTGTTTCTGATCGATTCTTCGACGGTCGCCACCATGGAAAAAAGAAAGGCTAAAATCGCCCGGGTGACAGATGAGGGAATCGGCGTCACCTTTGAAAGGCCAGGGTATTTTTAGGCTGCCGGTGATGGTCTAATCCAGGATGGCCAACACGGTTTATGCCTTTCACCGCAAGGCTCTAAAAGGCGTCTTGGATACCGGTTTTTCTACCGCAGAATAAGAGCCGCTATCCTTTCACGCGTTCGACATACTGTCCGGTGCGAGTGTCGATTCGAACCAACCCTCCCTCCTCGACAAAAGGAGGAACCTGGACCACGTATCCGGTTTCCAGAGTGGCTGGCTTTGTGCTCCCGGAGGCCGTATCCCCCTTGATCCAAGGCTCTGCCTGAACCACCTTGAGATCCACGAAATTGGGAAGTGTGATTCCGATGGGTTTTCCATCGAAAAGCAAGATGTTGCAGACGGTATTTTCCTTCAGGTAATTTTTAGCTTCTGCAATCTGACCGGCACTTAAAAATTCTTGCTCATAATTGCTTGTGTTCATGAAACAGTATCGCTCGCCGTCATAGTATAGATATTCCATCTCAGCTTCCTCGAGGTTTGCTTCATTAAACTTTTCTCCCGACCGATAGGTTCTATCGAATTGGATCCCCGTGATCATGTTTTTCAACTTGCATTTGTAAAGCGCCTGACCCTTACCGGGTTTAACGAATTCAAACTGGACAATAATATAAGGTTCACCATCGATCTCGATCTTGGCCCCTTTTCTCAAATCCCCGCTTTCCAGCATCCTCTTTTGCCTCCTTTATGAGTCGATGGGGGTACTAATGGCAAAAATCGCCCGTCAACTCAAGCGGTTTTTTCGACCTTTGTTGCACCATTCGATCCCTTTTGCTCCAGACGCGCTTTCGCCACGAAAATTTTAACCCGGGTCATATCTTTTCGAAAACGAACGGCTACTCCGGATGAATCCCGGGCATTGGTCCCGGTGCAGCTATCCACTCCCGCAGGTTTTACAGAACGAATCGCCTCCGTGACGTTGTCCGGTCCCAGTCCGCCAGCCAAAATCACGGGGATGCCGCTCTGACGAACCAGGGCGGCGGCAAGAGCCCAGTCACAGCGTATTCCGGTAATTCCGGCAAACCCTCCCACAGGAGAATCGGTGATATGGGTGTCGATAAGAAAAAAATCGCTGATTGGCTCGAAACGCCGGGCAAAGGATAGAGCCTTTTCCCCGGCGCTTTGCCCCGATAATGGAATGGGTATGGTACGCATGATCGCCATCCGGGGAAAAGCCTTTTGAACCTGCTCCTGCAAACCAAAAAGTTTGTTGATTTCATTGAGATCGCATTCGAGAAGATCTTCGCAAAAATGGACAATGTCAGGGTGATGATACCCCAAAACACGGTAAACATCCTCGGGTCGATTGAAAAGAGGGATAAGGCTAGACTTGGCTGCGCCTTTTTGAACCGTTTCCACCACGACCTTGATTTTTGGGTCGTTCCAGTTTTTTTCCCTCTGGATTACACTCCCGATATGGTCCACGCCCAGATCGACCAAGGCCCGGGCTTCCTGGACCGTCTGAATCTCATAGATTTGGACGATCATCCTTTTTCCACCCGTTTGGCATTGGAATTTCAGAAAGAATGGTTCTTTGAATTGGAGTTGACATTTTCATCGGTCTTTACCATATTCACCCTGTCTTGGTAAACTCAAACAGCCTTGTACTTTTCACGTGGAAAAGCCGCCATGATCGTCGTCATTGATTTTGGGTCCCAGTACAACCAACTCATCGCCCGCCGGGTCCGGGAGCTTCGTGTCTTTTGCCGCATCGAACCTCCCGGCATCTCCATGGAGGCTCTTCAAAAACTGAATCCCGAGGGGATCATCCTTTCAGGAGGTCCATCGAGTATTTACGAAAAGGGAAGCCCCAGAATGGATCCGGCGGTATTCGATCTGGGTATACCGCTTTTGGGTATTTGTTACGGTATGCAGTTCATGGTGTATTCTCTCGGTGGAAAAGTGACGCGGGCTCAAAAACGGGAATATGGTTTCGCTTTGCTGAACGTCAAAAAAGGCACAGGACTCTTTTCGGACATACCGTCTAAAATTCAGTGCTGGATGAGTCACGGGGATTCCATCGAGTCTTTGCCGCCGGGCTTTGAATTGACGGCTTCAACGGAAAATGCGCCCATCGCAGCAGCGGCCAAAGCTGAAAAAAGACTCTACGGCCTCCAGTTTCATCCCGAGGTTCACCATACGCCGCTGGGTAAGAAGATCCTGAAAAATTTTCTCTTTGACATCTGTGGGTGCAAACCCACCTGGACTATGTCCTCGTTTGCCCGGAATATGATCAAAGAGATCCGGGGAACCATCGGTGATAAAAAAGTGATTTTAGGTCTCAGTGGGGGTGTGGATTCGTCGGTGAGCGCCGTATTGGTCCAACGGGCAGTCGGAAATA
>PCSF01000297.1:16337-16479 GCA_002771315.1 Desulfobacterales bacterium CG23_combo_of_CG06-09_8_20_14_all_52_9 | reverse complement strand
ATTTAGGTATCACACGCCCACAATGGCGCCTTTGGGGCAGATCTGTATACAGACCCCGCATTCGGCGCAGATGGATTTATTGACGGCGGTATGTCCGATTTCCGGGTCCTTGTATAAGGCCGGACATTCGAAACGCTCATGG
>PCSF01000297.1:8025-16330 GCA_002771315.1 Desulfobacterales bacterium CG23_combo_of_CG06-09_8_20_14_all_52_9 | reverse complement strand
CGCACTCGTCACAGTCTTCGGTGACAGTGACGGATATTTTTTTTAAAATCGCCCGATCCCGATGGGCAATGACGCAGGGGTGTCTGGCGATGATTGCGGCAATCCCGCCATCCGGGCTCGCGACGTACTGTTTGGCTTTCTTCAAGAGGGTGGTCATGGCCTTGATGTCATAGGGGTCCACCACTTCAATGAAGTCCACGCCGCAACCCGCTACGACCCTTTCCAGGGGAATCGATTTGCCGGGGCTTCCGTCGGCACGGATACCCAGTGCCGGGGTGGGTTGCATCCCGGTCATGGCCGTCGTTTCATTATCCAGGAGCACGAGGATGAACCGGGACCCGTTGAAGACTGCGTTTAAAAGGCCGGTTGTTCCTGAATGGAAAAAGGTGGAATCCCCCATGGTGGCTACGATGGGCTGCTCGATCCCGTCCTGGGCAAAAGCGTGAAAGAATCCGGAAGCCATAGTGATTCCGGCTCCCATGTCCAGGCAGGTATCGACGCCGCCGAGGTTCAGGCCCAGGGTGTAACAGCCGATGTCGGAAGTGAAGATCGCCTTAGGCTGCGCTTTGCGGATGGCGAAAAAGGATGCCCGATGCGGGCAACCCGGGCAAAGGGTGGGTTTTCGGATCGGAAGGTTGAGAGTTCGAACCAGCTCCTGAGCCTCGGTGTTTTCTGAGACTTCCATCGGATCGATGCCGAGATCCGTTAAGACGTGCTGTATCACCCGCGAAATGACTTGGGGAAGCAGTTCTCCTTCCGTGGGGACATGGCCGGAAAGCCTCCCCAGGACTTTTTTCCGATCCCTGAGGAAGTATTCGATGAACGCATCGGTCTCTTCCAGGACCAGCACTTTTTTGCAGGCTCTCAGGAATTGTTTCGCTGGCTTTTCCGGGAAAGGATATGGCGCGCCCAGCTTGAGAACGGGGATGTCCTCACGCCGGTTTTCGGCAAGAAGGTCCCGAACAATGGAATAGGGGACACCCCCCGCTATAATCCCTAAAGGATACTTCCTGTTTTTAATGAGGTTATGTTTGTTAATATCCCTTAATCGTTCAAATTTTTTGGATATTTGAATGAGTTTTTGGTTGAGCTCCTGATGGAGAAGGTATCGAAACATAGGGGTTGCCGCCCAGCGGGAGGGGTTTTTTTCAAAGGTTGCGGATTTGTTTTTTATAGAAATGGGTTCCCACTGACAGTTCTGCCTGGCGTGACAGACCCGGATACCGGGTCTTAAGATCACCGGGATCCGGAACTCTTCGGAGAGATCCAGAGCAAGTGCTGCCATCTCCCGGGCTTCTTTTGGAGTGGAGGGATCCAGCACCGGGACCTTGGCAAGCCATGCCATCATGCGCGTATCCTGCTCGGTCTGGGAAGAATGCGGACCGGGATCGTCGCAGGAGATGATGACCAGCGCTCCTGTGGTGCCCAGGTAGGCGGCGCTCATCAGGGAATCCGCCGCGACGTTCAAACCCACCTGCTTCATACAGCAGGCGGCCCGTTTCCCGGAAATGGCCGCGGCATAGGCATTGTCGAATGCCACCTTTTCATTGGTGGACCATTCCGCATAGGTCTTCAGATTTTCGGTTTTAATCAGGTGAACAATCTCGGGTAATATTTCAGAACTGGGGGTTCCGGGGTAAGAGGTGACCACTTGGCACCCGCCTTCCAGGAGTCCCAGGGCAATGGCACCGTTTCCGATCAAAAACGCATCTTTCATCCGGATCCTTCTTCCTTTGCCGCCTTGGCTTGTTCGATCAGGTCTAACAGCGTCATTACTTTTGGCTTTGCGGGTGCGGCAAATGCTTGATTCCATTCCTCGTGAGTGAGTTCTTGTTCCAGGTAATCTTGAACTTGGAAATGGATGTGCCAGCAGTCTATCGTCTTGGGACAGGGGAGTCCCCGGTTTTCCCTGCGGCAGTATGAAAAGAATATTTGATGGCCGAGTTTTCGGCAGCGGATCTTGAGGTTATCTTCAGGGGGTGTGATTCTTTGGGTCATATCGGGCTTTCGTTTGCCTCCCGGAGATGGTGCTCCTCCGGAAGGCGCGGTCGAAAGGAGATTATTATTTCCTGTACTGTTTGGGCTTCGGCAGGGGCGCGATTTCGGCAAGGGCGCGATCGATCTCTTCCTGCGGGAGCTCATAATTTTTGAGCCTGCCGGTGAGATAGGCCTCATAGGCGGCCATGTCCACCAGCCCGTGCCCGCTCCAGTTGAGCAGAATGACCTTTTGCTTTCCTTCTTCCTTGGCCTTCTTGGCTTCGCGGATGAGTACCGCTATCGCATGATTCGTTTCCGGGGCGCTGATGAAACCTTCCGTCCGGGCAAAAGTCAGGCCTGCTTCGAAGGTTTCCAGTTGGGGAACGGCAATCGGTGTGATCAGCTTGTCCAGGATCAACTGACTGACCAGCGGCGCCATGCCGTGATACCGCAGGCCGCCGGCGTGGATCGGCTCAGGGATAAAGCTGTGGCCTAACGTGTGCATGGGCAACAACGGTGTCATCTGCACGGTGTCGCCGAAGTCATAGGCAAAGGGTCCCCGGGTCATGGTGGGACAGGAGGCCGGTTCCACCGCAAGGATTTCCACCTTCTTGCCATGGATTTTGTCCCGGATGAACGGAAAGGCCAAACCGGAGAAATTGCTTCCGCCGCCGGCGCAGCCGATGACGACATCCGGGTAATCCCCGAACAGAGCCATTTGTTTTTGGGCTTCTTGGCCGACGATGGTTTGATGCAGTAACACATGGTTCAGCACGCTGCCCAGCGAGTATTTGGTGTCTTTACCTAAGACAGCCGCTTCCACCGCCTCGCTGATGGCGATGCCGAGGCTCCCGGGGGAGTCCGGATTCTTTTCCAGGATTTTTCGTCCCGCGTTGGTTTCGGTGCTGGGGCTGGCGATGCACGTGGCGCCCCAAGTTTCCATCATGAGCCGGCGATAGGGTTTCTGCTGGAAGCTCACCTTCACCATGTAGACTTTGCATTCCAGCCCGAAGAGGCAGCAGCACATGGCCAGGGCGCTTCCCCACTGGCCGGCCCCGGTCTCCGTGGTGATCTTCTTGGTGCCGCTGATCTTATTGTAATAAGCCTGAGCCAGGGCGGTGTTGGGTTTGTGACTTCCCGCCGGGCTGACTCCTTCATTTTTGAAATAGATTTTTGCGGGGGTGCCCAGGTGCTTTTCCAGGTTGAAGGCCCGATACATGGGAGTCGGCCTCCAGATGAGATATTTTTCCAAGACAGGTTCAGGTATGTCGATGAACCGCTGCTTGCTGACTTCCTGCTCGATGAGGGGCATGGGGAAGATGGGGGCCAGGTCGTCGGGTCCTACGGGCTTCCCGGTTCCCGGATGAAGCGGAGGCTCTAGCGGTGTAGGCATGTCCGCGGCGATGTTGTACCATTGACGCGGTAACTCAGATTCGGGTAGAAATATCTTCTTGACCTGCATAACTCCTCCTTTTGATTGGGTGTACCTTGATTGGGTCGGCGGCGATTTTTATGCCGCACCGACCCTTCCCCCGACGGATAGAAAACAAACGCGCCACTGCCGGCTCGCCGACAGAGAATGGGTGCTTTCAGGTCTTGTCTTTGTCACTGCTGAAACGACGGTTTTCTTTTTTCCAAAAAGGCGGAGATTCCTTCCTTGGCCGCTTGGGTGCAGGCGATCTCCCCAAATCCTTCATACCCTTTTTCCAGTGCCTGAGCAAGCGATGAACAGGCAGCCCCTTCCCGGATGGTTTTGGCGGCGATGGCTACCGCCTCATTGCTCAAAGGGAGCTTTCCCGCCGCGGGCGGCTCCGGAATCCGGATCTCCGGCATATCGACAGGGGCATCCGGGATTCGACGAATGGCGCCTTTAAGGGTCCTTGCCATCTGAACGGCGGTTTTGATCATTTCCGGATAGGTATCCGCTATATGGTCTACGACGCCGATTCCGGCGGCATCGGATGCCAAGAGTGCTCGTCCCGAAAGAATCATGTCATTGAACACCGCCGCTCCCTGAGGCCATTTTCGATAAGGAACGACGCAGCCGCCGATGCCCGGGAGAATCCCGAGGGTGATCTCAGGAAACTGAAGCCTGGCGTTTTTCAAGGCCACGATGGCGTGGCAGCGGATGGCAAGTTCCAGGCCGCCTCCCAGGGCTGGCCCGTTAAGCGCCGCCACCACGGGTTTTTCCATTCCATCGAGAAACCGCTGAATCTTGGCGCAGTCTTTTGCATATTGCATGGAAGCGGTTTTGTCGCCAAGCATCTGCGGAAATTTCCCGATATCGGCGCCGGCTGAAAACGCCCCCGTGCCGTACCCGGTGAGGATGAATCCCTCCACGGAAGGATTCTCAGAACCCATTCTGAGGACGCTCAGCAGTTCATCCAATATCTCATCGTTGAGGGCGTTGAGGGCCTGGGGCCGGCGCAAGGTAAGTATTTGCACGCCGTCCTGTTCATCGATGAGGATGTAGCGGCGAAAATCCTGATAGGCCGAAACAGGTTTTTTGGGCTGGGGGAACCCCGGTCTTTCGGTGCGGAAACGTTCCATAATCCGGGTCACCGTTTCCTCTCCAAGGTCCTTCATGATATCCAGGGGCCCCTTGCGGAATCCAAGGGCCACCTGACATCCGAAGTTGACATCTTCCATGGTCCCGATTCGGCGATCGATGATGTCAAAGGATTGGGAAAAGAGGATTCCCAGCAGCCGATCCCGGACCTGTTGGAGGACGGTTTCAGACATCCGAACCTCTGTTCCCGGCCGGTGAGTCTTCCAGTGGTCGACTGAGGTGAGGATCGGGGCCGGCAGATAGTGGGTCCCTTCTTCCATTTGGAGGGTGTTGGTCTCGATGATGATGGGGTTTCCGTTGGCCATGTTCAGCACAAAAAAGGGCCCGGCGAACACAAATTCCTCGGCCACCCTGTCGATCTGGCCGGCGGATGCTGTGTTTAAGAGATAGGCCGCTTCATTGCACCAGTTGTCGAAGATGCGGTCCAGTACGAAACAAATGGCGTCAGCCGTGAGGATAGGGGATTTCCCAGTTTTTGCGAAAAACCAGAAGAGATAATCCAAAACCTCCGGGCTGACCCGTTCCCAGCGGATCACTTCCACCGGAAGGCTGCGCCAGGCCGGTGCGAAGAAATGGGTGACCGTCGCCCTTTCGGGGTGCTTCATGTGCAAAAAGAGGCGGTCCGCCGGTATAGAACTGGTATTGGAGGTGATGATGGCAGTCTCTTTGACGCGTTCCTCGATGGCGGCGAAGATGCGCTGTTTTAGAGAGACGGCTTCGGTGGCCGCTTCGATGATTAATTCGCAATCTTTGATCTGATTATAATCGAGGGTATAGACGATGTTGGCGCAGACGGCCCGGGCCTGTTCAGGGGTCATCTTTTTCTTTTCGACGGCTTTCTGCGCATAGCCGAAGAGTCGCTTTTCAGCGGCTTTCAGAGGCGCCTCTACGACGTCCACCAGGTATAGGGTGCTTTCAGGCAGGGCGCTTTTCAAATAATAGCCGATGTCGGGACCGATGGTCCCTGCGCCGACGACAGCGATTTTTTTCGGAAGCGGTCGGGACGGTGTGATCAACAAAGGATTAAAGGCGGTAGGATAGAGCCGGGTGTCGGAGTGCATCGCACCTTCCTTTTTTTGTATGCAGGTCAGACATGATGGCTTCGTAAAAAGTTGAAAATGCTCTCTTTCTGTCATTCCGGCGAAAGCCTGAATCCAGTGTTTTCAAGCACTTATGAAACCCCCGGACCCCGTTTTTCAACGGGGTGACGACTTTTTACGAGACCATCAGACATGATGGGCGTCAGGTTTTTTATGAAAAATCCGAACGGCACGGGTACAATCACATCTGTATCCAGTGAAAAGAATCCTTGTCAAGGAGAAATGTTGCAATGGAATGAAACGGCGCGGTCTGGAGCTTTTGATCAGGAGACCACCCATACCGTGCAGTTTTTGGCGTGGGTGACGATTTTACTTGATACGCTTCCAAAAAGGAACTCTTCGCTCCGGGACAACCCCTGGCGTCCCACCACAACCGTGTCATAGGCCAGTTTATTCTGTTCCGTGAGGATACATTCGGCCAGAGACGGGCAGAACCGGGTGAAGACGTTTTTGAAGATGGCGGATGATGCGAACCCGGCCTGAATCAGAATCTGCTCATAGTCGTTCATAACGGCATCGATCTTTTGCCGGTATTCCCGGACCCATTTTGCCTGTTCGGTGGGGCTTGAAAAATAGTCTTCTTCCGGCTCGTTGATCACATGCATGAGGGTGATGGTGAAGGCCGCGTTTCCTTCGAGGAGCTGCGCCACGTAACACACCGCACGACGGGCGTTTTCAGAAGTATCCACGGCAATGAGAATGTTTTTGTTGTAGCGATGGTTAGAGGCATTCATGGGCGTCTCCTGAATATGGGATGGACAGGATGTTTAAGTATACCGGCATAGACTTTGGGAAGCAGTCGGTGCATCCTAAGCGCTTCCCGGGCTTGCACGATAGTCGTTGAGATCTTCCAGTACTTGTCGTGTATGGTCGTAAAATCGGCCGGCACCCTTTGAGAAATAGAGCAGGATTCGGTTAAGCTTTTCCGGAATGTAAGGGTAGATCTTTTTCAGATTGGCCACCCGATGGTGAAAGACGATGTTGAGGTCCTCTTCGTTCAGATGGTGGAAAGCCTTTGGATCCTGGACTTTCAGATTCGAAAGAAGCACGTCCCCTTGACCCACCAGATAGATCAGGATGTTTCCCAGGCCGAAGAGATCGTATCCGTAAATATTTTCACGGTGCCGGTAATTGAAATCGAAATCGATCCACCGGTAAATGCCGCTTTCATGATCGATGAGGATATGATCCCGCCGAATGTCGCCGTGTTTTTCACCATTATCATGAAGGAAGCGGATGGCTTCTATGCATGCCAGGAAAGAATCCAGCACAGCCGGGAAGTGCTGGTGAAAAAAAATATCATGGGGGCAGTCCAATTCTTCAATCGCGGCGGAGAGGGGTTTGCCGTAGATGAAGTCGATGACGCGGACCGTGTTTCCGGCCTCATCGGCCGCGGCGTAACCGTGCATGAAATTGGCGTGGGAACCCACCAGGCCTAATATGCGAGCCTCCTTGTGAGGGCTTCGAAAACATTCGAAGGCAATGTCTCCCACATGGGCCGTAAAACGTTCATGGAAAACAAGTTTGATGATCTTTCGTTGTCCCGTTTCAAGATCGATGGCGCGTTTGACCCAGAATTTTTCTTGCTCGTCGATGCCGAACCGTCCCTCCTTGGCGTTTTGACGTACCAGGTAGCCTTTGGTGTTTAATAAAATGACGGTTCCATAGTCCACGGCAAAAAAATCACTGGTATCGGTGAGGATTTTCAATTCGGTGCCCGTAGCGGAATCCGACAGGTATTCGGCCGCGCGGCGGCGGATTTGGTCATGAAACGGATTTTGCATGGGGGAAATGCCGACAAAGACGGTTATTCACAGCGACCTCCAAATGCAAGGCCATGTTTTAAGACGCCAATCGATGGTTCTGAACGTTGGATCTGCGCCTTCGATGGTCCGACCGCAATAAAAATAAGTCTTTTGCTTCATAACGGGAGCCTGGGGAGAATGTCAACCCGATCGTTTCCACAACGCATGGGTCTTTCGGGAGTTTTGCCATGAAAGATGAGCTTCAGCCTCGTGATATCCCGTCTTTCTATTTGACTTGATTGATTTGTATACAGTATACATTAACCGATGATCGAGTCCATGAACATCGCCTAGTGGGTGCAACGCTGGAGTGAATTGCATCCCCTTTTCCACGTACCGCCCTGGGGAAAGTGCGAAAGCACATCCTCGTTTCACAGAGCAGGACCCATTGAAGACGTTCATCAATGATAAAATAACCCGACAGAAGGAGCGGACACGATGGATCATTTTAAGAAATTGACCATGCTGTCCCTGGAGCAGGCCACCGTGTTGCCGTATCTGACGTTTCGTCTGGCACAAGAAGGCATTCGGATCATCCGGCTGGAACACCCGGTCTACGGGGATCCGAACCGATGGGTGGGGGAGAATATCCTGGGGGAAGAGCGGATGAATGCCTATTTTCTTTGCATCAATGCCGGCAAAGAATCTATGACCCTGAACCTCGGTGAAACGGAAGGCCGGGCCATTTTTCATTCTCTCATCGAAAAACTGGATGTCGATATTTTTGCCACCAATCAGCTTCCGAAGAGCTACACCAAGTTGGGTATCGACTACGACACGCTAAAATCCATCAAAAAGGACATCATCTGGCTGGGGGTTACCGGTTTTGGCCTGGACAGCAACGAGGCGGCTTA
>PCSF01000297.1:5842-8010 GCA_002771315.1 Desulfobacterales bacterium CG23_combo_of_CG06-09_8_20_14_all_52_9 | reverse complement strand
CATGGGGACCAGTGAACATTCCTACGGCCGGCTGATGAAGGCGCTTTTCATCCGGGAGAAAACCGGTCAAGGTTCCTGCATCCATCAGTCCATGTTTGAGTCATCGGTTTCCTGGCTCATCATTCCCATCACCATGAGGGATATCTTAAAGAAAAGGATCGCCCGAAGAGGGAACACCCATGAATATTTTTCACCGGTTTCCGTGTATCGGACAAAAAATGGGTACATTTATCTGGCTGTGGGAAACGATCGCCAATGGAAATCCATGGTCTCCCAGAAGATTTTTAAAGTTCTGGACCGGCCGGAGTATGAGAAAAACGCCGGCCGAATCAAGGAAGTGGTTCGCCTCAACAGAGAAATCGAGGCCGTCACTGTCCAACAGACCTCCGAGGCGTTGATCGATCTTTTCAAGGCCATAACGGTACCTGTCAGCAAGATACAAAGCATCAAAGAGGTCTGCGAAGATCCCCTGGTGCAACGCCGTCTCCTGTATGCGAAGGATCCTGTCACGGGCATGCGGGTCACGCTCGCACCGCCCCCTTACCTGACGGAATTTATGATGCAAAACGATCGCCAATTGTCTTTTCCTCCCCGCTTCGGGGAACACAACCAAAAGATCCTTTCAGAGGCCCTGGGATATTCGGAAGAGGGTATCGCGGAGCTGAAAACGAAAGGGATCATCTGAAAAGGTTTATCAAGGGAAACGCGTATGGACAGCATCGTATTGATCAAGCAGGTGCCGGATACCACAGAAGTCAAGCTGGACCCCAAGACCGGAAATCTCATTCGTGAAGGGCTGAAAAGCATCATGAACCCAGATGATGCCCATGCCCTGGAAGCGGCCCTGGTCCTCAAGGACAGGTTCGGCGGAAAAGTGACGGTTGTTTCCATGGGGCCCATGCAGGCCATCGATGTGATATCGGAAGCAATCGGCATGGGAGCTGATGCGGGGGTTCTGCTTACGGACCGGGCTTTTTCCGGAGCCGACACCTGGGCAACCTCTTTCACGCTGTCAATGGCGATCAAGAAGGTCGGCCATTTTGACCTCATCTTCAGCGGCCGGCAGGCCATTGACGGAGACACGGCTCAGATCGGACCCCAGGTTGCCGACTGGCTGGGGATTCCTCAGGCCACCTATGTGTTCGACATCGAAGCGGTGCACCCCAAACATATCACTGTCAAAAGGAGACTGGAAGACGGCTATGAAAGGCTCCAATGTCGGATTCCCGCACTGATCACCGTCATCGGGGAAATGAACAACCCCCGATTCCCCCGGGTGGAACGGTTGCTCGGGGCATGCCGTGAAAAAGCCCCCATCCAGGTCTGGAACGCGGCGGATATCGGCGTCAAGGCCCAGCAAGTGGGGCTGGAAGGGTCTCTGACCCATGTGATCCGCACCTTTGCCCCCAAGTTCAAGCGGGAAGGAAAGATCCTGGAAGGGAGCAAGGAGACCGTTGTCAGGGAGCTGATCCAAAAACTGAAAGACAGCGAAGGCGCCACCGCCTGCAAGGCTTTTGCGTCCACGTGCGAATTGTGAAAGGAAAAAGAACAATATGGTCGTCTGGGTGGAAAAAGATCTGTGTGACGGATGCAGGCGGTGCCTCAAGGCCTGTCCATACGGCGCTATCGAAATCAAGGACGGCAAAGCCCACATCCTAGATCGATGCACCTTATGCGGCGCCTGTCTGGAAGTCTGCAGGGCCAAGGCTTTGCGTTCGGATGCAAAACCCAAAACGATTCCGGATTTCTCGGACCATCAGGGGGTATGGGTCTTTGCAGAGCAGCGCAACGGTCGATTGAACCGGGTTTCCCTCGAACTTTTGGGAAAAGCCCAGGAACTGGGACAGGAGATGGGACAGGAAGTCTGTGCCATTTTAGCAGGGAACCGGATCTCGAACCTGGCGCAAACCCTGATCCGATATGGAACGGACAAGGTCTATCTTGTGCAGCACAAGGCATTGACGCAATATCGGACCACCGCTTACGCCGATGTGGTGGAGGAGCTGGTAAAGGCCTACAAACCGAATATTTTGCTGTTGGGGGCTTCTCATCTCGGGCGGGATTTAGCACCCCGGATCTCCCGGCGCGTAGGTTGCGGACTTACGGCCGATTGTACGGAGTTGGCCATCGACTCCAAGGAGAAGATCTTGTTACAGACCCGGCCGGCT
>PCSF01000297.1:5641-5795 GCA_002771315.1 Desulfobacterales bacterium CG23_combo_of_CG06-09_8_20_14_all_52_9 | reverse complement strand
ACACCGGATAAAAAAGGAGTCATCGTCCGCCATGCCATGCGGATAACTGAAACCCGGATCGGCGTCAAAGTCCTGGAAACGATCCGGGAGCGCAAAAAAGGAACCGATATCACGGAAGCCAAGGTCATCGTGGCCGGAGGTCGGGGCGTGGGCG
>PCSF01000297.1:0-5604 GCA_002771315.1 Desulfobacterales bacterium CG23_combo_of_CG06-09_8_20_14_all_52_9 | reverse complement strand
TCTCATGGGAGGTGAAGTGGCCGGGACCCGGGTGGCTGTGGAGGAAGGCTGGATCCCTCAGGAAAATCAGGTGGGGCAGACGGGCAAGTCGGTGCGCCCGGAGATTTACGTTGCCTGCGGGGTTTCCGGAGCCATCCAGCATCGGGCCGGCATGATGAATTCCCGGTACATCATCGCCATTAACAAGGATCCCCGGGCTCCCATCTTCCAGGTGGCCGACTGGGGGATCGTAGGCGACCTTCATGAAATCGTCCCGGAAATGATCCGCCAGCTCAAATCGGCAAACCGATGAGTGTCCTGCTCAGACAATCAGACGATCGGCTCAAGTGCCGAAAGGAGAACGCGCGATATGATTCGGTCCAACCCTGAAAGTCTTATCCGGGAAAGCATGGCTCGTTTTGTGGAAAAGGAAGTGATTCCCAAGGCGCAACAGGTGGATGCTTCAGAGGAATTTCCCGCAGAACTGTTTCAGAAAGTGGCGAAAATGGGCGTATTCGGGATCCGGTATCCCAGGGACAAGGGGGGCAGCGGCGGGAACACCACTTTATATTGCATTATCTGTGAGGAGCTGGCCAAGGGCCTCATGAGCCTTGCCGCCATCACCGCCATGCAGTGTCTGATGGGCACGAACTTCCTTTTTCATTACGGAACGGAAGAAATGCGGGAAAAATACTTCCTCCCTGCCATGAGGGGCGAAAAGATCCCGTGCTTTTGTCTGACCGAGCCCGAAGCCGGTTCAGACCTGGGCGCAGTGACCACTCTGGCCCAGCGGACCAAGGATGGATTTGTGGTCAATGGGATGAAGACCTGGGTGACCAATGGCCCTATCGCTGATTTTTACACGGTCCTGTGCCAGACCGATCCGATTAAAAGGCTGAGGGGACTCAATTTCTTCTTCATACCCAGGGAGACGCCGGGGGTTTCGGTGAGCGCCCCTTTTGAGCTTTTGGGAACCCGGACGACCCGAATGTCCGAGGTGGCCTTCACCAATGTGCATATTCCCCCGGAATTCATGCTGGGACAGGAAGAGGAAGGGTTGAGCAACCTCATGTCCATCCTTTCTGAAATCCGAGCCATGACGGCAGCCCTGGCCGTCGGCCTGCTGAGAGCCTCCATGAACGATTCCATCCGGTATGCCAAAGAGCGGGTCGCTTTCGGCCATCCCATCGCCCAGTATCAGCTCATTCAGGCTAAGATCGCCAACATGGCCACCGAACTGGAAGCTGCCCGATTGCTTACCTACCAGGCGACCAGGATGATCGACAACCAAATCCCATGCCTCAAAGAGGCCACCATGGCCAAATATTTTGCCACCGAAGCGGCCTGTAAGGCGGCTGACGAAGCAACCCGTATCTTTGGGGCGTATGGGTATTCCATGGAATACCCTGTGCAACGCTACTACCGCGACAGCCGTTTCCTGTTAAACGGTGGGGGTACCCATGAAGTTCTCCAGACCAATATCGCCCGTTGGTCCGGCCTGTAAAAAGGATGGCAGATGGATCGCATGGACATCGACGAAGCTTTTGATCTAAAGCCCTTGCACCGTTTTTACGAAAAAAACTCGTTAGGGGATCGTGTTTTCGAAAACCTGAGACAGGCCGTCGTGAGGGGGAACATCGGGCCGGGAAGCCGGATGGTGGAAAGCCGGATTGCCGAGGTCATGGGAATCAGCCGAACACCGGTTAGAGAAGCGATCCACAAGCTGGAACAGGAAGGGCTTCTGAAAAGGCTTCCCCGGGGCGGCTTTGAGGTTTTAGGCTTAGGCCGTGAAGACATCGAAGAGACCTTCGGCATCCGGGGGGTCCTTGAAAGCTACGCTGCGAGGCTTTCCGCGATCCAACATGAGGAAAAAGAACTGATCCCGCTGCAGCAAAAGATTGCTGAATATGAACTTTTCCTCGCACGGAAGGATTTTGACGCTCTGACCCGGATCAACACGGAGTTCCACGATCTGCTCTATGCTCTAAGCCGCAGCCCCAGGCTCATCAAGATGATCAACGAGCTGCGTGACCAGATTTTTCGCTTCCGGCGGATCATTTTGCGAAATGAAATATTGGCTGCGGTGAGCAACGACGACCACAAACGGATGCTCGAACATATTCGGAAGCGGGATGCCGAGGGGGTGGAACGGCTGGTGAAAGATCACCTTGCATGCGGTTGCAATGCTGCCCTTGTGGCCTTTGATGAGGACAATACTCTGGCGTGATCGGCATAGGAAGGACGGCCGGGAACGCCTTTGGAAATGAAGCCGTTGAGGCGAATCCATCAAAATGAGGTATTGGTAATGGAAGCAAAAAGAAGGATCCGGGTGCTCATCGCCAAGCCCGACCTGGACGGACATGACCGGGGTGCTAAAATCATCGCCCTGGTGCTGCGGGATGCAGGCATGGAGGTCACCTATACAGGCCTTCACCAGAGCATCGATCAGATCGTTCACACGGCGATTCAAGAATCGGTGGATGTGATCGGATTGAGTATCATGACCGGCGCACATCTTTCCATAAGCCGGAGGCTGATTTCCCGTTTGAAGCAGGAGGAAATGGAAGACGTCAAAGTGGTCGTCGGCGGGGTGATCCCCAAACAGGATATCAATCTGTTGAAAGAGATCGGTATAGCCGCTGTTTTTCCCGGTGGAACGCCGTTTTCCGAAATCACCGGCTCCATTCAGTCTTTGGTCAATGGGGGGTAGAAAATGGGTGTGGCAAAATATGTTCGGGACGAGAAGGACGCCATCAAAGAGGTGATCTATCAAAGCGGCATACGGGTCAAGACATGCTACGGACCGCAAGACCTCGATGCCGTGGGTTTTGATTATCAAAAAGACCTGGGAGATCCCGGGGAGTTCCCTTTCACGCGGGGCATCCATCCCGGCGGATACCGGAGCCGGGCGTGGACCACGCGGCAGTATACGGGTTTTGGTACACCCGAGGAGACCAACGAGCGGTTCAGGTGGATGATCTCCCATGGTCAGACCGGGTTGAATGTGGCATTCGATCTTCCCACCCAGATGGGGCTCGATTCCGATGACCCGAGAGCGGAAGGGGAAGTCGGACGGGTCGGGATGGCCGTGGATTCTCTCAGAGACTTCGAGATCGCCTTCAAAGGCATCCCCTTTGATCGCATCGGATCCGGCCTGACCATCAACGCCAACGCCACCGTCATGCTGGCAATGTATCAGGCAGCGGCCGAAAAATTCGGTTACGCCAAGGAGGTCATCAGCGCCACTCCTCAAAATGATATCTTGAAGGAAATGGTCGGTCGCGGGGCGTGGATATTCCCCGTGGAACCGGCTGTCCGGCTGGTGGGAGACTGCATCGAATACGCGGCAAAGGAGTTGCCTCGTTGTAACCCGGTGAGTGTTTGCGGATATCATATCCGGGAATCGGGTGCGACCCCGGCCCAGGAGATCGCCTGTGCATTGGAAATCGCCAGAGCCTATATCGATAATGTAGCGGCTCGGGGCCTTTCACCCGAGGAATTCGTGGGGCGGTTTTCCTTCAATCTCAACGTCTTCGGGAATCTCTGGGAACAGGTGGCCAAGTTCCGGGCGGCACGCAAGCTCTGGGCCAGAATGCTGACAGAGGATTACGGCGTCAAAAACAAGAAAAACCTCTTCTTAAGAGGCCTTTTCGGAGGCGGGGGGAGCGGTCTGACCAAGGAACAGCCGGAGAACAACATCATCCGAAGCGCCTACTACGCGCTGGCCGCCGCTCTCGGCGGAGCACAGACCACGGCGTTATGCTCTTTTGACGAAGCCTTTACCATTCCAACCCCTAGGGCGGCACTGCTTTCTTTGAGGACCCTGGAGATCCTCATGGAAGAGGTGGGGCTGCGGGACACCGTGGATCCGTTGGCCGGTTCATACTTCGTCGAAAGCATCACCAAACAGATGGAAGCAAAGATCCTCGAGGAGATGCGACGGATTCAGGAGATGGGCGGAATGGTTCGGGCTGTCGCTGCGGGAGCCATCCAGAGAGAAGTGAGCCGACAGGCGTATGAGTTCGAAAAAGGGCTCCAGAACCGGGAAATCATCAAGGTGGGCGTCAACAAGTACACGGAGGGGGAACATCCCGAAGTGGAACTTCACAAATACGATGAAGGCTGGGCGAAAAAACAGATCAAAAGCCTGAAGGCTCTTCGAAAGGAAAGAAACAACCGGGAAGCGGTCGGCACCCTGAAAGCCTTGAAAAAAAGCGCCGCCGCCGGCAAGAACGTGATGCCCGGTCTGGTGGCCTGCTGCAAGGCATACGCTACGGTGGGAGAAATGACGGGTGTATTCAGGGAGGTCTTCGGGGTATGGGAAGAACCGAGCATCTTTTAACGCATAGAACCGAGGATTGCGTCTTATGAATCGTGAAAGCGCGCCGCCCCATGGCCGCTATCGATTGGGTTGCGATATCGGGGGAACCTTCACCGATTTCGTGCTGGTCGATGACGAAACCGGACGATTTTACGTTTATAAATGCCTGACCACCCCGGTGGACCCTTCGGAAGCGGTTGAATACGGCGTATCCCAACTTCTGGATCAGCATCCCGGATTCATGCCGAACCTGGAAGAGATTATCCATGGGACCACGCTGGTCATCAATGCCATCATCGAGCGAAAAGGGGCTAAAACCGGATTGATGACGACCGAAGGGTTCAAGGACGTATTGGAACTGGGCCGGGAACTCCGGTATGATGCCTACGACATTTTCTCCGAATACCCCGAGCCTCTGGTGCCCCGGCCCTTTCGAAAAGAAATCCGGGAGCGGATTGCCTGCGACGGACGCATTCTCAAACCCCTGGAAGATGCCCAAACGGAAGCGGTGCTTAAGGAATTACTGGATATGGGCATGGAGTCCCTGGCGGTTTGTCTCATCAACTCTTTTGAAAATCCGGTTCACGAAATGCGTATCAAGGAGATCGTGAAAGAAAAGGCCCCCAATCTATTTCTTTCCACGTCCTTTGAAGTACTTCCTCAAATTCGCGAATACGAACGGACGAGCACCACGGTGACCAATGCCTATGTCAAACCGATCACCGAAAAGTATTTAAGGAAACTCTCCCTGAGGATGCAACAGATCGGCTTTGCCGGACGGCTGTATATTATGCTTTCCAGCGGCGGGATCACTTCCGTGGAAACGGCCCAGGCCTTTCCCGTGCGCATCATCGAATCGGGCCCTACTGCTGCGGTGATCGCTTCCCAACATTACGGGAAGATGTTCAAGGTGGAAGACATGTTCTGTTTTGACATGGGGGGAACCACAGCCAAATCTTGCCTGATTCAAAAGGGTCATGCCGGGCTGGTTTCCACCTTCGAGGTGGGGCGTGTGCAGCGTTTTAAAAAAGGGAGCGGCCTGCCCATTCAGGTTCCCGTGGTGGATCTGATGGAGATCGGAGCCGGTGGCGGCAGCATAGCCAGGATAAATCGGATGGGGCTTCTCCAGGTAGGTCCGGATAGTGCCGGGGCCGATCCCGGGCCGGTCTGCTACCAAAGGGGGGGCACGGAGCCGACGGTAACGGACGCTGACCTGGTCCTTGGTTACCTGGATCCCGATTATTTTCTGGGCGGTACCATGTCGTTGGATAAAGTGTCGGCTCAAGCAGCCATTACAGAGAGGG
>PCSF01000186.1 GCA_002771315.1 Desulfobacterales bacterium CG23_combo_of_CG06-09_8_20_14_all_52_9 | reverse complement strand
CGCCCTGTCAAAAAAGCTGAAGATCCGCTTTCCCATCCGACCCGTATCGTAATGTCCACCCGATGGAAATTTACCATGCCGTTGACACGATAACTCATAACGTTTATGCTCCCTCAGTAATATGAACCGGCCGTTTCATCGATCATTTCAGGGTATTGTCGGCGTCGCACTTTTTATAGCCGTTCTCGTCGGAGGCACGGGTTGTTCCACGATTCCCCGATCCGCCGGTCCGGCCTACTATCCCGAACCTCAAAATTCGACGCCGCCTCTTTCGCTTTCGCGATCCCAGATCCGGGACCGACTGATTGCGCAATACGAATCCTGGAAAGGGACTCGGTACCGACGGGGAGGGATGTCTCGCAGTGGAATCGACTGCTCCGGATTCGTACATGTCATCTTCAGGGATCATCTGGATCTTCAATTGCCCAGAACAACCCAGACTTTAGCCGAAACGGGAAAACGCATCTACGATCAAAACCTGGCCGCCGGGGATCTGGTCCTATTCAAGACAGGCTGGTTTGGCAAACACGTGGGCATTTACATCGGCGATTCTCGTTTCATCCACGCCTCCAAGTCGGAAGGAGTCACACTGTCCAGTCTTCACGACGATTACTGGGCCCAAAATTTCTGGATGGCCAGGCGCGTGGCCATTCCTTCCTCCGGCCCATAGTCGACTCGGGAAAGGCACAATTATCCTATGGATTTGCTGGCCAGGCTATATGAGATCGAGGAACCCGTGTCATGAAAAAAGAGATCATCCTGCTGGATCACGGAAGCGGAGGGAAAATGTCCCACCGCCTCATCTCGGAAATGCTGGTTCCTCGTTTCGACAACCCCATCCTCTCCCGTATGGATGACGGCGCGGTTTTTCATGTACCGGCTGGAAGGCTGGCTTTTTCCACCGACAGCTACACGGTGGATCCCATTTTTTTCCCCGGCGGGAGCATCGGGGATCTGGCAATAAATGGAACAGTCAACGACCTGGCGATGTGCGGCGCCAAGCCGCTCTATCTATCCGTGGGCCTGATCATCGAGGAAGGATTTCCCCTTTCGGATCTCAGTACCATCTGCAAGCAAATGCAGGAAGCTTCTTGCCATGCCCAGGTCCTCATTGTAACCGGGGATACGAAGGTGGTACCCAAGGGATCGGCGGATAAAATCTTCATCAACACTTCGGGGGTTGGGGTTGTCCCCGAAGATGTGCATGTTTCGGGTCAAAACGCTAAAATCGGGGATCGCATCCTTCTTTCCGGAAGTATTGCCGAGCACGGTGTCGCTGTCTTTGCACAACGGGAGGGGATGACGTTTGAGAGCACGGTGGTCAGCGATACAGCCCCCCTCAACTATCTCGTAGCCCGCATGTTCGAAACCAAACAAGAGATCCATGCCCTGAGGGACCCCACCCGAGGCGGCGTGGGATCCACTTTGAACGAAATCGCTCTTGCCTCAAAAGTCGGCATCGTGATCCATGAAGATCACATCTCGGTCAAACCGGAAGTGCGCGGTATTTGTAGCCTTCTGGGTTTCGATCCCTTGTATGTGGCAAACGAAGGAAAACTCATCGCCTTTGTACCGGAAAGCGCATGTGATGCGGTCCTTACCGCCATGCGGCAGGATCCGTTGGGAAAGGATGCCTGTATCATCGGCGAGGTAACCGAAGCTCATTCGGGCAAGGTGGTCCTGAAGACCTCCATCGGTGGAAGCCGGTTCGTGGATATGCTCACCGGCGAACAACTCCCCAGGATCTGCTGATCTTGAAATCTGTTAAACGATATTCATACGTTATCCTTTCACTCTTTTTTCTCTGGGTCCCACCGGTGTTGGGAGATTCCGGTCCCCTCGTGTTCTCCGGAAAGACCATGGGGACCACTTACCATATCAAGATCTTCCCGGGATCGGTTCTCATACCGGACGCCTTGGATGTAAAAATCCGCCAAAGCCTGGATGCGATCAACCAAAGCATGTCCACATTCATACCGGAAAGCGAGATCAGCCGGTTCAACACCGATCATACGGCGGGCAAACCCTTTCCGGTTTCTCAGGATTTTCATAAGGTTATGCAAACGTCTGAATACGTGTACCGACTCACGGACGGAGCATGGGATGGGACCGTCAAACCGCTGGTGGATCTGTGGGGATTCGGGGTGCCGGGTGTCACAACCCAGCCACCCGCCCCTGAAAAGCTCCGTGAGGCCATCAAAAAAGTGGGGTTTCATCGCATAGAGGTCTCCGAGAAGGGATATCTTGTCAAGAAAAGCGCAGACGTCACACTGGACCTCGCCTCCATCGCCAAGGGGTATGGTGTGGACCGCCTCGCTTCTCTGCTGCTTGAATGCGGGATCTGGAACTTTCTGGTGGAGATCGGCGGAGAGGTCTTTGCCTCGGGCAAAAAGTCCGACGGAAGCCGATGGCGCATCGGAATCAACGAGCCGAATTCAGGCGCTCCTTTGGACCGGGTCTACAAAGCCGTTACCCTCAAGGACATGGCCCTCGCCACCAGCGGGAACTACCGGAATTTTTTCGAGAAAGGAGGCATTCGGTATTCCCACATTATCGATCCCCGAACGGGATACCCGGTTTCCAACGGGGTGGTGAGCGCCTCTGTTATAGCTAAAACCTGCGCCCTCGCCGATGCACTGGCCACCGGTCTCATGGTGATGGGGCCTGAAAAGGGAATCGAACTGGTTACCTGGCTCGAATCGGTTGAATGCCTGATTATCGTTCAAAAAAAGGACTCCACTTTGCAAGAATTTTTCTCGGATGGGTTCTTTGAAGCTGCATCTGATTAGCCTCGGGTGTCCTAAAAACCGCGTCGACAGCGAAATCATGCTGGGGCGCCTGATGGATGGCGGCGTGGAGATCACCCTGGATCCTCAAGAAGCCGAAATCATCGTGGTCAATACCTGCAGTTTCATCGAGTCCGCCATCACCGAATCCATCGACACAATCCTGGAGGCTGCCCGCCACAAAAAGACGGATCAATGCCGGCGCCTCATCGTCGCCGGGTGCCTCCCCGAGCGCTTCCGGGAAACTCTTGCCCAATCGCTTCCCGAGGTGGATGCCTTCCTGGGGACCGGCGCCTATGAGGATATCCTTGCCGCCGCCACCGCAACCGCTGAACCGTCCTGGTGCCTCCTGCCGGACCCCAACGCCAGGCCTCTCACGGGGATGGAGGATCACCGGATCAGAAGTGCGCCGCACACAGCTTATGTCAAAATTGCGGAGGGGTGCGATCGGCACTGCACCTTTTGCATCATCCCAAGGCTGCGCGGGGGCCAAAAAAGCCGACCCATGGAATCGATTCGATCCGAAGCCGAGTTTCTCATCGCCACAGGCGTCAAAGAACTGGTCCTGGTGGCCCAGGAAACCACGGCCTACGGCGCCGACCTTTCCCCCCAAACTTCCCTGGAAAAGCTTCTGTCCCATCTTGCCGAACTGCCCGGCGACTTCCGGGTCCGTTTTTTATATGGCCACCCCGAAAGCATGACCGAATCCTTGGTCCAAACCGTGGCCCGACATTCCAGACTATGCCGGTATTTCGACATTCCGGCTCAGCATGGAAGCGACAGAATCCTCAAGAAAATGGGGCGCCACTATTCCCGGGAAACACTCTGTCGCCTGTTCGAAAAAATCCGCGCTATCGCGCCTGACGCGGTTCTTCGGACCACCTTCCTGGTGGGATTCCCCGGGGAAACGGAAGAAGACTTCGAGCTGCTGTGCAGCCTGGCAGAAGATGTCCGGTTCGATCATGCCGGCGTCTTCACCTATTCTGACGCAGAGGATATCCCGTCCCACCGCCTTGGACCTCGGGTACCCAAGACGGTGGCCCGGAAACGGCGCAGCCGACTTATGCAAATGCAGGCCGCTCTTTCTTTTCAAAAAAATCAAGGACACATAAACCATGTCTATCCGGTATTACTGGAAAAAAAGAGGGCAAGCGGACACTTCCTCGGTCGGACCGCCTTTCAGGCCCCTGAGATCGACGGAATCACCCGTGTGGCCGGCCGGGGATTTGAGACAGGTTCGTTTGTCAACGTCCGAATCACCAAAGCCGGCACATACGACCTTACGGGAGAAGCCGTGTGACGGATCTTAAACATCGTATTCTCAGCAGGGTTTCGGCGGATCTATCCGATATTGAAATCGCCATTTCCCAAAACCTGAGTCCTCATCTGGATCTGGTATCCGAGGTCGCCCGCCACATCCTTTTTTCAGGAGGCAAGCGACTGAGGCCGCTTTTGATGGTGCTTTCCGCGAGGATATGCGGGTATCAGGAATCGGATGCCGTCCCCTTTTCTGCTATCTTTGAATATCTCCACGCCGCCACCTTGCTCCATGACGACCTTGTGGACGGGGCCACCCTGAGACGCGGGCAAAAGGCGGCCCATCACATCTGGGGAAATCCCACCGCGGTCCTGGTGGGTGACTTTCTCCTGGCGCGTTCCTTGAGTCTTGCCGCCAAAACCGAGCAACCGAGGATCATCAGCACCATCGCCGGGATCACCGAGACCATGTCCCAGGGTGAAATCCACCAGCTTCAGCTCAAGGGGAATCCGACTATTACGGAGGCCGATTACATGGAAGTGATTCGCCGCAAGACTGCGGTCCTCTTCGAAGGCGCCTGCCGCTCCGGAGCCCTTCTGGCGGATGCATCCGAGGAAAAGGTTATCGCCCTTGGCCGATATGGCGCAGATCTCGGGCTTGCCTTTCAAATGGCCGACGATCTCTTGGACTACGTGTCGAATACCCGGGTTCTCGGCAAGACGGTGGGCGCCGATCTGAGAGAAGGAAAGCTGACCCTGCCGGTTATTTATGCCCTGCAAAAGACCGGAAAAGAAAAAAAGGATTGGATTCTCGACATGATCTCCCGATCGGATTTTTCTGTTCAAGACTTTGAAAGCCTGGTAAAAATCCTTCACGAAAGCGGCGGAATCGATTATACGAAGACCATGGCCAAACGTTACGTGGAAAGCGCAAAAGATTCCATCGGTATCTTTTCCCTGTCACCGACCCGGAACTTGCTGATGGACATTGCCGATTACGCCCTTTCCCGCAAAATGTGATGAAAGATGCGATGAAAAAGAAATCGGATACCGGCGCATTTCAAGCGCCCAACGTTTTCTTCAGCCTGATCGTTTCGGCGATGGTGCTCCTTTTGTCGGCTCTGCCGGACGCCCGGGCCATAGCTCCTTCGAACAAATTTCAAGTAATCCGAAGCGCCCTCGTGGTAAAAGGTGATTTTTCCGCTGCCAGAAATGCAGCCGTGGCCGAAAGTCTGGCCGCTGCCGTAGACACGGCGGTCATGGCGCTTCTTCCCCGCGATACCCTGATTAAACAGTTCAAGACCGTGAGCAAGGCTTTTTCCGGAAAGGCGGATCAGTTTATCCAGGAATACAAAGTCCTTACCGAGTCCGTTGTCGGATCGGAGTACCGAGTCTTCATCGAGGCTGTCGTCCGGACGGACAAAATCCAGGAACACCTTTTCAATGCCGGTATCATGGAGGCACGTCAAAAGCTTCCGAAGGTCCTGTTGCTCATCGCCGAGTCGCCTCGATCCGGAAGCGATCCGGTCTTCAGGCCCCCGGATGCCACCAACACCTTGCCGCCTTCAACAGAAGCCGGAATCTACGAGGCCATGATTGAAAAAGGACATTCCATCATCCGTCCCGCCATCGACGCACCGCAACTCCTTAAAACTTTCCCGGCAATTAAGACGGCCTTTTCAGACACCGACGCCCTTGAGCTAGGAAAACGGCTGGAAGCCGAGGTCGTGGTTCTTGGAAAAAGTCTTGTCAGGCCCAAGTCCCAAATTCCATCGGGATCGGGTTCTTCCCCAGGAGATCTCTCCATCCGGGCCTTGAAGACAGACACCGGCGAAGAGATCGCCGTCGTTTCACAACGATTTCATATTCCGGATTCCGACGATGACAAGGCTTTTGCGGATGCCCTGTTCAGTGCCGGGCGCCTTGGCGCAGCAGACCTTTCCGATCGGATCGCCCAAAAATGGTCCCGAAAAACGGAAGCCATCGCTTCCATTTCCCTTCAGATGCGCGGTACCGACCGTTTGGAGAATTTCGTCACCTTCCGAAGGGCATTGGTGGAACTTCCCGGCGTAAAAAACATGCGAATCGAAGAAATCCAGACAAATGAAGCAAAAATTCGGGTGGATTTCCAGGGACCCTCATCCACTTTAGCAAACACTCTGGCCCGAAGTGTGTTCGAAGCTTTCGAAGTCTTGATCCTAGAAACGGCGCCGGACCGGATCCTTTTGGCGCTTTCTCATCGGAAACCCGATACCGATACAGCCCCAGCAGAGACTCAATAACGCCATGCTGATTAGTACCCCCAACATATTGACCGTCAGCCGAATTCTCTTGACCCCTCTCTTTGTTATCCTGCTGCTCAAGGACATGGAGGGCTACGCCTTGTTGATCTTCACCCTTGCCGCCATCAGCGACGGTCTGGACGGATTCATCGCCCGGTACACCAACCAGAAAACGGCCCTGGGCGCGTATCTCGACCCCCTCGCCGACAAGCTGCTGCTTTCCAGCGCTTACATTTGCCTGGCGATTATGAAAATCATCCCGAGTTGGCTTGCTGTTCTGGTGATCACCCGGGATGTCATCATCCTCATCGGCATCTCCGTCTTTTTCATGACCGGAGTCAGTGTCAACATCAAACCGAGTCTGGTCAGCAAGTTCACAACGGTTTCTCAACTTTCCACCATCTTCTTCAGCCTGTTAAAGCCCCGATTCGTTCACGCATATACCCTCGGCTGGTTCCTGATATGGGCCACCGCCACCCTGACCATCATTTCCGGACTCCATTATATCTACCTCGGGCTGACTACCCTTCAAAACGGTCTTAAAAATTCGCACCCTAAAAGTTGATGGCATCGCTTTGAAAAGACGCTTATTTCCTTCCCCCATAAATTTTCTTGAAAAGGAATCCGACTTTGGGTATGATTCTATAAACTGATGGTGGGTGTAGCTCAGTTGGCAGAGCATCGGGTTGTGGCCCCGGTTGTCGTGGGTTCAAGTCCCACCACTCACCCCACACCGATTCAAAAGCCTCCCGAAACCTGAATCGGGAGGCTTCTTCGTGCGCCCGTAGCTCAGCTGGACAGAGCGCCGGACTTCGAATCCGTAGGCCGCCCGTTCGAATCGGGCCGGGCGCACCAGTAAAATCAATAACTTACAAAGACTTTCCGCCTCCCTTTTCCGATCCGCTTTCCGCCTCCGCCTCCGGGTCTCAAACAATAAGATAGAGGTTCCCGATTTACGGCCTCGTTTCAAATAATATCAAATTTTAATGATCCCATCTTTGGCACCTTGGAGAACAGATCGCCGGTGGATCGTGTCAGACTCCAATGCAATTTGTATTAAAAGCATTCAGGATCTCTGAGGGCTCAACTAATGAAAAAAATGTTTCCAAGGCCCTTCGATACCTAAAAAATATAGTATTCATCGAAAATCCTTGATCAAGGTCATTGCATTTGTTACTAATTTCAGGGATTATAAAGATCGAACATCTCCCCTCGACAACAAGGGTCAACTTTACCAGTTTGGGCCACAGATGATTCGACTCGAAGACCTTCAACCCCATGCCAGCGTTCGGGGTCTGCTTCCAGACTGCCTGGTAACGGTGGTCAGCGTCCAGTGGTTCGGATCCGAGGCCCTTGAACTCACCTATAAGACCCCAGACGGCAAGGTCGCCAATCGCCTGCTTTACCGAGACGACGAACCACGCCTCGATATCATCGAAAAGGGGCGTCCCTGGAGTTTCGACGGCGACGGCAGTTTGTTTCAGTTGGTGTCCGAAGCCCATCGGATCCGCCTGGCGCATCTGTTCGACCCTTTGTTAGCCGTCCATACCTCTCTTGTGGATCCCCTGCCTCATCAGATTACGGCTGTTTATGGAGACATGCTCCCCAGGCAGCCCCTGCGCTTTCTCCTTGCCGATGATCCGGGCGCCGGAAAGACCATCATGGCCGGCCTTCTGATCAAAGAACTCATCACCCGTGGGAATTTAAATCGCTGCCTTGTCGTCTGTCCCGGGAGCCTTGCCGAACAATGGCAGGACGAACTTTACCGGCGCTTCCAGCTCCCCTTCGAGATCCTCACCAACGATAAATTGGAGGCGGCCCGGACCGGTAACTGGTTTCTTGAAACCAACCTCGTCATCGCCCGCCTCGACAAACTCTCGCGCAACGAAGATGTCCAGGCCAAGCTCATGGTGCCGGATTGCCGTTGGGATCTCATCGTCTGCGATGAGGCTCACAAGATGTCCGCCACTTTTTACGGAAGCGAGATTAAATACACCAAACGGCACAAACTCGGCCAGCTCCTTTCAACTTTGACCCGGCACTTTCTCCTGATGACCGCCACACCCCACAACGGCAAGGAAGAGGACTTCCAGCTTTTCATGGCGCTGCTCGACGGGGACCGCTTCGAAGGAAGGTTTCGAGACGGTGTCCACACCGTGGGCGTCTCGGATCTCATGCGGCGGATGGTCAAGGAAAGCCTTGTCAAGTTCGACGGCAAACCGCTTTTCCCGGAACGTATCGCTTACACCGTCCCCTATAAGCTTTCAGGGATCGAGGCACAGCTTCA
>PCSF01000041.1 GCA_002771315.1 Desulfobacterales bacterium CG23_combo_of_CG06-09_8_20_14_all_52_9 | reverse complement strand
GCTTCGATGAAGGTCGCATCCGTGAAAAACGCTCGCCCTGCGCGTTGATCTTTCGGCCCCCATTCTTTTTCCTCCACCCACCCAAAAATCGCATCGGCCAGGTCCGGGTCTAACTGATCACGCAACTTATCCAGCACAAAGTCTAAGGGCCGGGCCGCCCGATTCGCGTCCGGAAACGGCTGGCGCGCGGAGATACGAAAGTTCGGGCAATGCCCAAAATAAACCACTTCCTCTGTATTGGTCGAATTTCTCCCCGTCACGTAAAACACCGGATTATCCTTTTTCAGGCAACCATCCTTACTTCCCCAATCTTTCAATTCTTCCTTTTGGAAAGGGGTTAGCCCTTCCTTGTAATCATTTACAGCCTTTTCGTTAATCTTGATCGTATCGGCTTTTGTATCAGACGCCAGCACCAGCGCGTGATTTTTGCGCGGTGATTTCTGCCCTGGTTGGCCGGATTCCATCATATTGCCGGAGCAAACCAATACACCCTGATGGGGATAACCGGCTTCTGAAGAACCAATCTGGCTGACCATAACGAATGGGCCACTTTTACCTCTGCCGAACTCAACGTTAAAGCTGACTTTATGAAGTTGTGGATGATAGTCAGGGCTGTTCAAGCGCAGGAAACCAGGGATATCCTTGCTGCCGATCTGGCGTTCCTTGACTTTAAGATATGCCTCTTTACTGGGCCAGTGTAAAACTTCAGGGGTCAGGGCAGGGCGTACATACCAATCCTCGCCTTTTCGTTCCAGATAACCGGCGCGCACGTTGCGTCCAAACGCCCCAATCACATCCCGATAGGGATCGCGCAAAGGATCATCTTTAGATGCGGCTACGGCTCGGAAGGTAAACGCGGGTTCTCTCCCCACCCAACGCACGCGACCGTATCCGATAATTTCCACCAATGCCCGGACCATGCCGCGCAGGGTACTGCCAGGGATGACGGGTTTTCGTCGGCCTTCCACTTCTTCTTCGGCGGTAGAGAAGAAGGGAGCGCGTAGTTCTTTCTCCTCTTCAGAAAGTTCTTCTGGTTTCTTACCCCCATGTTCCTTGTATTGAGCTTCCGTCAGCATGCCGCGCACGTAGGTGGGGGAACAAGTTTCCATTTCGCAGTCAATCCAGCCAGTCAGTCCCTTCTCGTTATACACATCGTGGGGAAGTGGTTCGCGTGCTCTGACCATCTTCTCTGGCAGGGGCACAAAGTTATACGGCGCGCGTGCCCAGTGCTGCCGGCCATCTTTATCTACCCGAGGTCGGGATGGATTACTATGTTTGAGTGCCATCTGACTACCTCCTGATCAAATCCACCAATCGGCTCAGGCACACATACGCCTGATCCTGATCGTCATAATCCAGATAATGTCGCACGATGAGGGCAACTCTTCCATTTGCGAGTAGGCCATCTACCGGCAGGGCGTGGACAAATCCACGCCGGCCTTCGATGAGACAAGAAAAGCCATCCTTTTCTTTCACACCTTTACCCCACAACAAATGGTTTTGCTCGAAGGCCTCAGGGGGAACGGTTGGGCTGTCATCGATTTGTCGGGCCGCAAAGCCTTTATCAGTTCTCCAGAGAAGGAGTTCCCCACCCTTGCCAAAGAGGCGCACCTGTTGGAGGGTTTCAGCCCGCAACGATACAGCCAGGGAAGGATACTCATGAGGATCACTAAATACGTCGCTGGAAAGTTTTAGTGTGCCGTCATCCAACTGTTTGCCCCAGATAACCCCGTCATCGGCATGGGCCAGCAGCCAGGGCATATCGGCGCTCATGCACCTTGCCAGCCAGGCGCGCGGGTCTGTTGCAAAGGTTTCATTAACCGTTACTGGTTTACAGAGATCGCTGTTCATTAGTTCTCCTTTCCGTGAAGAGCCTTGACGAATTTTTCCAGCTCCTCTTTGGGACTGTCCATCGAGCCGGTGACATCCAACCCATCGGCCGTTTGGGTTATATGCCAGGTTTTTTCTTGCCCATTCTGCCGCAGAGTAAGATCTGCGTTCAGCCCG
>PCSF01000169.1:8521-8663 GCA_002771315.1 Desulfobacterales bacterium CG23_combo_of_CG06-09_8_20_14_all_52_9 | reverse complement strand
CCCGGCGGATTCCCCGGTTCTTCTTCGACCGGCGCGACCATGACTTGATCCGGATCATCAACGCCGTGGGTACCGGGAATCGGGATCTGGACTTCTTCAGAAGACGGTACTATCGCTATTTTCATCCTCACGGCATCAAGGA
>PCSF01000169.1:3180-8427 GCA_002771315.1 Desulfobacterales bacterium CG23_combo_of_CG06-09_8_20_14_all_52_9 | reverse complement strand
TTGCGCTCGCTGCGCGCCGAAGTGCTGGATACCGCCGAAGGCCCCTTGCCTAAGAATACCGCCCGGGTCCTGATGCAGATCATGAAGGAGGTGGTGCGGGCGCGCCACAACCCGCTGCGCCAACTGGAACTGGTCCATGATTTCCGCATTACCGCTTCGGGCAAGCCTCGACGGATACGCAAGCAACTGCACAAGTATCACCTGCTGGAGATGCCCGAGGAGTGGAACCAGATCTCGTTCGACGACCATGTCCACGACATCAGCACCAAAGGCCGAAAATCCTCCACCCACCTGATCATGGATGCCTGGATCAAAGGCATCCGGCGGTTGCGCGTGGTGCACTACAACTATATCGAACCGCGCTTTGCCGCTGAACTGGCCGAAGCGGCCCGCATCATGGAGATTGACATCCGCATCGGTATCGAGTTCTACACCCCCTTCCGCGGCCGCTATATCAATCTGATTTGGGTGCCCCGGGGCTTTCCCGACGCCGAGACCTTTCTCTGCTTTCTGGAGGAGCCGGCCGTCGCAGCCCTTATGGCTGATGGCCGCCGTGCTTCGGAATACCAGCAGGCCTATGTGATGGCTCTGCTGGAGGCCTTCAACCAGCGCCATCTTGCCAAGTTGAATCAAGGGTTCGGCATCGACATGGCGCGGATTGAGGCCCGGGAGTTTCTTGCCTTTGTGGGCATGGGGCAGAAATCGTTGCTGCATCTGGAAAAATTCATCGAGGAGAAGATGCGCGCCGCTATGGGGCAAAAGGCCGATCAGCTGCGAGCGGCTTACGACGCGGCCGACGCGGGCGAACAGGAACGTATGGCCGCATGGTTTGACCGCATGGACCCGTTGAATCTGGAAGCGGTGGTAGCCGAATACCTCAAACCGGAGCGCAATCCCGATATTCCCGACCATACGGTACCCGGCGACGCGTCCGATGTACCGATACTTCTCAAGTCATCGCCCCCCGATCTTCTCGGCCGGTTGGCCGCCCTGCAGACCGACTATCGCATCACCCTGAACCTGTCCGGCCTGCGGGTTGAAGATGTGCTCGAACTCCTCTACGACTGCGACGGCATGATCTCGCGGCTGGAGCTCTTCAATCTCAAGGATTGGGCCAACGGACATACGGAACATATACCGGCCATCAGCCGCCTCCAGGAGACGATCAACGGCCATAACCCGATCAAGCTCAAACGCTTGATTCTGGAGATCGTCCAGCGGGTCGAGGAGAGAAAAGCGCCGGGGGACGCGGAGCGCATCGCCAAGCTCAGGGCCATTCTACACGACATCGGTTCGCTGCAAGTCATGTATCAAGCCAAACCGCTCAAGGCGCGCATCGGCAGCGACTCCACCGGGCGCTCGCCGCGCGCTCACGGCATGGGGCTGGCAGTTATCGAGACATTGCCGGCCAGGGCCCGCCGGCAAATTGAAAAAGATATGGGTACGGGCCGCGACCGGCTACCCATCCACATCAGCGTTTATCGTCGCCACACATACATCCCCGGTACAGCGATGAGTTACAAGCCGGAAAAATGGGGTAAAATCCCGCGCACGGCGCTGCCGTTCTGGATAGGGACCTTCAAGAAGGTGGACTGGCACGTGGAAAGCAAAGATACCAGGATGACCGAACAGGGGAATGTGATCACGTTGGGCGGAGTGCAGAAAGCGATTCACAACCAGTTGACACTGGCCCCTCCGGAGCCAAACCAGCGCAAAAGCATTTCATGGCGCTATATCAACTCTCACCTGCTCAATCTGCTCAAGATCTTCTTCGGATTCTTACCTGCCTTTGCCACCTTCTTCCTAACCAATGACTGGTGGCTCCTGGCTTACGGCGGCGCCTTTATCTGGTTCGGCATCACCGGGGTCCGCAACATTTTGCAATCGGTGCTCGGCGGCGGCGGGCTGCGGCGCTCCCCGCTGCTTCGCTGGAACGCCTACGTAAGCTGGGATCGTATCGCCGATTCGCTGCTCTTTACCGGCTTTTCGGTACCCTTGCTCGACTACCTGACCAAAACCATTCTGCTGGAGCGCATGCTCGGCATCACTACCGCCACCCAGCCGATGCTGCTCTACACCATCATGGCCTTGATCAACGGCCTGTACCTCTCCACCCACAATGCCTTGCGCGGCCTGCCAAAAGGGGTGATCATCGGCAACTTCTTCCGCAGCGCTCTATCCATCCCAATCGCCATCGCCATCAACCTGGCGGTGGGCCAGATCCTCTCGGCGGCCGGCATTGTCGCGGTGACGGATGTGCTGCAGAAATGGGCCGCCATTATCTCCAAGACCGCGTCGGACCTCATGGCCGGCATCATAGAGGGTACGGCCGACCGTTACAAAAATATCCGTATGCGATTCAGGGATTACCGCCAAAAACTCTCCGAACTGGTCTCCATTTACTCCCAGCTCGAACTGCTCTATCCGGAAGCCGACTCCTACGAGTTGCTTGAAAACGCCAAGCGCTTACGGAAAAATGCCCACAGCGAGGCACGCGATCTGGAAAAAATCATCACCATCCACTCCCTGGACCTGCTCTACTTCTGGATGTATCAGCCCAGGGCGCACAGCGCCCTGGACCAGCTGCTCAAGAACATCAACGAAGAGGAGCGGCAGCTTCTGGTGACTTCCCAGCTGACACTGCTCCAGCAGCGCGACATCAGCCAGATGTTCATCGATGGCGTGCTGGGCGACAACTTTGCCAGGAGCCTCTCATTCTACCTCTCGCGCTACCCGGAGTACCTCGAGGCCATGAAGAAATATGTATAGGAAGTTTAAAGTGGAAAGTGGAAAGTAAAAGAGGAGATATGACCATTGCAATCGTGGAAACATTCGACACGAAAGGAGAAGAACACCTTTTTCTCAAAAAAAGAATCGAGGAATACGGGTTTGAAACCCTGACGATTCATGTGGGGACCCGACGGCCTTCTCCCTTTCCTGCGGATCGGGATATGTACCGGGAGATTAAAAAAGCGATCCTGCATACCTGAGCCGACGGGACCGGGCTATATAGACTCCATGGTGAAAGACCAGGCCCTTTCATTACAGGATGCAGGCGGAGGTCGATTCTTTCCCTTACGATTCCCTGAATCCCCATAACGGGTATTCGAGGATATAATCGGCGACTTTCCCCGGGCTGTTTTCCCGGCTGGCCACGAGGAACAGGGCGCTTTTTCTTTCTTTTTCGGAAATAGGATCCAGCGGGTCCCAATCCGGCATCAGGATCAAAGCATTGTCGGCACTGTATTCGATATCTCACGATTCCTTGAAGGAGGCCATATCGGGTGTTCGGTCATAGTGCCCCCCCTCTCCCCTTGACAATTCAGAGGTTACCAAAAAAGTCACATTCTGTTCGTCCCGCATGGACTCCATGTTTCTCAGCCATTCGTCGATCCCGGTCCGCCTTTCGGAAAGATTTTTGAAGGGAAGCTTGTGGAGGCTGTCCACCACCACCAGAGTGTAATCCGTTCCGGTTTCATGCTGTAAAAAATCGATCTTTCTCCTCATGATGTCGGGGCCGAGCTTCCGATCCGTCACGACGCGGAAAAATGAAAGCAATTCCAGGATGCTATCCTTGGCTTCTCTGAACCCCATGCGCTTTTTTGGATCCATTGTGTCATGCCGGATTTCCTTTTCCGAAAGTCGGCTCAGACGGCACAGGGTTCTGGAATATATTTTCTGTCGGCCGTTTTCAAAGTCATAGTAGATGACGGGGATGCGGTTTTTGGCCATTTCGGTGGAGATCTGCATGAAAAAACACGATTTTCCCGCTTTGGGAGGCCCCCCCATGATATTGATGCCGCGAAGACCGTTGAGGGCTTGGTCCAGCTTCTCGAAACCGGTGGGCATTCCTAAGAGGGATTTTCCTTTTTCGCGCTCTAGGGATCGGAGAAGCAGACGGTGTTCTTTTTCCGGGGGAGAAAACGGGGAAAAGGCTTTTGAAGAATGAAGCATGCGAGATACGGCCGGCCCCAAATCCTCCCCTGTTTCCTGGGCCAGATCCCGCAAATGGTATCCCCTTTTCATATGAAAGGGCCATTTCAGGATCCTTGATTTATATCCCAGTCGGATGGCCAGGAATCGAGCGGCCTGATCAGCCTCCGGCGTGTGGTTGACGATTAAAAACACCCGGTGGATGTTTGCCAGGCGTTCCGGAGTCAGGATATTGAGATCGCTCACATGGGGGACGGCGATCCCGGGATATCCGAGGTGTGTCAACGCCAGCAGATTGATCTCCCCGTCAGTGACGAAAAGGGCGCCGCCCTCGCAACGGTCGATATCGCGGGTGTTATAGATCCTGAAATCGCCGACGGTGAAAGGTTCGTCTCCCTGCCAGAAGCTGTCTTCCTCCCGTTCCGGAAGAATACAGCGCGCAGAATGGCAGTTGTTGTCTTCCAGGACATAGGGAAATACGAGGTATCTCCCGTTGTACCCGATTCCCATTTGTTTGACGACGGCCGGCGAAATGCCGTATTGATTGAAATGCGCGTATTGTCTGTCGCCCATGAGGGACTGGAATTTGTTGATTTCGAGGTTGAGGTTTCGGGTGGGAAGGATCGTATCGCGCACAAAAGGCTCCCGGTCCGGGTCGAATCCGGGGACGACGGAGGGGTCAATGCCCCGCATCTTCGCGAAAAACGCCGGGAATCCTCCCGGTGAACAGCGCCGGGTGCATCGGTAGTATCCCATGAACCCGCTGTCCGGGTCCATGTTCACCATCAGGATGCCGGCTTGACCGGAGCTGTCCGTGCCGCAAAAAGGGCAGGGGGCTTCCAGATGACTTTTCTCCATGCGGCTTCCGGGAAGATGATCCAGATAAAACCGGCGGATGGCATCCTCACGGTTTGCGGCGCTCAAAAGACTTCTCCCATACTTCCTTGTTGACCGTGTGCCGGGGAAGGGTCCCCCGGGTGTACTCGATGATCTGGGCGGCAATGCCGACGCTCATGTTTTTCAGGGCGTCTTGTGTAAAGGCCGCCGTGTGCGGCGTCAGGACCACGTTTTCCAGTGTCAAAAGGGGTGAGCCGACGGGAGGTTCGTGTTCAAAGACGTCGAGGCCGGCCCCGGCGATTTTCCCTTCTTTCAGAGCCTGACACAGATCCGCTTCCTTGATGATTTCTCCCCGGGCCGTATTGATGAGAAAGGCGCTGGATTTCATCATGGAAAGCGTTCTTGCATTGATCATTCCCCTGTTGTCGGGTGTCAAAGGGGAATGGATGCTGACGATATCCGAAATCTTGAGGAGTT
>PCSF01000169.1:2926-3068 GCA_002771315.1 Desulfobacterales bacterium CG23_combo_of_CG06-09_8_20_14_all_52_9 | reverse complement strand
GCCGATGGCACCCAGCCCGATCAACCCCAGTGTTTTTTGCCAGATCTCAAACCCCGTGATCTTGGTATGCTCCCAGCGGTTTTCCCTCAAAGACCGGTCACAAAAAAGGATTTTTCTGGCCACGCTGAGGATGAGTGCAAAG
>PCSF01000169.1:237-2907 GCA_002771315.1 Desulfobacterales bacterium CG23_combo_of_CG06-09_8_20_14_all_52_9 | reverse complement strand
GGGTGTTGGCTCCGGGTGTATGAAAAACGAGGATACTTCTTCGGGTTGCAGCCGGAATATCGATGGTGTCCAGACCCACGCCCAATTTGGCTACAGCTTTCATCCTGTGGCATTGCTCCAGGAGGGCGTCATCGATTTTCAGGTCGTTTCCGCTCAGGATGATGTCTGAGGCTTTAAGGGCTTTCATGAAATCGGAATTGTCGGTTCCGAACCCCCGCATGTCGGTCAGGTGAAGTCCGGCTGCGTGAAGATCCTTCATGGGGGTATCGTCAAAGAGGCAAAAGGGTTTGGACTCGATGAGCACATTCAAGGTTGAAACGATCATATTTTCCCTTTCGCTTCTTATCCGGTTGTCGTCAGCTGGAATGTCCGCTGTTCTGTCTTTTCGAACGAAACCCGCTTCGAAACGGAAATCGATAAACGCCGGATCTGTTTTAAATCATGTACCTTAGACTGCCTCAGTTGTCACTCACTTATTAAAATATATTAGAGGAATCGGCAGATAAAGTCAAAATGATTCGGGCCGGAGCACTGGGTGCGGGTTGGAGGCCATAACAAAGAAAGTGCTTCTCAGAAGGCTCAGGGCAAACGGGTTACGTTTTTTAACGTTTTCCCGTGTGCTACGCATCACGGATCTTGGGTTGATGGTGCAAAATGCCGAAGACGAAGAACAATTGCGGCGTATCCTTAAGAGGCTGCAAGATCACCAGACAAACGGGCAGGGTGATGTTATAAATGATCCATTTCTGAGGTTGAACGGGTCGAAAGTTATTTTCGTTTCCGCAGGACTTCCCGCACCTTGACGAGCAACGTCTGCAAATCAAACGGTTTCTGGATGAAGGCAATCCCCGTATCCAGCAAACCATGATGGGCAATGATGTTATCGGGGTAACCCGACATATATAACACCCTCAGGTCCGGATACTTTTCAGAGGCCTTCATATACAGTTCTCTACCGTTCATCCCGGGCATGATTATGTCGGTTAACAGGAGGTGCACCGGGCCGTCATAGGTTTCCAAAACCGTTAATGCCTGTCCACCGTTTTCAGCCAAAAGAACGGTGTAGCCTTGTTGTTTGAGAATTGCCCGACCCAGGTCTATCACCTGCGCATCGTCGTCCACGACAAGAATCGTCTCTGCACCCGTCAGATCGACGGGTAACTCAACAGCGGTCTTCATTTCGGGAGTGGCTTGCTCAGGGACAGGCAGGAATAACTTGAACGTTGTGCCTTTACCCGGCTCGCTATACACCCAAATGCTGCCATTGTGTTGCTTGACAATGTCGTAGACTGTTGAAAGACCCAATCCGGTGCCGAATTCCCCCTTGGTGGAAAAAAACGGTTCAAAGAGGTGCGATCGGATTTCCTTATCCATGCCACAGCCGGTATCGCTGATAGCTACCATGACATATTCGCCTGATTGTACGCTTTGATGCGTCGAGGCATCATCCTCGTCGAGTTTGACCAAGGCTGTTTCGATGGAGAGGGTGCCGCCGCTTGGCATGGCGTCAGAGGCATTGATCGCCAGATTCATGATCACCTGTTCTATTAGACCGCTATCCGCTAAAATGGTCGGAAGGTGCGGAGCCAATATCGTCCGGATCCCGATATTCTCGCGAATGGTTCGCCGCAAGAGTTTTTCAAAAGCAGAGATGACTCGGTTGATATTCAGGGGCTTCATTTCCAGAGTCTGTCTGCGACTAAACGCCAGAAGCTGGCGTACTAAATCCCTAGCCCGCAGGCTTGCCTGAACGATCTGTTTCACCTGTTTTTTATGGGACTCGTCAACGCCTAAATCTCTAAGCAACAACTCACCATAACCCAAAATCGGGGTGAGAAGATTGTTCAGGTCGTGGGCCACACCGCCGGCAAGGCGACCGATGGCCTCCACTTTTTGGGCCTGCTGGTATTGCTCTTGCAGTTTGGCTCTTTCTTTTTCGCTTTGACGAAGGGCACGAAAGTCAACATTTGCGCAAAACATCTCTTTCTTGCCGCTATGGGTCTGTTGCATTATATGAGATGTAAAGACAGGGACATCGTTGCCGTATTTATCGCGAAGGACTAATTCTCCGGCAGGGATAGGCGTTCCATCCGTAACCCAGCGATTGATGGCTTCCACGACGCGATCCTTCAAATGTTCAGGAATGATCAAGTCTTCCAATCGACGCCCCAAAGCTTCTTCCCGAGTATATCCGTAAACCGATGTGCTCGCTGCATTCCAAAAGATGATGAGTCGATTTTCATCGTAACCTTGAACAGGAATATTTTCCAGGTGGTCCAATAAACCCTTAAGGCGTGCCTCGCTTTCACTAAGTTCTTTCTCGGCCTGTTTTCGCTGAGTGATGTTTCTATAAAACTCGATGACACCGTGGACCTGCCCGGCAGGGTGGTCTTTCAATGGATAACTGTAGACCTCAAGCCATTGGATATCGGATCCGGAGGGTCCGGGGACAATATCCGTTTCCGTTTTTCCTGATTTAAGACAGCGTATCGTGGGACAGGGGCTACAAGGTTCCCCGACATTTTGATAGCAATTGAAACATTTTTTCCCTTCAAGAGGAACGTGTTCGCCATACCATTCATTCACGATTCTGTTGACATGCCGTATCGTAAGATCCGGATTTAAAACACTGATGCCATCTTGAATACTGTTGAATAAATCGCTTAGAAA
>PCSF01000169.1:0-218 GCA_002771315.1 Desulfobacterales bacterium CG23_combo_of_CG06-09_8_20_14_all_52_9 | reverse complement strand
GCGGCCGTACGTTGTTCGACCAGGGCCTCGATATGCTTTTGACGATGGGAAGCCTCGGTGATGGAAGAGATAAACCACGTCAACAGCAGCATGGCAATTAAGCATAGTGCCACCAGGATGATGACTGAAACAAGATTGGCCATGGCCCTGCCGCGCTGTGAGATCTCTCGTGAAATCGTTGCCGAGATCAGCAGCGCCGGCCTGGTATCCAGATCACG
>PCSF01000214.1:8540-8691 GCA_002771315.1 Desulfobacterales bacterium CG23_combo_of_CG06-09_8_20_14_all_52_9 | reverse complement strand
GTAAATCTCATCGGGAGCACAACGACCAAGGCCGGCCTCAATGTCAAAGCCAAGCTGAGCAAAAAGAAGTACGAAACCGGGATCAAGGTTTCGAACGAGGATTTTGCACGAATCAAGATCAAGCCTAAACGATTTCATGGCGATTGGAATT
>PCSF01000214.1:7592-8491 GCA_002771315.1 Desulfobacterales bacterium CG23_combo_of_CG06-09_8_20_14_all_52_9 | reverse complement strand
GCAGATCCTAAAATCCAAAATCGATTGGCTTCAGCCGGTTCATTTCACGACAGGGCTGTTTTTGACAGCTTTGATCCCCTTGACTGATCTTGCTATACATCTCTGACGGAGACCTTTGCAGAATCCACGAAGCTGCTCATAGGATATATGACCCACCGGAACAGTCGGCAACGAGCCGGCTGTTCCGGTGGGTACTGGACTCGGATCACTGGGCGGTCATTTTATTGACCACCTTCTTTACGCCGTGAACATCACTTACAAATTTGGTGGCCAGATCTTTTTCAGCATTGTTTTTGGCCTTGCCACTCAATGTGACCACTCCATTGTTCGTCTCGACTTTGGTGTTAAGGCCGCTGGTCGAGCGATGATACATCAACGTACTCTTGACCAAGGCGGTGATGGACGCGTCATCAATCTTTTCACCAATGTCGCTCATCTTTTTGCCCATTGTTTTTTCTTCCGGTTTTTTGGGGGTCTTTGCAACTGTCATCTCATTCTTGACCTCTTTGACCCCATCAATATCCTTGACGTACTCGGTTGTCAGGTCTTTTTGTGCCTGATTGGCAGTATCACCACGCAGAGTCACGACGCCGTCTTTGACATCGATCTCGGTTGCGATGGCGCTCACGCTGCGATGGAAGAGGAGGCTGGTTTTCACCTTCGTCATGAGCCACGCATCCGAGTGCTCAGCAGGGACTTCACCTTTTAATTCCAGCTTGTTGTCCACGCTTTTAACTCCGGGCAGGCTTGCAACAGTCTCCCGGGCCAGTTGTTTGTGGCCTTCTTCAGAAACAGTCCCGGTCAAGGTGACAATGCTATCCTTGGACTGGATTTTAATATCATCGTCCTTGAGGTAGGTCTTGAACACATACGACTTTTGGGCTGACGATACGATTTGC
>PCSF01000214.1:1548-7541 GCA_002771315.1 Desulfobacterales bacterium CG23_combo_of_CG06-09_8_20_14_all_52_9 | reverse complement strand
GCTGCTGCTATTAAAGATACAGTATGTATTGCTTTCATTTTATTGTTTTCCTTGTATTGCTAGGGTTGCTTTTCGAACTCTTCTGCTCCGAAGGCCTCATGCCTTTCGGATTACTATCTATGGTGTATCATGCAACCGCAGCCTAGGGCCCAAGGACACGCCGATACATGCATGATACACCGCTCTCACTATTTCCCCAGTACCTTTTTGATCTGGCCGGTCTTTTCCTGAACTTTCCCGGCTCTCTTTTCATTGGTACCTTCAGCTTCCAAGTTTGAATTATCGCTTAGTTCCCCGGCGATCTCCTTGACCTTTCCCTTTATTTGGTGAAACTTGCCTTCCGCTTCGTCCCTCGTTCCTGATTTCATGGCGTTCTCCCTTTCGTAATTTAGTTTGACTAATGAATTGTCAGCCCCGGCCATCGCAGTCAAACTATCAGCTGGGACCGCGCTTCCGTTCTCCTTTTTATCGCAGCTACGGTGTGATCAGGATCACATAGAGAGTAACAGCAAGTAGCATGCCAACAGCCGGAAAAAATCCAAGATATGGATACTTAACTTTAATAACAAGGCGTTATATGAAAAAATAAAGGAGTAAAGAAGGGGAAAGATCATTTGTCTGGCCTCAATATTTGGTGGAGCCTCGATATATTGAGGGGGACCTTTTAAAGGAGAGCCGGATCTTAATCTGACTCCTTGGACAAGCGAATTGGAACCTTTTCCCCTTCAGAGCTTTTCACGGTCACTTCAACCCCGTCCAGGCTTCCGGAGCCCCCAAAGTCTTCGCTGAAAAACTGCTCCTTGATTTTCCGGGCCATTTCAGGGATATCATAAATCTCCTGAATGGACATCTTACCGATCGTATTCTCAGCAGAATGACCCGTCAACCTTTCGGCGGCCGCATTAAAAATGATGACAATTCCCTATCACCTCCAATAAAAGCTTCGGAGACTGACAGGAGCTGTTCGGCGACCCGGTCATCGCCACCGCCATCCTAGACCGGCCACTCCATCACTGCCGGGTCATCAACATGAAAGGTCACAGCTACTGTCTGAGGAAACACATGCTCCAGACAAACACCGTGAACCGGCCGGATCCTCTGGCCCCTATCGGAGAAACGCAAAATTGAGGCAGCAGGTGGTACACTTATATTTTCCCAGAACGAGTACACTTTTAATTCCCATTGACACTTGGCAGCGGCATTTCGAATAGCAGCACCACGGCTCTCACTGCAGGTGTCGCTATTAAGCCGATGAAGCCGCCACAGGTGCAGCGGCTATCTCTTCTTGCTTCCGAAAAGCAGGAGCGCGCCACCGATCACTATCGCCCCTACGCCGGCCCAAACTGGGACGTTTACTGTCTGTTTATCCTTTACCGACAGCTCGATCGGCCCCAACTTTGCCTCGTGGGTCTCCTTGGTGTAGCTGAAACTGCCGTACGCCAACCCCAGGATGCCAACCACGATCAGTACGATTGCTGCAATCTTGATTGTGTTCATTTCGTCTTCTCCTAGTAAAGAAATTCTTGGATACCTATCACGGAAATTGTGCCAGGGAACGACTATCAAAACAGGGACCGTGAGCAACTGGACCGCTTTGCCCCGCACCCCGCTGCATAGAAACATTCCAGGTGTGTTACAGGCATCGATCTTGAATGGAGCGAATTTGAATTACCACGGACGCGATGAGGCTGCTGTGGTGTATGGCTTGTCATTGCTCAAACAAAGACAGAAATGCATCCATCCTATTTTCAATTTCGCGCCGCCTTTCGAAAGGCATTGAATAGAAAATTTCATGCTTTTCGACAAAATCATTCACGAACTCGGCAAGCTCCGACCCAATACCGGACTATCGGATAAAATCAGCTTTGGACCCGGCGCTCTGTCTCTTTTCATTCATGTCTCGACCATGTTTCGCCATAGAGTGGATTTCCCTTTTTGCGCCGCTTAGCGATCATGTTCGGAGGGTCCGCCAGCAAGATCGGGATTCATGTCTGATAATGGATAGCACCAGATTAGAACTCCTCTCATTGTCTGTATTTCCATCACGACTCTGCAATTCAGGCATCTGAGGGAACCCCTGAAATTACTGAACGCCTGATGATCCGCATCGATTTCTTGGCGGCACGACGGGCACTATATTATCATCTCCGCAACTCCAGCGCTTCTTGGACTGTCCTTTTAAAATCTTCCAGTTCAAACGGCTTGAATATGACTGAGTCAACAGGCCATTTTTCCGCCTTCCTCAAAACGGTCTTCCTATCCTCACCCGTCATCAATACCACCGGAGTGTCAGGCGACCTTTCTTTAATGCGGCGTGTCAAGCTCCAACCGTCCATGACGGGCATGTCGAGGTCGGTTAGTACCAAATCGAATGAGGTCTTGAGAAACAGAGAGAGTGCTTCAAGGCCGTTTTCGACAAGAGCCACTTCAAATCCCATGAATCCAAGGAAAGCGGAAACGATGTTCTTAACGGCCTTATTATCCTCAGCCACAAGGATACGTCCGGATAGTCTTTGCCCCGCGGTTGAGGATAGAGGTTTTATCGTCTCTTTCATGGTTTCTACCATCCCACGTCTCCTTTTGTGAAGCATGATGGGGCCGACCCATCTCCGTTTGCAAAAGACCATTGCGGTATCGAAATCAGATCGGCCCCATTTCAATCAACCTGTGATCTCTTTACTGCCTGTAAACCACGTACACAGACTTTCAGCCCTATCCGCCGATTCTCTGAAAAATTTTATCGGAACCGATTTAGTTCCGTTTCCAATGAATCGAGTCTGCGGGAAATGTCTGCACTCTCCTCGTACGTGATGGATCTGCCTCCTTCCGTCATTCGCAGATAATCACGCCGAACGGAGTCTAGTCTGGATTGAAATTCTCGACCCTCCGTCGAAGGCAAACGCCTGCTGATTTTTCCATCATCAATTTTCCTTTGGAGTGCGACAATCCTGTCCCCATTCCTTGTTTCTTCAATTCTTGCAGGCCGGGAAAGTGCCCTGTTGATTTCCTCTCCTAGTGCATCAAGTCTTCCATGAAGCCGATCCCATTCGTCCCGGTAAACGCTTTTGTCTCTCAGCGACGCATAATCTGTTCGAATACCCTTCAGTGTCGCCAGAAACATCTGTGACTGATCAGGAGAAAGGGCGCCGGTTTTCAACCCATCTCCAATCTTTTCCTGTATTACAACCATCTTGTTCTCTGCGTTTCTTTCATAATCCGGCCATGTTTGAGGCATCGTGGCACAACCCGAAAACAAGGCCAATACAAAAACCATTAGTACTGTCGATATAATAGCGTTCTTCATTTCTTTCCTCCATTATCCTGCCGATGTTCCAAGTCATAAATTCACTGAATAAATTCTTGCTCTGGACCCCTCAACCCTTCCTTCTCCTCGGGAAATGGGGGAGAGGGGAGGGTTGAGGGGGAATTTCCATACGTCAGAGCGGTTGCCATATTCCATCCGGCAAGGGATATCGGTCGCTATTTCACGACCAGATCATTCTTTACGGATTTGACTCCTTTGACGCTGCCGGCGATTTGAGCCGCTTTATTGGCGGCTTCTTTAGTGTTCACAAAACCGCTCAATTGAACGACGCCCTTGTAAGTTTCGACACCAATCTGGAATGACTTGAGAAAATCATCTCCGGCAAGCAGAGATTTTACCTTGGTCGTGATGACCGAATCGTCGACGTATTCCCCTGTACTTTCCCGAGTGGATGTCGATGCACAGGCTGCAAGAGTTCCGATCAGCATAAGAAGCATTAAACAGTGGATAAAGATATTTCTCTTTTTCATAGCGGTTACTCCTTTTTGTTGGTTTGTAGTGAATTGGTTGACTATGAGACATTTTTTACCCTCTCGCGCCAATCAGCGGATCAATCCGAGGATGCCGAATATAATAAGATAGACGGCAACGATGTAATTCAATAGTTTCGGGACAAGGAGAATCAAGATCCCGGCGATTAAAGAAACCACCGGCTGTGGCGATATACTGACTTGCATGGCAACTGGCCTCCTTTCTGACGATTCAATTCATCTTTCCATTTCAATCTACCTTCTGGGCACTTGGTATCGAGGATCATGTAACTTATGATTGCAAATGGCTTGCCAGAAAACAGTGATAAACCAAAAAGCTGGAATCATTTATTAATAACAATGGATTAGGCTAACATGAGTGGAAAGTTGAGAAGGATGATTCGATTGATTTGGCCTCAATATTTGGTGGAACCTCCAGATGTGGAGGGAACCACCAAGAAGGATCGAACTCTTTATTGCAACCCTTTGGTCTCCGGCCGGAGAGTCAAAGATTTGGATAAAGATTTGGGCGATGGCTCTCCTATCGCCGCCCCCGGATCAATTTCCTTCTGTGAAAGGAGATGGGCCAACTCATCAGAACGATGAGCAAAAGATACCCGCCATTAGCTGGCGTTCTTCAGAGCAAATTCCCAGTTTATCAGCTTTTCGAGCACTGCGTTAATATAGTCGGCACGGCGATTCTGATAATCCAGATAATAAGCATGCTCCCACACGTCTATGGCAAGCAGTGGCTTCATGCCTGTTGTCAAAGGGATATCGGCATTGGCGGATATTACTACCTTGAGCTTATCGCTATCAAGAACAAGCCATCCCCAACCGCTTCCGAACTGCGAAACGGCCGCGTTAGAAAGCGCCTTCTTGCAGGTGTCTACGCTGCCAAAAGATGACTCCATTTTCTGCTTCAGTGCGGCGGGTGGTTCTCCTCCGCCTTTCGATTTCATGCTTTTCCAATAGAAGGCGTGGTTCCAGATTTGCGCCGCGTTGTTGAAGATCGCGGTTTTATCAGAACGTCCTGCAGTACCGATAATGATCTTCTCCAATGACAGGCCGACATATTCTGTTCCTAGTATAAGCTTGTTCAGATTGTCCACATAGCCCTTGTGGTGTTTCCCGTAATGAAAACCGATCGTGTTGGCTGTTATGATCGGTTCCAATGCGTTTTCAGCATAAGGGAGGGGGTGAAGAACATGGTGCGACGCTGCCGGTGCAGTAGGGGAATTGCTTGTATCTCTTTTGTTCATATTGACCTCCTTACCGTGGGTGGGTGGCGAAAACATTTTCAATCTTTAACTTGGCGGCGGCATTGCTTGCAGGAGATTAGGTTAAATATCCGACCAGATCCTTCATGGCCTTCAAGATATCCGAGATTGCCTGGTGCATTCCCTCGGCGAAGGAGTCATCTTCCAATAGTTTTCTCTTCCCGGTCGGGTCTTTAAACGCAGACTTGATTTCCTGTAATGCCTGAGCATGCCTTTCAAACTGGAGACGATGCTCCTCTTCCAGATCCTCTAAATAATCAGAAGTAATTTTATCGATCAGTTCATCGGCCTCAGCCAGTAATTGTTCTATACTATTTGATTTAAAGTTTGTCGGCATGCCGTCTCCTTTTTAGCGATCAGATCGTTTTTTCCTGATGGACCAGGTTGGTATCGAAGTTTAATTTGAATATTATTCGGAAATGGAATCCATAAATTGAGTACGTTATAGCCAGGGGAAGGAGCAATGGCCGTCTGAATAAAGACCAGAAGAAAAGTTTCCAGTAATAGATCCGGGCCCTATCTTTGATACCTAATATCATCAGTGCCTTGAAAGGGGCGCCGAGATAGGGAAAATACCAACGGAGGTACCTGAAATGGAAGTGCCATTTTCTCTTTTCCAGGGGCTTGTATTGCCTTAGAAATCCTCTCACCCGCTCGTAATACAGCCTGGGAGAATAGATTCCGTTGACTATATACCGGTATCCCTCAGCCAGCTTTTCATAGCCCATTTTGGGGATGATATTGGTCGAGAAATCCGTATTGTCGCCGGTGGCTTCCTTCAAGAGTCGTCCTTCTTTTTGGAGGCGTTCAAAGAGCCGGCTGCCGCGGGGGGCATTCAGTATCCCTACCATGGCCGTGGGAATTTTGCTTTTTTGAATGAATTCGATCTGCTTTTCAAATATGGCAGGGGAATCGCTA
>PCSF01000214.1:0-1498 GCA_002771315.1 Desulfobacterales bacterium CG23_combo_of_CG06-09_8_20_14_all_52_9 | reverse complement strand
TCTTTCCACGCTGTCCATGAGATCACGATTGGTGTTCTGAAATTTGTGGCATTCCTTCAGCGCCCTGTTATCCGGGGTTTCAATGCCCACAAAAACGGACTTAAAACCAGCCTGGATCATCAGCTTCATCAGTTCTTCATCGTCTGCAAGATTTATGGACGCTTCTGTTGAAAAGTCAAAGGGGTATTTCGTTTTCTTCATCCAGTCGATCATTTTCGGCAGGATATTCTCTTTGAGTTTCTTCTTGTTGCCTATGAAATTATCAGTAGTGTCCGGTTAAGAATCGAATAATTTCAATTGGATATATCCACTAGTAAATTGGTTTTTGTAATCGTCTGCCGTGAAGGCTTGTAAAATGGGCATTTTCTCAAATAGAGTAATGCTCAAAATCTGTAAAATAGTGTAGAGAGTCAAGTCGATTTTCAGCTGTTTTTTCATGATGGCGACCAGGACATAGGTCGATATCGCAATCCAGATTTGAGTCTTTACGGCATTTTCTGATGTGCCATAGAAACTCTTAATTCGCAAATGCTGTTTGATCCATTTGAAAAAAATCTCCACGCGCCACCTGGATCGATACAACTCAGCAATTGTTATGGCCGGCAGGGTGAATTGATTAGTCAGAAAGATGAAAGATCTGCCTTTCTCATTATCGAAATACTTGATCCGGCGCAGCTTTTCCGGATAATCTCTTTTGCTATAATAACCCGTCAGGACAACTATTTGGTCGAATATGACACCGGTGCTCTTATCGACCTTTTGTGAATATATTCGTCTCAATCCAGTGTTTGTCTTTGAACGAGTTACGAAAATTGCGGAGCACTGATGGAGTTGGTAGAGCCGATAAAAATCCACATAGGCTCGGTCCATGATATAGATTGCACCCGCTTCCGGAATAAGGTGATCAAGAACGTTGACATCATGAACTTTGCCGTCTGTGATCCATATGAAAGTTGGGATGTCACCCCTCAGATCCAAGAGGGTATGCAGCTTTACGGCACCCTTGGTTGTTCGAAATCGAGCCCATGGGAAGACAGATAGACATAGGTCAATTGTCGATGCATCCAGAGCATAAACGGTCTCTTTGAGCTCCAGGCCGAAATCATCATGGACATAAAGCCGACGCGCTTCATGAATCAATATCTGGGCAAAGTCACTGTAGATCCGCCAGTCTCTTGTATCGTTTGCGTCGGCCAATGTGCTGCGAGATACCTTGCCCCGGATTCCCATATGGTAAAGCTTTTCTCGCATGGCCCGAAGACAGCACTCGATATCGCGTAGACTTTCACGGTAAGTCAGCTGGGCGAAGGCCATACATAAAAGCTGATCATGGCATGTAAAAGAACGAACTCGAAAATTGCCATTATAACGATTAACACATTGTCGAAATTTTTTCTGAGGGAGAAAGCCCACCACCTGAGAAAAAACGGTTTGCCCCTGATACATTTCTGCACTCCTTTGCACTTGGAAGTTTCCGGCAAAAGAGTATGGGGCCAGG
>PCSF01000281.1:23789-27847 GCA_002771315.1 Desulfobacterales bacterium CG23_combo_of_CG06-09_8_20_14_all_52_9 | reverse complement strand
CGCAGGATTCAACCGGGTAAATCATTGCGGCGTACCCATATATACGCCTCATTTTCCAGGATTTGCGCGCCTTGCATCTGAAGCTTTTTACTTCGCCATCCTAATTTTGAGTTTTTACGATTTCATCACTTCCCGGACCTTGCGAGCGATGGACCCCAAGAAAAATGGTTTTTCTATAAACTGAACTCCTTCATCCAGTACGCCTTGATGTGCGATGACGTTGGCCGTGTAACCGGACATGAACAACACTTTGATCTCCGGCTTCAGAAGTTTGATCTTTTCAGCCAACTCCTTTCCACTCATCTGCGGCATCACCACATCGGTTATGAGAAGATGGATCGGATCCGGAGTCTCCTGCACCAGTTCAACGGCTTCATTGCCGGTATCGGTTGCAACGACATTGTACCCGAGCTGTTTCAGCATGGCTTGCCCCATGGCCAGAATCCCAGGATCGTCTTCCACCAGGAGAATCGTTTCCCCTTCCCCCCGGGGATATTCATTCGGTTTTGCATCCGGTTCCTTTCCGGCCTCCCCTTCATATCGGGGAATGTAAATCTTAAACGTGGTCCCTTGTCCGGGTTCGCTGTAAACATTGATGAACCCGTTATTCTGTTTGACGATGCCGAAAACCGTAGCCAGTCCCAACCCGGTCCCCTTCCCCACTTCTTTGGTGGTGAAAAACGGCTCGAAAAGTCGAGACTGCGTTTCCTGATCCATGCCACACCCGTCATCGCTCACCCCCAGCATGACGTACTGACCTGGGATAAGACCGACATGATCCTTGCAATGCGCCTCGTCCAAAATCACGTTTTTCGTCTCGATGGTAACCTTCCCCGTACCGGAAATGGCGTCACGGGCATTGACACAGAGGTTGGCCAGCATCTGATCGATCTGGGCCGGATCCATCTTTACCATCCATAAATCCGCATCCGGCTTCCATAACAGATCGATGTTCTCGCCGATGAGCCGCCGGAGCATCTTGAGCATCCCCTCCAATGTATCGTTGAGATCCAGTGCCTTCGGTGCGATGGTCTGCTTCCGGGCAAAGGCCAGAAGCTGCCGCGTCAGGTCCGCCGACCGTCGCGCCGCCTTTTCGATTTCCTCCAGGTCTGTATAAAACCGATCCTCCGGCTTCAACTCCAAGAGCATCAGTTCCGCACGGCCCAGAATCACTCCCAGCATATTGTTGAAATCGTGCGCCACACCCCCTGCCACACCCCCTACCGACTCCATCTTCTGGGCTTGAATCAGCTGATCCTGTAACTTTTTCTGCTCGGCTTCCACAATCTTGCGGTCCCGGATATCCCGGAAAAAGCCCACCAGGGCTTCTTTTTTCTCGAATAGGGTCAATGCGGCATAGATCTCGATGGGAATCTCATCCCCGTCCTTTGACACAATAGAGATTTCAACAGGTTTTGGTATAATCTCGCCTGCCAGCCGTCGCCGGTATCGAATCCTCCCCTCTTCCTGATCCGCCGGAGCGAGAAGGTCAAGCCAGGAGGTTTTTTCCAGGATGTGTTTCGGTAAGCCTGTGAGCCGCTCCACTTCCTCATTTGAAAAAATGATGGCAGCGTCGATACCCTCCTGATCTTGAAGCACCACCACGCCCTGTCTTGCAACCCCGGCGGCATCGAATAGGGTCCTGTATCTTGCCTCGCTCTCTTTGAGCGCCTCTTCCGCCCTTTTGTGGCTGATGATCTCCCATGTCACATCGGCGACATAGGAAACGATCTCCGAATCTTTTTCGGTGTAGTCGGCGGCTTTATTCCCCACACCCAGGACGGCGACGACACTGTCTTTCCGTATTACGGGGACCACCAGTTCCCGCACCACCGGGGTGTGCCCTTCGGGCATTCCCCTTTTGTGCGGAAGTGATGCATAGTCGTTATGGATGACCGGTTTTTTCTGATACACGCAGTCCGTCCAGACCCCGGCCCGGTCAATGCCGTAGTGCATCCCTTTCCCCTTGGCCCGGCAGAATTCCTTGAGGGTACGGGTGGACCATGCCTGAAGAGAAAGGGTTTTGTGGTCGGCTTCCACGAAATGATAAAACCCGATGGGGCTTTTTACGATGGTGCTCACTTCATCCAGGGCACAGGTCATCAGCTCATCCAGCGTGTGCTCTGCGGCGTATCCGATAAGCTTAAGGCGCGTTTCCATCAGCCTCTGGGACCGGCGCTCTTCACTCTGATCCCGGAAGACCAGGACCACGCCGATAATCTTCCCCTGGTCGTCCCGAACAGGGGCCCCGCTGTCGGCGATGGGAATTTCCTTTCCGTCTCTGGCAATCAACAGGGTATGGTTGGCCAAACCCACCACTATGCCTTCCTTGAGAACCCGTGCCACAGGATCTTCCGCCGGCTTGCGCGTTTCCTCGTTGATGATGTGAAAAACCACGTCCAATGATTTTCCCCGGGCTTCCTTCTCTTTCCATCCGGTGAGCGTTTCAGCAATTGGATTCATGAGTTCAAGCCGGCCCTTTTCATCCGTGGCGATCACCGCATCTCCGATGGCTTTGAGGGTCACGGTCTGCTTTTCTGCGGCAGCGCGCAACGCGGCTTCCGAGTGATAGAGCGATTTGTAGTGGGCCTTGAGATTTCGCTGCCAGGCAACCAGTCCTGCCGTACCCGCAAGAGCGACGGCACCCAGCATCAGCAAGAGGATCAGCGCCGATCGGAATCGCCAATCCGAAAATGCCTCAACCATATCCATCTTGGATACCATGAACCATGGAGAATCCGGGATGGGAAGCACTGCCGCCACCACCTCTGTACCGCGATAGTCCTTCCCCTCCACGATTCCGATTTTCCCCTTTACAGCCATGGCTGCGGGAAGATCGGAGCGATTCAAGGGGATCCGGAGTTTCAACGCCGTATCCTTTTGGTGGCGCAGTTCATTTAAAAAAAGGACGTCATCCCCGTCCTTTTGAACCAGAAGCGATTCAGCGGTTTTGGATGGGGTGGGCCAGGACTGGATGAGAGGATATAAAAACCGTGCGGCATCACATATCAATATGACGGCTCCAATAGGCGTCGGGTCGCCTTGTGGATTAAAAAGGGGAGTGACCACGGAGATGTGGGGATGCGGGTGTTCAGTCTCCATGTGCAGCGGCGTCCAGACCGGTTTGCCCGAAGCGATGGCAATCTCAAAGGCGGCGGTAAACCCTTCGTGAAATTCCGTTTTTTTGCTCAGGCTCAGCCGCACCCGTTTATGAAGGTCCGCCAGAAGGATGTCCGAGTAAACATTCCGTTCCTGCATCGTCTTAAATCGTCGAAAGATCTCGGAGGCTTCATGCCCGTTTGACCCGGCCAAAAAGCGTTTCACGGACTCGATGAGGGCGTGCCGCTCCATCAGGATGGCGGCATCGGCCAGCCGTTCCGCTCGCCAATCTGTGATCTGTCCGGCTTTAAGTCCGGCTACAGACCAGAGGTGCGCCTCCACCTCCTGTCGCTGATGTTTGTATTGAACCCTGAAAAACCAGACGCCGCCGGCAAAAAGGGCAAGAATCATTCCTGCAAGGCCGACTTTTATCCATAGGGGAAATGCCTTTTCCCTGACTTGATCCATAGCAGACTCTCCGTTTGTCTATTCTCTCTTTTCTAAGTTACTTCCCGTATCATGTAGGCGGTCGTACTACCGACCAATGTTGCAGCATATCCAGTCGAAAGCGTCGGTCTTTTCACGCCATAAAGGATGGAATTTAACTCCGGCAAGACATGCTCCTTAGGGGTTCTACAGTGGCACTTAGATAGGCCATTGAACCCTTTAAATTGATCGCTTCAGTAACTTTTTTCGTTGTTGTCGTTGCTTCGTTCAACAGGAGCCGCCTGCAAAATACAGGCATTTTCTCGAAAGGGTGTTGGATTGCAGGCGGCATCAGATGCTTCGAAGCGCCTTTATCCAATTGAAAAAAGAAGTGTCGGGTTGGGTTGAACCTGCGATTAATGATTTTTACAGTCAATTCATCTCAAATTATGCGTTATAAAACATAATGCAGGTTGTGAAAAAAAGTTTATGGAAGAGCATGTATCAACCACTATAGCATGTCAAGTTTGATT
>PCSF01000281.1:4320-23720 GCA_002771315.1 Desulfobacterales bacterium CG23_combo_of_CG06-09_8_20_14_all_52_9 | reverse complement strand
AAGAGGAATTCATGTTTCTGATGGTATATGAAAGGAGAGGCCATGCTTTCCAAAGAACAAAACGACGCTTACAGGACATTTTACCAATCGGCACGGCAAAATCCAACCCTGGATCCCAAGACCACCCTCCTGGTGCACATGGCCACGGCCATGGCCATCGGGTGTTATCCCTGAGTACGCAACTACCTTGGCGTGGCCAAGGCTGAGGGGATAACTGAAAAGGAGATCGGTGCGGTGCAGGCCATCGTGATGGCGGTGTCTGCAGGGAGGGTCAATGCCCAGCTTCGCGAGATCCGGGAAGTGGATGAGGAGGCTCGAAAGAAGGAGATGTCCCAGATCACCCCGTAGTTTTGAAAATTCCGGAAAGTGTTTTTTTTAAGCGCTTAAAACGCTTGTATTTGTGACGGGAAGTGAAACTCGGGTTTACAGGGATTGAATCGCTTGATATGGAGGGGGAAAGACAACCTGGGACTGTTTCGGATGACAGGAAGCCCGTGCTCGAAGGATCCGTTATTGCTACCAGAAAAGGAGGGTTCCCATGTTTGAAAGACGCAAGACCATCAAATCGGAGGAAAACATCGAATCGACGGAAAAACACATCGAGATCGAGTCGATACCGATGGCCCTGAAGGAGGGGAAAACCATCATCGGTGAGCATATCACCATCGAGGGTGATATCCGCGGACAGGAAAATTTAATCATCGAGGGATCGATGAGAGGAAAAATCGCGCTGGAAAAACACCATGTGATGGTTGGCCCCAAAGGTCGGTTTGAAGGAGAGATACAAGCCGATAACGTGACCATCAGTGGCCATCTGATTGGCAACATTTTCGCCTCCGGGAAGGTCAAAATCACCAAAGAGGCCGATTTCAGCGGAGAAATCAAGGCCAAAAGCATTGCGGTGGAAGACGGGGCCTTTCTTAAAGCGATCATCGAGTTGGAAAAAGACACCAAAAAGGTGATTCCGGCTATTGGAAAAGCCGCCCGTGAGGAGACTAAGGCGACCATCACCCCGTCGGTGGCTGCCGGCAGAGCAAATTGAGCCTGCCCGATGGTGAACGCCTGATGGACGACTTGTTGTCCGGGCCCGATACATCCACGCACACCAGTATGATCCTGCAGCTCTTCGTAGAACTGTTGGGTCAAAGAAAAAGAGTCTGTCTTCTCGATTTGGGGCCTATCATCGGCACCAATATCGCATTTTTTTCCCATCGGGCCAGTCGACTTTGCGTCTGCGACCTGTTCGGTCGTTTAGACCAGGCGCTGAGTCGAAAGCGCCCCCTGGACGAGGCTTGGCGGAATTTGAATTATCCGCCGGCGCACTTTGACGGCATCCTGTTGTGGGATTTCCTGGATCACCTGGAAAATGTCTGGGCATTGCGCATGGTGCAAGTGATGAGCCGGTGGATCAAGCCTGAGGGGATGGTGGTGGTGCTCTCCGGTGACCAGCAAAGGCCCCAGACCCCAGTGACCGCCTTTGGCGTTGATGATGACTTTCGGCTTCAGGAGAAGCCGATCCCCCGATTGCACCTTCCGGTCTACCCGAGGCAAAACCGGGAGGTCATGGCGTTGATGCATGCCTTTTCATCCATCAAATCCTTCATTTACCGAAACGGAATCCGGGAATACCTATTCCGGTTTGAGAGCGCTGCAAAACGCTCAATTTAAGATGCGGAATGGAATCGGGATTCCGTTGCCGTTACGGGACAGCTTAAGCCGTGAGGGTAAGGTTCACAGGAACCCGCCGAACTCGGCGCGGATCACTTCGTACAATTCGTTTCCGATGGAAATCCCGAGATCGATGAACTGAGGGCCGTATCGCTTTCCGGTTTGCGTCCGGAAGGTATGCCGGATCCTTTGAATCAGTTCCATGCCTTTGGGATAATAGTCGATGAACTGGGGAAGGGGGGTCTTGAAAAAAGATACCATGTCCCAGATGGTGTCTGCAAAATTGTCGGGTCCCCATCGGAATTTATCGCTGTCGTAAAGGCAGTCCGCGATCAGGATGCCTTCCGGATCGCGGATGGGAGGACTTTTTTTAAAGGCCTCATGACTGCGGATGGCCCCGCAGATCTGTTCCGTCTCTTCCTTGGAAAAGGGAAACGCCTTCAGGGTTTTTCTGGCGTAAATCGCCCCCTTTGCGGCATGCTCGCGTTGTTTTCGTTTGACGTCATGCAGCAGACCGGCACACTGCACAAGGCAGGTTTTTCGATGGATCTCCGTTGTTGCGTATCCGGCCATGGTCCCTTCGATAATCATCAGAGCGCCGGCGTCCAGTGAGACTTTTACGGCATGATTCAGCCCATGGCCGAAATCATTTTCCAGATGCTGTGCCAGGAAATCCAGCAGCCGGTAGATGACAGGATCGGCTTCGAAAAGTTTTTTGGATAATGTATTGGCCTTACGGCAGCGGCGATAGAAATCCGCTTGGGGATGGAGGGATATGATTTTCTTGGCGCGGCTCTGAATCTGTGTGTAAACCGGATCCATGGGATTCAAAGGTGTGTCATGAGGGGGAGTCCGCTTGCCCGAACAGGCTTTCTTCTGCGTTTTATTATCGATCCAACAGGGTTATACCGCGGGCAAAGCAAGCTCCGTCTCGCAGACTTTCCACCGATCTTGTTCCCTGACGACTTTAAAGGTCTGATCCAGCGGATAGCTTTCTCCAAGCAAAAATATCTGAGCGACCCAGGTGAAGACCGGATGAATCATGCGTTTGCGGGCGCCGGTGATTCGAACGGTGGCGCTATCTTTATCGGTATAGTGAGTGTAGGTTTCCAGATGGACCAGTTTGCTGCGCATGTATCCCTTGTCAAATCCTCGCACACGTGCTTCCTCTGATGCCTTGGAAAGGAGTTCATCGACGATATCCGTTTCCTCGTTCTCCTTGGCCTCGTTGCAAAGAAGCGCACCCATGGATGGATCCAGCGCATAATATGCTTTTGCAAACTTGGCCGCAGCCCGGTTTGGGGTATCCATTTGGTCGGCAAAGACGAACATGACCTGTAAAAACACCGCCAAGAGTATCGCCAATACAAGGACAAGGACGTTGCTTTTTTGTGTATTGGTCATCGGTTTCCCTCCTTCTTCTTTATCGATAGATGGGTTTGTCTCCCGGCATGAATCCGCGATGGTTTTAAGACAAATTCCCCATAACATGCGGCAGACAAGCTGACAAGACCTTTCATTCAATATACTTGTCATCCCATCAACAGAGACGGGGATTCCGGCACGTTTTTAGAATCAGAAAGGGGACGGGATTTGACGCGGATGCCGCACAAAGCACCCCCACGGCCACAAATAACCGACGCAGATCATGCGGGGTGAAAAATTTATTCTTGACTTAAAGAATTTGCTTTGTTAACCAAGCCAAGTATTTTAAGCAACATTATATTTTGATTAATAATTTTGTCAAAACAGGCAACTGAAAGAAAGTTTTTATCATTGCCCTCATGCAAATTGCACAAAAAACTCTAACCGTTTCGCAGGCAGCCGCATTATGCGGAGTCAACCGGAATACCATCGGATTTTGGATCCGTTCCAAAAAGTTAGGAGCAAACCGTATCGGTCGAAACTACGCCGTTCCCATCGACGAATTGGTCTTTTTTTTGAAGTCCACCGGGCAACAAATACCGAAGATCCTTGAAGGTAAAGCGCTGAGAGGCCCTTTTTTCAGATCCGTACAAAGGTGCTGGGAATTTTCGGGGAAGTCAGATCCCCGGGTCGATTGCCGGGAATGTGCCATATTCCAAAACGCAGTGGAAATTTGTTTTACCGGAAGAGAGGCCAGTACCTGCTTATTCGGGAACAAATGTCACTCGTGCCGATATTACTGGGAGATCTATCATGCACGGATCCAGTTTATCTACCAGATCGCCCATCCGGCCGCCGTTTACAAGGACATGTTTTTCTGGGGAGCAAACGAGAATTGGGCCGAACTTTGCGGCCTGGAACCCATGAAGATGGTGGGAATGGGCATTGAACAGATCTATCACCCCGACTCTCTGGGGATGGTGATCTCCAACAACAACAAGCGGGCATTGAAGGATCCATCCGCACCGCGGACGGAAGTGGTCTACATCCAGGCAGCAGATGGGCAAAAAAGAAAGCTCGGCGTCGCCCATTACCTGTTGAACGAACCCGCCGGAGCCTGGCTGCTTGTGGCGGAGCCGATGCCATGAATAGAAGCGATTGCATCGCAGCTTTTTTATTAAGGAGGAAATATGATTGATCGAAGCAACTGGGACTGGGAAACAAAGGAAAAAGCGGTTCCCATCGATCCGTGGAAGGAAAATTTCAGTTGGGTCGAAGAGCCATACGCCAGTCCCGATGGAGAACAGGTGGCCGCTATCGTGAACATCGACGAGGGGGAATTCAATGTTTGCGTCAACGGAGAAACCTGGGAAAACCCGTTCGAAAAGATCTGGTATCTGAGATACGCACCGGATGGACGCCTCACGGCACTGGTTTCGGATACGGCCGAATGGACCGTAGCCGTCAACGGGGTCCCTTGGGAAAAAAAATTTGGGTATGTCTGGAATACCCTGTTCAGTCCGGACGGGAAAAACATCGCCGTTGCCGCCCAGGCAGACGGAGAATATTGCATGGCGTTAAACGGAAACCCGTGGGAAACAACTTTCCAGAACATGACCTATTTTGCCATGAGCCCGGACGGGTCCAAAACCGCCGCGGTGGTCCAGGTGGAAGACTTCGGTGAAGGAGAGATCCACAAGTTTCAGAAAGGATGCTTCACCGCCGCACTGGACGGGCAAGCCTGGGATACCCGATTTGTGAATCTCTGGAACATGGCGATCAGCCCGGATGGGACAAAGCTGGCTGCAGAGGTCCGGACGAGCCTTTATGACTATTCCATCGCCGTCAATGGGCAGGTTTGGGACAAGACCTTCCAATGCGTCTGGCAGCCTGTTATCCATCCGGTCACCGGAAGCGTGATCGCTCCCGTCCGAACAGGAGGCAAATGGACTCTATCCCAGGATGGAGAATTTCTTTGGGATCAAAGATTCCTGCAAGTCTGGCATCAGACCTTCAATGCTGACGGCAAGACGCTGGCCGCCATCGTTTCCCCTAAATACGGACGATGGACCGTTGCCGTAAACGGTCAACCTTGGGTTGTGACATTCGGCACCATGGTCTCGGATTTAGTCGTTTCTTCGGACGGATCCACGATTGCGGCATTGGCCAAAGAAGGAGATCAATGGAAAATCGTCGTTAACGGCTCCCCCTGGAAAGATACGTTTGACATGGCCTGGAAGCCGGTCATTGGTCCCGACAATAAACAAGTCGGCGCGAAAGTCGAAAAAAGAGGTAAATACACCGTAGTTGTCAACGATCGAATCTGGCCCAAAGAATGCGATGCAGCATGGGATCCGGTTTTCAGCCCGGACGGCGAAAAGATTTTACTGAGAACGGTGGAAAACGGCCGGTACCTACGGCGCATCCTGCCGGTAACGGAAATCACAGGTTAAGGGGGTGACCCATGAACGATATCTATCAATTTGTTAGCGGCCCGTTGGCCTGGGTGGCGTTCATCCTTTTCATCGGGGGAAGCCTTTATCGGGTGATCGCCATGATCGCCGAAGTGAAAAAAAAGGAACCCTTTATTTTCACTTACATGAGTTTAAAATACAGTCTGCGATCCATCCTGCACTGGATTACGCCCTTTGCGACCTATAACTGGCGGCGAAAACCGGTTTTAACCGTGGTCACGTTCGCTTTTCATATCTGCCTGTTCGTTTCCCCCATCTTTCTGCTGGCTCATGTAACCCTATGGGATGAATCATGGAATATCCGCTGGTGGACATTGCCCGATGGATCAGCGGACATCATGACCTTGATCGTAATGGCGAGTTGTGTCTTTTTCCTGGTCCGGCGACTGACGCAACGTGAGGTTCAATTTGTCACTTTCGTATCCGATTATATCATTTTAGGGATCGTCGCGGCACCTTTTATTACGGGTTTTTTGGCCTATCACCAATGGTTCGGATATCCGATCCTTATGATCCTGCACGTTCTGGCAGGAGAGGTGATGCTGGTTGCGATCCCGTTTACCCGATTGAGCCACATGCTATTTTCACCCTTCACGCGGGCGTACATGGGATCGGAGTTTGGCGTTATTCGAAAGTCAAAAGATTATTGAAAAGCCGTTTTAAATGCCGGTGGAATTTCGACGTTCCATCATCGGACGATCCGGAATAAGGAGGAGATATCATGGCGGAACCCGCTACTAAAAATCCAGTAGAAGAACAGAAAGTCGTCGACGAAGGCATTGATGTCGGCATATCGAGACTCACGGAAGATAAAATCGAAAAGGTCATCAACCAGGTTCTCAAAGGAGAGACCGGAGCTCGCCTCAAGACCTATGTCAGCACCTGTATTCATTGCGGTCTTTGCAGCGAGGCTTGCCATTACTATATGTCCAACGATAAGGACCCCAAATGGTCGCCGGTGGGCAAGATAAAGCAGACGATTTGGGAAATGATCCGGAAAAAGGGCAGGGTGAGCCCCGAATTTATCCGCCGGGCGGTCGAAATCGCCCATACGGAATGTAATCAATGCCGTCGATGCATGCAATTTTGCCCCTTCGGCATCGATATCGCCTACCTGATCGGCATGGTGAGACGGATTTGTCACAAATTGGGAGTCACCCCGCGCTACATTCAGGACACGGTGCACAGCCACAGCGTCACCATGAACCAGATGTGGGTCAAGGGGGATGAATGGCCGGATACCCTGCAATGGCAGGAGGAAGAAGCCCGCGGAGAGTTCCCGAAACTCAGGATCCCTCTGGAAAAGGAAGGCGCCGACATCATGTATTCGGTCATCGCGCCCGAGCCCAAATTCCAGGCTCAGCTCATCTATCAGGCCGCCGCGATCATGGAGGTGGCCGGTGTGAACTGGACCATGCCCGCCGACAAAGGGTGGGACAACAGCGACATGGCCATGTTCACCGGCGACAACGAGATCATGGGGCGCATCAAAAGAACCCATTTCGAGACGGCTTCGCGGCTGCGCGTAAAAAGGATCGTCATGGGCGAGTGCGGGCATGCCTTCCGATCGGTATACGATACCGGGAACCGTTGGCTGGGATGGAGCCAACCGCCTATCCCCATCGTTCATGCCATCGATTTTTATTACGAACTGCTCAAGGGAAACCGGATTCCCATTAAGGAAAAATTCAAAGAGCCGGTCACGCTCCATGATCCGTGCAACGTGGTTCGGGGAGGCGGTCTGGGGGAAAAATTGCGATATGTGGCCCATGCCCTGTGTGAAACTGTCATCGAGATGTACCCGAACCGGGAATACAATTATTGCTGCTGTGCGGGCGGCGGAGTCATCAACTGCGGCCCCCCTTACAAGTTAAAGCGGGTAAAGGGCAACCGAGTAAAGGCAGAACAATTGATGGATGCCAGGACCCGGGGTGCAAAGGTGATCATTGCCCCCTGCCATAACTGTCATAGCGGGTTGAAAGACATTAAAGATTACTACGACCTCCACATGGACATCAAATTTTTCGGGGATATCATTTACAAGATCATGGAGAAACCCGAATGACTCTAAGGAGAACCAAAATGAAAAAGGGGATGATCATCATCGCCGGGATTCTTTTCCTGTCCTCTGTTATGTTATTATCCGTTCATTCCCAGGAAGACGTGACGGAGGTCGACCGGAGTGTTTTTACGAACCCGCAAAGACCGGCGGCTGTTTTCAAACACGACGCCCACAACCAGAATGCCGGGATCGAGAACTGCAACGAATGCCACCATGTATATGAAGACGGAAAACTCCTGGAAGATGAGTCGTCCGAAGATCAGCGGTGTGCGGATTGCCACGGACCGGAGGCCGATGGGAACAAACCGTCACTCGTGAAGGCGTTCCATGTCAACTGCAAAGGATGCCACGAAAAACAACAGAAAGCCCCGATCTTGTGCGGCGAATGCCATGTTCGGTGATGGTCCATTCAGGCAGCAAGCGTCAAGGATCCCAAAATCAAATTGAAAGAGGTCTGTCATGGAAAAGAAAATTTTAGTGATCGACGACGATCCGGTGATCGTGAAATATCTGGTTAACCTGTTTGAGGACAACGGGTATGCTACCTGCACTGCGTCCAGCAGCACGGAGGGGTTGGAGGTGGTCGAAAAGGAAAAGCCGGATCTTATTACCCTGGATCTGCAGATGCCCGATGAATGGGGCCCTCGGTTCTACCGTAAACTCAGATATAGCAAAGACCTGAAGAATACCCCGGTTATCGTCATCACGGGAATCGACGGCGACCATGCGATCAAAGATGCCGTCGCCTATCTGAGCAAGCCCTTTGATCCGGATAAACTTCTCGGGATCGTGAAACGGACTATCGGATAGCCGCTTCGATCGTTATTCAGGCACAATCTATTCGCCTGCCGAGGGATTTTTCGCTGAAAACCCGGAAAAATCTCTTTATAGTACTCTTGCCCCCAAAAAGCTCCTGAAAACCGAATAATGCCGGTGCGCCCCAACGAATTTTCTGGTATAATATCTTTTTAAAAGCCCAAGACACAGGAAGACGGAAAATATCCTTGGGATGACTTTTCTTGCTTGAATCGGAGAGGCGCACCATGACAACGAAAATCCTCCAGCAAGCCATTGCACAGGCCGAAACCTGGCAGAACCGGGCCAACGAGCTGTTGAGCCAGGAGGAAAAGGGGATCCAGGAGCAGATGTTGCGGCTGGTAACCCACCCCATGGACAAGGCGGTCCTGACTCGGCTCATCGATATCAGTTTTCGGTCCGAGGACCCCGCACGGGTGGCCGATCAGATCAGTACGCTGCTCAAAGCTCACGGCGTTCCTGATTTCTTTTCCCGGGTTGAAAAACTTCTGGTCCAGATGTTTTTAGGATTGGGAAGGCATTTCCCGACCCTATCGGTTCCCAAGATGATCGAGAAGATGCGACAGAGCAGCAGTCGGGCCATCATCCCCGGAGAGCCGGATGTGTTATACGCCCACCTGCAAAAGCGCAAAGAACAGGGCGTCCGGATGAATATCAACCATCTCGGAGAAGCCGTGCTCGGAGAAAAGGAAGCCCAAACCCGGCTGCTCACCTATCTCAAAGACCTGCAAAACCCGGAAATCGAATATATTTCCATCAAGATTTCCACCCTCTTTTCCCAGATCAACCCCCTGGCTTTCAAGGAGACTGTAACAACCATCGTTTCACGCATGTCTCGTCTTTTAGAAGTTGCCGGAAAGAACATCTTTATCCGAAAAGACGGTACAGGCGTGCCCAAGTTCATCAACCTGGATATGGAGGAATATCGGGACCTGAGAATCACGGCCGAAGCGTTCAAGAAGACGCTGGATCAGGAGACCTTCCTAAACCATTCGGCCGGCATCGCCCTCCAGGCCTATCTCCCGGACTCCTATTCCATCCAACAGGAGCTCACTGAATGGGCCAGAACCCGTATCAATCGTGGTGGGAGCCCCATCAAAATCCGTGTGGTCAAGGGGGCGAATATGGAAATGGAGATGGTGGAGTCCGCTCTGAGAGACTGGCCGCAGGCGCCTTACGACAATAAACTGGATGTGGATGCCAATTTCAAACGGATGGTGGAATATGGGTTGAACCCGGAGAATGCCCGGGCGGTTCATTTGGGAATCGGATCCCATAATCTCTTCGAACTGGCCTATGCCTATAGGCTGGCCAAAGAAAATGGGGTGACACCCTATTTTTCCTTCGAGATGCTGGAGGGAATGGCCGATCATGTTCGCAGGGCCATTGCGGAAAGCCGAGAAGAGTTGGTTCTGTATGCTCCCGTGGCGACCCGGGACCAATTCATCAATGCCATCGCGTATCTTATACGACGCCTGGATGAAAACACGGCTCCGGACAATTTCCTGCGCTACTCCTTCCATCTGGACACCCGGTCAGAAGCCTGGGAAACATTGAAAAGGCTGTTCCTTCAGTCCCTTACAATCCGGGATACGGTTCGATCGACGCCCCATCGGACTCAAAACCGCAATATCGAAATCTATGACAAGCCGAAGGGGACGTTCCATGAGAGAGTCTTTTCAAATGAACCCGATACCGACTGGTCTCTTTCGGCCAATCAGCAGTGGGCGCAGGTCATTCGGAGTAAATGGCAAAAGAAGCCGGGTGATCCGGCAATAGATATCCCACTGGTCGTAGGAGGGCGAGAAATCCATAAGGGCAGCAAGATCCAGGATTGTTTCGATCCCAATGTATTACCCGAACGTGTCTGCGTGGCTCGATATGCCGCCGCAGGTGAAGCCGATATCCTTCGGGCGGTGGCCGTAGCCAAGAAGGACCCCGACGGCTGGAGAACCTTGTCCGTTGACGAGCGCCACAGGATCCTCTCCAGGGCAGCTTGTGCCCTTCGTCGGGCCAGGACCGATCTCATCGGCGCGGCGGCCGCCAATACCGGAAAAGTTTTCACCGAAGCCGATCCCGAGGTGAGTGAGGCCGTCGATTTCGCCGAATACTATCCGTATGCCGTGCAGACCTTTTCCCGCATACCGAACCTGAAGTCTCGCGGAAAAGGTGTGGGTGCCGTGATCTCTCCGTGGAATTTTCCCATCGCCATCCCGTCCGGAGGAATCGCGGCCGCACTGGCAGCCGGAAACACGGTTCTCTTCAAACCGGCCTCATCCGCGGTTTTGGTGGCTTGGGAGATGTGTCAATGTTTCTGGGAGGCCGGGGTCTCCCGGAATACCCTTCAGTTTCTTCCCGGTTCCGGAGATGTGTGCGGGAAAAAATTGACCGGGCATCCGGATGTCGATTTCGTGATTCTGACCGGCGGCACACAGACCGGTCTTACGGTCTTGCGGCATCGTCCGGATCTGTACCTTGCCGCCGAGACCGGCGGGAAGAACGCCACCGTTGTGACAGCCATGTCGGACCGGGATCAGGCCATCGCCCATGTCGTCCATTCAGCTTTCAGCAACTGTGGGCAGAAATGTAGCGCCACTTCGCTTTTAATTCTGGAAAAAGAGATTTACCGAAGTGAGAAATTCATGGCGCAGTTGGTGGATGCGGTCACAAGCCTTCCGGTGGGATCGGCCTGGGACTTCACCAGCAAGATGGGCCCGTTGATCCGTCCTCCGGAAGGGGATTTGAAACGGGCCATGACCCACCTGGAACCGGGGGAATCCTGGGCTCTCAAACCGAAAAACATCGGCGGAAATCCCCATCTATGGACGCTGGGAATCAAATACAATGTTCAACCCGGTTCCTTTACCCATATGACCGAGTTTTTCGGTCCGGTTCTCGGGGTAATGGAGGCGAAAGATCTAACGGAAGCCATCGAACTGGTCAACCGGACCGGCTATGGTCTGACGAGCGGTCTGGAAAGCCTGGACCAACGGGAGCATGAACAATGGAAGAAAGGGATCCGCGCCGGAAATTTATATATCAACCGGGGTACCACCGGAGCCGTGGTCCTACGACAACCGTTCGGCGGGATGGGAAAGTCGGCCTTAGGGGCCGCCATCAAGGTCGGATACGCCAACTATCCATCGCAGTTCATGACGTTTACCGAAACCGGACCGCCGGAAATCGATGCCCTTAAAAGAAGCCATCATCTGCTTCACGCGGCCCAAAGGTTACACTCGGCCATCGAATGGGGGCAGGGCGATGAATTTGCGGATGATCTGAAAAAGACCGTCTGCGCCATCCGCAGTTACCTGTATTGGCAGGAACAGGAGTTCGGAAAGGAGAAGGATTTTTTTCATCTGAGGGGTCAGGACAATGTCCACCGCTACCTGCCGGCAGGGGAGGTTGTCATTCGGCTGCACCCTGCCGATACCCTTTTCGAGGCATTAGGCAGGATTACCGCGTCTCAGATAGCGGGATGCAGGACTATGGTCAGCATCCCCACCGGGCTGGAGAACGATGTGACCCGATTTCTTACCGGAAGAAAGGGCAAGCCGTTTGTCCGTCACTGTCCGATTCTTATCGAAAGCGACGAGGAGCTGACAGATTCCATGGGACAGATTCAGCGGATGCGGTATGCGGCAGAAGATCGGGTTCCCATGAAAGTACGCGAGTCAGCAGCGCAAACCGGATTCTATATATCCCGAACTCCGGTCATGATGGAGGGGCGCATCGAGCTGCTCCAGTATGTGCAAAACCAGAGCATCTGTGATACCTACCATCGGTATGGAAACATCGGGGAGCGGGGCTTGATCGAGGCATGAATACTACGGGGTTCGAAAAACATCTTAGGAAGGGATATATTTTCGTAATCATCGCCGCACTCCTGTGGGGGGTGTCAGGTTCAAGCGCCAAGTTCCTGTTTAATTCCGGAATCACCCCTTTTCAACTGGTCCAGCTTCGTTTAACCCTTTCGGTGGGAATCCTGTTTGGGGTGCTGGCGGCCTTGCGGCCGTCGCTTTTGAGGATATCGATCAAGGACATTGGGTATTTTATCTTTTTCGGAACGGTGGGGATGGCCGGCGTCCAGTTTACGTATCTGTATGCTATCAGCAAGATCAATGTGGCGACGGCGGTTCTCCTTCAATACATGGCCCCTTTTTTCATCGTGATCTATTCCGCCCTGTTCTTGAAGGAGAAACCGAGCCGGGCCACCACCCTGGCGCTGGTGAGCGCCTTCACCGGCTGCTATTTCGTGGTCGGCGCCTACAATCTCAGTATTTTGTCCATGAACCTTTCCGGCGTGTTGAGTGCCATTTTATCGGCCATCGCTTTTGCCTGGTACGGCATTTACGGGGAATACGGCATGCGGCGGTACGATCCCTGGACCGTTCTCTTTTTCGCCTTTGTTTTTGCGGCCTTGGTCTGGAATATCGCCCACCCCCCTCTGGAAGCCTTTTTTCATGAATATACCTGGATCCAGTGGGGCTGGATTCTCTATATCGCCCTTTTCGGAACGCTGGTTCCTTTCGGTTTATACCTGAAAGGGGTCAATCTCATCCGGGCCGCCCGGGCCGGCATTACCGCCACCCTGGAACCCATTGTGGCCGGAATCCTTTCAGCCGTCTTCTTGAACGAAATTCTTTCGCCTCTGCAGATCTTCGGCGGTGTCCTGGTCATCGCGGCGGTGATTCTGCTTCAGCTCAAACAGGAGTTTGACGAAAAAGCGCCGGCGGTCATCCGGGCCAAGGCTCTGGAATATGCCGCCCGGTCAAAGGAAAACCCCTGAAAAGGGGCCGCTGATAACGAAAAACACTAAAAACTTAGATCGTGGATCAGAAATCTTCATCCTTAATAAGGATATAGATTCTTTGAATCCGCATCGATTCTATCATTTCAAATATCAATTTGACTGATTATTTGTATCGATTTAGAATTTATAACCAGGCGAATTCGATTCAAGCATTGGGATCAACCCTTGCGACACAAGGATTCCAGGAAAGAAAAAACGACTCATGAGCCCAGAAACCAGGATACGACTGACCGCCACGGTTACCGGTGCGGGTTGAGCCTCCAAACTGGCTCCAGGGGATCTGGACCGGGCATTGTGCGGCATGAAGTTTCCAACCGATGAAAATGTCATCGTGGGTCTTAATCGTGCCGATGACGCCGGCGTCTACCGGGTGTCGGAGGATCTGGCCCTCATTCAGACGGTGGATTTTTTCACGCCCGTAGTGGACGATCCGTACGCGTTTGGACAGATCGCTGCGGCCAACGCACTCAGCGATGTCTACGCCATGGGGGGAACGCCGAAGACCGCCATGAACTTGGTGGCCTTTCCGGCCAAGGACATGGGCCTGGAGATATTGCGCAGCATCCTGGAGGGAGGTATTGACAAGATCAAAGAGGCCGATGTGGTCCTGATCGGCGGGCACAGCATTGAGGACAAGGAGTTGAAATACGGGCTCTCGGTGACGGGTTTCATTCATCCGAACGCGGTGCTGACGAAAAAGAATCTAAAGGCGGGGGATTGCCTGGTACTAACCAAGCCCATTGGTACGGGGATTATCAACACGGCCATCAAGGCCGCCATGGCGCCGGAAGACCTTATACAGGAAGTGACCCGGATCATGGCGACCCTCAACCGGGGAGCGGCGGAGACCATGAAGGGGTTTGACGTTCATGCGTGCACCGACATTACCGGCTTCGGGCTTTTGGGGCACCTGACGGAAATGATGGACGGATCCGGTATGCATGTAAAACTCTTTTCAGACCGGGTGCCTGTGATCCGCGATACGCTCTTTTTTGCCGCCATGGGGCTGATCCCGGGCGGGGCCCATAAGAACCGAGATTTTTTTAAGAAAAGAGTTGAGTTCTCTGGTTCCGTCGAGCTTGTACTCCAGGACGTGCTTTTTGACCCTCAGACCTCCGGAGGACTGCTGATCAGCCTTGATGCCGTAAAAGGTCCGGCGTTGATCGATGAGCTCCGAAACGCAAATATTACTTCCGCCACGATCATCGGAGAGGTGGCTTCAGACGGACGTGAGATTTTATCGGTCCTTTAAAGATTCGATGGGGAAAATGATATGAAAGAAATCGATGCACGGGGCTTGGCTTGTCCGGCCCCGGTATTGCAGACCCGGGCCGCGCTTCAGGAAGCAAAACCTGCCGCCGTGAAGGTTAGAGTCGACAACCCGGCATCCCAGCAAAATGTCAAACGCTTTCTGGAATCCCAGGGCTTCGAGACGGTTTTGGAAAACGAGGGGGAAGATTATCTTGTTATCGGTCGTTTCAAAGAGGCCCCCATGCCCGGAGAGGCCGCCATCCACAAAAAAGAATCGCAAGCTAAAAAAATCCTGGTCATGTGCACAGCCGACCGCATGGGTTCAGGTGACGATATTTTAGGAAAGAAATTGATGATTAATTTAATCCGAACCCTAAAGGAAATGGGGCCGGATTTGTGGAGGTTGGTCCTGGTGAACAATGGCGTGAAGCTGGCCATCGAAGGATCCGAGGTTCTGGAGGATTTAAAAAGCCTCGAGCAAGATGGGCTGAAAATCCTGGTATGCGGAACTTGTCTGAATTATTTTAAGCTGTTGGAAAAAAAACGGGTAGGTGAGACCACTAATATGCTGGATATTGTCACCGCTATGCAACTGGCCGACAAGGTGATCAACTTATAAGCTGTAAACAGGGCCGGCGCCGTTCTTGTAAACCGAGTATTTATTACGACAATTTTCACAGCATTTTCTGGAGTATGACTATAATGCTCTTTTCCGTTTTATTTGGTTGCAGCAGCGGCAACAACGGAAAAATGTTTCAGAAGATCAGCGGCATCTGGGAAAAAGGCCAGGGGGTAGAAATGGAGAGAATAAAACTCACCGGTTTTGGAGAGAATCAGACCACCCGACAACAGGCTGCCCGGGGGCGGGGGGAAAAGGCCCCCTTTGGATCGCCTTCTTTCAAGGAGGCCAACACCCTGACCCTGGATGTGACTTTTATGTTCGACAGCCCCGAAGGGACTTCCATCCACCGGAAGGACGTAGAAGAGATCAGACCGAGGGCTCTGGAAGCGAACCGGATGCTCGAGGAGGGGAAGGGTGACATCTGCGACGGCGGTATTCCCATGACCGGGTGGAAGGACCTGCCGGAGAAACTTGACAAAAAGCACCTGGAAGAGATCATCGCGGCGGCCCGGACACTGGGCAGCGAGATAGACGCCTTCGTTTCGCTTGGGATCGGCGGTTCTTATCTGGGGCTGGAGGCCACTTTCAGGGCTCTTACGCACACCTATTTCAATCAGTTGAGCAGAGAGGAGAGGGGGGGTGCGCCTGAGATGTATTTTCTCGGCCAGAACATGGACCCTGACTATTTCAGGGACACCCTGGACATGCTGAAAGGAAAGCGGATCGCAATCAACGTGATCTCCAAGTCGGGCACGACCACGGAGACCGCGATTGCCTTCAGGATCATGCAACAGCTCCTGGAAGAGCATCTCGGGAAAGAAGCCGACCGGTTCATCCTTGTCACCACGGACCGGCAGAAAGGGGTTCTTCGAAAGCTGGCCGAAAAGAAAGGCTATCGCACTTTCGTCGTTCCGGATGATATCGGCGGGAGGTTCTCGGTCCTGTCCGATGTGGGTCTGGTGGGGCTTGCCATGGCCAACATCGACATCGGCGAGTTTGCGGAAGGATTCAGAAATATGCGGCTTGCCGCCATGAGAAAGGAATTCTGGGAAAATCCGGCTCTTGTGCATGCGGGCCTGCGATACACGGCATGGGCCAAGGGGAAAAAGATCGAGGTCGTGGCGACCAATGCTTTCCCCCTGTATCCCGTGGCAAGATGGATGGAGCAGCTTTTTCCGGAGAGTGAGGGCCACAGAGGGCAAGGATTGTGGGTATCGCCTTCCCTCTATTCCGAAAAGCTCCATGCCAACGGCCAGATGGTCCAGCAGGGGGAGCGAAACATCATCGAAACTTTATTATTCCTGAAGGAGCATGACAACCGTGTACGAATCCCGCAGGACCGGGAGGACTCGGACGGCCTCAACTTCCTTGCGGACAGGGGGCTGGACATGAATTACGTGAACGCCAAAGTAGTGGAAGGACCGGCCTATGCCCATTACCTGGGGGGGGTTCCCAACATGACCCTGGAGATTCCAAGGAGGAACGCCTACAACATCGGGCAACTCTATTACATGATGGAACGATCCGTGGCCATCAGCGGATACCTCCTCGGGCATAATCCGTTTATTCAACCCGGGGTGGAGTCATACAAGACCGCCATATTTGCCCTGATCGGAAAGCCGGGATACGAAGACAAAGCGAAGAAGATGGAAGAAAGTACAGTAAAACTTGAAAGGATCCGAATCCGTGCCTGATAATTTCTTCCCCGGGTTTATGATAGGGCTAAGGGTCGGAGCGCTTTTTTGATATGCAAGGATGCGGTTCCAGCAGCAGATGACATATTTATACATTGAACCGGAAATGGACGATTTCCCCGTCTTGGACCAAATATTCTTTACCTTCAAGCCTCAGGGTGCCGCGCCCTTTGCAGGCTGAGAGTGAACCGGCTGTTTGAAAATCCTCAAAGGACACGACCTCGGCACGAATGAATCCTCGTTCGATATCGGAGTGAATTTTTCCCGCCGCCTTTTGTGCGGTGGCGCCACACCTGAGGGTCCATGCCTTGACCTCATCTTCTCCGACCGTGAAAAAACTGATCAGATTCAGCATACGAAAGGCCGCCTGGATCAGACGGTCTTTAGCCGGTGCCAAAAGACCATAATCCTTAAGAAAGGCAGCCTGTTCTCCCGGATCCAAACGACTGATTTCAGCTTCCAGGGTGGCGCATAGAGGCAGGCATTCCACTCCGAGTTCCCGACACCGCTCCTTCAGCGGCTCCAGGCCAACCCCATTCAGGTTGTCCTCTGCCACATTTGCAACCACGATCAGGGGTTTTATGGAAACAAAAGAATAGGGCTGAGCCATCGTCTCCTCTTCCGGTGTGAAATCCATTCCCAGAAGAGGGCGGTTTGACTCCAATTGCGACTGGCAGCGGTCCAACCATCTGGATTCAAGGAGCGAGAGGGTTTTCCCGGCCCGCTTTTCTTTTTCCGCTTTTTGTCGGCGGCGTTCGATCCGCTCCAAATCGGTCAGCACCAAATCGAGCAGAAGGTTCTCCATTTGGGACAGCGGATCGATCGGCTTTCCCGTATAATCCGTTTCGCCGAATGCCTGAACCACCATCACGAATGCATCGGCTTCGGCCATGAAAGAACCGCCGTTTCGGTTTTTCTGCCTCAGTTCCGGATCCACAAAGACGATTTCCGCCGGTGCAAATTTTTTAGGTTTGTAGATATCGTTCAGGTGATTTAACCTAAGATCCGGGACCTTGGCCGAACCGATCCGGACCTCCCCTTTGTGCACAAAGGACGGGCCGGCGGGGGTTTCCGTCAACGCATCGAAAAGGATGGATTTTCCGGAGCCTGCCGCGCCAACGAGATGTAAGGAAAGGGATGCCATTTTGTTTTCCCTGATTTTTTAGAAAGTTATAAGATAAGCATCTTTATGATGTACGTCAACCGGAAAAGGTATCCTGAGAATAGATCAACGGTTTGAACCTGATCCAAAGACCACGGCATGCCACTGGATGCCGATATCTGTTCGAAGAAAAAAGAGACTGTATAAAGACGCGCCCCGAACCGTTCCAGGGCGACGTGGCAGCTTTGATCCAGCCCAAACCGTCTGCGAGACAATTCTGCACGACAGTGGCCTTCGTGCGAATCTATCAATTTTATTTGCAAAGAATAAACATTATAGTTGACCCGTGGGGCAAATGGTATTACATCTTAATTTAAGCATCGGCAGGACTCCAGAGCGATCCGGGTGCTTTGAAGGCTGGATGAAAACATTTTGTAAAGTATGGTTTAGCCACCACACCCTCCAAAGTGTGGTGGTTTTTTTTCCGTCTTTTTATCCGCCCTTTTAAAAATATAGGAAAGGAGGATGAAAACGATGATGCAAGGCAAAGTTAAATGGTTTAACGAGCGCAAAGGCTTCGGCTTTATCGAAGCTGACAACGGAAGCGATGTGTTTGTGCATTTCAGCGCAATCCAGGATAGCGGCTTCAAAACCCTGCAAGAGGGCCAGTCCGTCAGTTTTGAGTTAGAGAACGGGCCGAAGGGCCCGTCAGCAGCCAATGTAAAGGCTCTGTAGACCTAACCATTTGAAACGGCGCTCCGGCCTTCAGTCGGCGGAGCGCCCTATTTTCCCTTGATATCCGGACTCTCAGTCGTTGATGTTTTGCTCTTTTTTAAAAACTTCACGCCTCGAAGACTCGGATAAATGCCTCAGGAAAGGATCAATCAATGAATAAGAAGCTTTACATCGGGAACCTGTCAGACGAAGTCACGGAACAGGACCTGAACCATAATTTTTCAACAGTCGGCAAAGTTGTTTCGGTGGCAATTATTAAAGACCGGTATTCCAACCGAACCAAAGGCTTTGGGTTTGTGGAAATGGAAACCGAGGAGGATGCCCGAAAAGCCATTGAGCAATTCAACGGCGGAGACCTTCGGGGTAAGATCATTGCCGTCAGCGAAGCCAGAGAAAAGAAGGAACGGGAAGGCGGTTCCGGCAGAGGCGGTCGCCCCGGATCAGGATTTTCGCGAGACCCGGGCCGAGGGGACAGAAAGTACTAATGGCAGCGTGGCGCCTCAATATCAGTGAGATCCAAACGCGGCGATGTTCACGAAAAGCATCGCCTATGTGAGGTTATATCCACCTGCGATCGGCAGGCCTTTTCGAGTAACATTGTCGATGATACCATCTCTAACCCCGATTAAGCCACAACGCTCAATCGGGGCGTTCGTTTTTGCTTTCGGCAATTCTTTAAACCCGGCCTTAGAATCTTTTCAATACGGTCTTAGTGTTTTCTAACTTCTGTTCCCGCCCGCAAGCGATGGATATTCCTTTTTTTATGCTACTGCAGGGATAAGAAAACGGCGAATGAAT
>PCSF01000281.1:0-4265 GCA_002771315.1 Desulfobacterales bacterium CG23_combo_of_CG06-09_8_20_14_all_52_9 | reverse complement strand
GCTTCAAGACCTGATTTTTCCACCAAAATCGATAAATAATACGCCGTGTTACAGTGAAGCGATCCCCCCAATGGCGGTTCCGTCAAATGAGACCGGGTGAAATCAATGTGGACCCGATCGAAGGAGAATTCTTTTCCACGGAAGCCATCGGCAGTATCAACGACGCACTGGTGCGAGAATCCATACAAAATTCTCTGGATGCCGATGACGGCACAGGGCCGGTGACCGTCTGTTTCTCCTTTTGCTCAGATTCCGACATCCAGTCTGATCCGGACAAACAGCAATATCTTAATGACCTTGGCCCGCACCTTGCGGCCAAGCATTCCGGATTGCAGGGCCATCCCTTTTCTCGCGAACCGTTTGACTACATGTTGATCGAAGATTATGGAACCCACGGCCTCCAGGGCGATATATCTCAGTACGATGATTTGGATGATGATATAAAACGCAATGATTTCTATTACTTCTGGAGAAATATCGGTCGAACCCGGAAAGAAAGTACCGATCGCGGACGCTGGGGACTCGGTAAAACCGTTTTTCAGGCGGCATCCCGCATCAATACCTTTTTCGGCTTGACCGTTCGCGAGGATGATGGACGCGCCCTCCTCATGGGACAATCCGTGTTGAGAATTCACAGAATCAAGGGGATCCGTTATGCGCCTTACGGATACTTCGGGGTTTTTGAGGATGATCTGGCGCTTCCGATCGAAGATGAGAGCTACATTGCCGGGTTTTCCAGGCAGTTCCTGTTCAATCGCCTCGGCAAACCGGGTTTGTCGTTGCTGGTGACTTATCCCGACAAAGAAATCAAAACGCTCAACTGTATCTGGTCGGTTATCACGCATTACTTTTACCCGATCCTTTCCGGACAGTTGGTCGTTAAAATCAAAGACTCGTTGAAAAATTATAAAATCAATGCATCCACTATGGATGCATTATTGAAAGAAACCTGTTTCAAGGATCTTATAGGGCGCCTGGATTTGGCCCGCTGGGCCATCAAACGAACCGAAGATACGTTGATTCCGTTGAAGATGCCTGAGCCGGGGCGCGCCCCTAAGCTCAGAGAGGACCTCTTCGATTCCGAACAGTTGGAGCGGATCAAACAGCACTTTGCCGAAGGCAAGCGGCTGGCTTTTCATGTTCCGGTCAGTATTCAACGAAGCGACAGTAAGGCGTTCCGGCAATCCGGTTTTTCGATTTTTATTGAGCGCGATGAGACTCTGGAGCGCGCTGAAGATTATTTTATTCGTCAGGGTATCACCATACCGGAGGTGACCTCTCTGAAACACAAGGGGATTCGAGCCATTGTGTCTATTACCGATCCGGCGCTTTCCTCATTTTTAGGAGATGCCGAAAATCCGGCTCATACAGACTGGGAGCGCAACAACAAGAGGTTCAAGAAATGTTATCGGCTCGGTGTGGCGACCCTGGATTATGTGAAGTCAAGCCCCCGGGAATTGGTCAAGATTTTAACAAAGCCGAAAAAAGGACGTGACGAGAACCTGCTACGACACATTTTTTCACTTCCGTTCATCGCAGCAGAAGAGCCGGGAGGCAAAGGCCGAGAACCCAATGTATCGGGCGATCAAGAAGGCACCCATGAAGAACCGATAAGCGGGGTGTTCGGATCCAAGCCGCTGCAGCTGACCGCCATCAAAGAGGGTTTCAGTTTGACCCCCAAAGCCAACGCGGAAATCTTACCCAAGAATATTATTGTCCGGATGGCCTATGAGGTCCGCAGCGGCAATCCCTTTAAGAAATACACGCCGCTGGATTTCGACGTCGCCGCACCGCCGATCCGGATCGCCTTGTATGGCGCCCGCATCCTTTTAAGCAAACACAACGTGATTCATCTTGAGGTGCAAGAAATGGACTTCCGGATTTCGGTGACGGGTTTCGACATGCACCGCGATCTGCGGATCAAGACTTTTCCCTGATTGGACTGTGCATGATTCGCAAGTTTAACTATACCGGCCGCAAGACGATCAAGCGGTCCAGTGTTAAGATCGATCTTTTTCGCAACCTCAACGGTTATCGTTGTTTCAATATTGCCCTACAATTGGATCACCTCCCGTTGCCCGCCGATGCCCATGTCTATGTGGAGGCCTACCACCGCTCAGGATTCCGGCGCTTTGATTTCGGGACCATCGCCCATCGCACCGTTCCATCCGACCGCACCCTGTACAAATTTTCCCACTCAGCCGTTCCACTGTTTCGGGTGAAGGTGGTGGATAAAACCACCGCGCACGGTCGAATCCTGGCTGCGATGGATAAGATCCGACCGGAAAGCGTCGATGATGTTCCGGTTGGCAGTCAATCTCTGTTGTATGTCGAGTTCGATGACCTGGGAAACAAGGTCTGGCTGTTGGACCTCGAGGGGGATTGGCCGGTGCTGCGACTGAACCAGCATGTGGACGGCATTGCCATGATTGCCGGATCCGAAGCCAAATTTCTGGCCTTGGTTTATCCCGAGGTATATCGCCAAATACTGACCCGCATCCTCATCGAAGACGAGCACACCGATCCGGATTGTGACGACGATTGGCAAAGCCTGTGGCTGAAACACGCTTGCAGCCTGATGGGTTCGACCGCTCCGCCCATCGGACCCAAATCGGAGCAGGTCGTTTGGATTGAAAAAGCGGTGGATCTGTTCTGTGCCGACTTTTCGATGCTGGAAAAGTTCAATCAGTCGGTCCAGGGGACGCAATGATTTCCGAGACTAAAATCCGCAGATTGACGGATAAAGGGGTTGAGGAGTTCCGCTCCTACCTGTCCGCCCTGCACTCCGGCACCAAAGACCCACCGCCCCACCTTCTGCTCAATGATCCCAAACACTCTGAAACCGTCGAGAACGGTGTCATCGTCTCCGATCGGCACTTCAACAGCCGCCTGGAGGCCGCAATCTATCTCGACGGTGTATTGTCCGGTATTAAAACAGATGCGATCGAAACCGACGTGCATCTGTGGAGCTGGCTGTCCTTGTTTTACTTCGAACAAGTCTGTCCGCTGGAAAAAAACGGCATGCGCAGACCCGGTCGTGACTATCGCCATATTTTAGAGCCGGGATACCGATACGGTCACAATCATCTGTTGTGCGGCGCTTATCTCGTTTACACGATTCACGGACTGAAAGACAAACTTTCCGCCTTATTGCTCCATACGCCGCTGAATGTGGAAAGCGGTTTCCATCACCAACTCGCACAAAGACAGAATTTCATATCGAATAAAGGAATCATGGAGGCCGCTTATTTGCTTTACTTTGATGTTAAGCGCCAAAGACCGAAACCGGGGTCATCGTTTAGAAAAAATCCCGGAAATCTATTCCGATTCATTGATGTTCTCCAGCAATTCGATTTAACCTATGATCTCTACAGCATGTCCGGTCCCGAAATTTTAAGGATTTTGCCGTACGAATTTGATAAATGGAAAGAGCGACGGTTTTTCCTGAATTCAACCTCGTAACCGGGGCATAGGAAAGGCATCTCTCGCCCCGGTATTTCTCAAATCCCTGTCCGCCATTTCAATCCGCGTGCGCAGCCACATCAAACCGGTCTATAACCATCGTTTTTGCTTCTTTAACAGGAATGTGCGCCTGAACGAATCCCCGAGATCATCGGATGATGCAGGATTGAACATTCGGGGCGGCGACCGCCAACAGGCGGCCCATACCCTCCGGATCGAATCCCGGGGTTGTGTCTTTGAAGAATTCGGGGGTTAAAAGATGGTTGGGCTGAAAATGCTGGAGGGCATAAAGCCTTGCCCCTTCAATGATCTGAGTGATTTGCTCCATAATCGGTTCGTCAACAAACGGTTTGACACAGGTAGTCCTGAATTCATAGGAGATGGAGGACCCCATAATCAGGCGAATACTTTCAAGGATGTCATGGGCCGGATCCTTGTATGAAATGGCGGGGGCATAATGGTGCGGATCGGTCTTGATATCCATGGCGACATAATCCGCAAGCCCCGCCTCCAGGATCGTTTTCAGGACTTGGGGTTGACCGCCGTTGGTATCGAGTTTCACCGAAAAACCGAGGGTCTTGATCTGTAGGCATACCCGGGCAAGATCCTTTTGAAGGGTCGGCTCTCCCCCGGAGAGGACCACGCCGTCGAGTAAGCCTTTCCGCTTTTTAAGAAACGCGTAAAGGTCTTCTTCTTTAAAGAGACCCTGAACCGGTTTTTCCTTGACCAGATCCGGGTTGTGACAATACGGGCAATGAAAGTTGCACCCCAATGTAAACACAACGCAGCTCACTTGGCCGGGG
>PCSF01000230.1:13114-21400 GCA_002771315.1 Desulfobacterales bacterium CG23_combo_of_CG06-09_8_20_14_all_52_9 | reverse complement strand
CCGATTGGATGCTGGAAGAGCTCAACCGCAGCGGCCATGTGGCCCTTTACATCCACTTCGACACGGGAAAGGCCGTCATCCGCCCGGAAAGCGAAGCGGTGGTGCGCCAGATCGTGACCATGCTGCGCGACCACGCCGATCTGAATATCCTGGTGGAGGGCCACACCGACGATGTGGGCGCCGACGATGCCAACCTGAAGCTCTCCAAGCAAAGGGCTGAGGCGGTGGTACAGGTCATCGTGGCCCAGGGCATCGCCCAGCAAAGATTGTCGGCCGCAGGCTTTGGAGAAAAAAAACCCATCGCCGACAACAAAACCGAAAAGGGCCGCGCTAAAAATCGGCGGGTAGAACTGGTCAAGAAGTAAAGGTTAAGGGCTGCCTTGGGCACCGCTCTTATACTGACAGCACCGAGACACTCTTAAAACTTTGATACTGAAGCATGCAAAATGGTTAATTCCATTCAATAAAAAAGAATGAGCGATCCAACAGAACCCCATCGCAAGGCGGGTGACGGCGCCGGAAAAATGGATCGCGTCAGATCCAGCAAGTCTATCCGGCATCATCCCCGGATGGCGGCACGGATTGCTGCCGCCACACTCTCGGCGCTCGGCTTATAAAATTGTTCCTGGGGAGGAGAGCCTGGCACCGGGATCTGGGGTGCGGCCACCCGCTGGATGGGACCCTTGAGGTCCCTGAATGCTTCTTCTGCGGCTATAGCAGCCAGCTCGGCGCCGTAGCCGCAGAACCGGTTGGCTTCATGTACAACCACCAAGCGACCGGTCTTGCGCACAGAACTCAGCAGACAGGCCTTGTCCAGGGGCACCAGGCTGCGCAGATCGATGATATCACAAGTGATGCCCTCGGCGGCCAGCGCCTTGACACCCTTTAAAGCCGTATACAGGGCGGCACCGTATGCGACCACGGTGCAGTCGGTTCCCTCAGCCACCAGCCTCGCCTGGCCGATCGGGATACGATAATCGCCTTCCGGGACTTCGCCTTTCATCCAGTACAACATCATATCCTCGACCATGATCACCGGGTCAGGATCGAAAATGGCGCTGAGCAGGAGCCCCTTGGCATCGTGAGGTGTAGACGGCCAAACCAGCTTCAGTCCCGGGCTGTGGGCGATCCAGGCCTCCAGATTGTGGGAATGCTGACAGCCGGCGCCGAATCCGATCCCGGCCTTGACCCGCACCGTCAGGGGAAAGCTGGATTTGCCGCCGCTCAGATAACGCAGCTTGCCGGCATGATTGACCAGCATGTCGCTGGCCAGAGTGATGAAGGGGAAAAACATGATTTCAACTACCGGCCGCAGCCCCATGACCGAAGCCCCTACGGCCAGCCCGGCAATAGCCGCTTCGCTGACGGGAGTATCCTTGATCCGCTGGGGACCAAACTTTTCCAGAAGTCCATGGGTGGGCATGTTGGGATCCTGGTGGATGGAAACCCCCACCCCCTCTCCGGCCAAAAAAACCCGATCATCCCCCTGCATGGCAAGGGTCAAAGCGGTATTCAATGCTTGTCCCATGGACATCTCAGCCATTTTCGATCTCCTTTCAGGCGTTTTCCGGCGCCGTCCAGACATCGGACAGGGCGGATTCGGGTGGGGGATATGCGCTCTTTTCGGCAAAAGCCACGGCGGCTTCGACTCTCTCAATAGCCTGCCGCTCCATTTTCAACAACTGTGTTTCGCTGATGACGCCTCCGGAAAGCAGCTTTTGTCGATACCGTGCCACCGGGCAAAGTTTCGCCCAGTATTCGATTTCACTTTTATCCACGTAATGCTGCCGGTCTTTTTCGCCATGTCCGCGCATGCGATAAGTTTTGGCTTCAATCAGCGCAGGCCCCTGACCGCTGCGGCAGTGCGCAATCATCCGCCGGGCCAGGTCATAGACCTGTTCGACATCATTGCCGTCGACTCTGACTCCCGGCATATCATAAGCCTCGCCCCTCTTGGAGATATCCTGGGTGGAACAGTGCTGGGAAGGTTTTTGGGCCCCAGCCCAGCAGTTGTTCTCACAGACGAACAGCAGCGGCAGTTTCCAAAGACTCGCCAGGTTCATGGCTTCATGAACGCTCCCCTCGGCCGCAGCCCCGTCGCCGAAAAAAACCGCGGTCACACCGCCCGTGGCACAGTACTGCTGGGCAAAGGCCGCTCCGGCCGCCATGGGAGGACCCGCTCCCACCACCGTGGAGGTCATCAGGGCATTGACTTCGGGTACGGACAGATGCAGGGTACCGGCCTTGCCATGTCCGACGCCGCTAACCTTGCCCATGATTTCAGCCATCAGCGCATCAGGATTTGCCCCGCGAGCCAGCAGATGACCGTGACTGCGGTGATTGCTCACAATGATATCGTTCGGCTCAAGCGCGGCAACAATTCCCACGGCGACGGCTTCCTGTCCCACGGCGAGAATCTGCATGCCGGGCAGGCAGCCTTCCTTCTGACAGAGGTTGATGATCTTTTCTTCAAAACGACGGATCAAGACCATTTGGGCCAAGAGGTGTTGCTGCATATCGGCGGGGATCGGCTGTAACGCCATAAAGCCTCCTTATAAAGACTGAAGGATCACTGTTTGAATATATCGGATTTTTAAGTTTCTGACAAACACCGGTCGCTTTAGGTACTGAAAGTGATCTGCCGGCCGAAACTCTTCGAATCCCAAGGGTACTTCGAGAATCTTTCTTAGACGACTCATTTAAACAACATCACATCGTCAATATGCACTTCACCTTTTTCGCCCTCAGTAGTACTGGTAAAATGAAAGGCGAGCCCCTTGGCTTCCTCGGGTTTGAAAGTGACCGAGGGATCTCCCTGCCATTCCGGCTGCCTGAATTCTTTCCAGGGTGTCCTGATTTCGGTCCAAACATCCGGCTTCCGATCAACGTGCCTCAGCTTTCGCTCAAATATCAAAAGGCCGTCTCCATTTTGTTCTTTTTCATACAAAAAAACATGAAAATCTCCGCCCCCTTTGACTTTGAATGAAATGCCGTTCCATGACTTTAAGCTTCGTGATTCGGAAAAAACTTTGGCGCAAGTCGCCCAGCTTTGCGGCGGCAGATGATATTGGATGGATAAAGAGCCGGTCCCGCCCGCCTTATCACTTTTGTTCAACGCGAAACCAAGGCTCGTTCCGCTTTTGCTGTCGTCCTTGAAAACCTCCCAGCCGGTCAGTCCCTCTTCGAAATCGTCGATCATATTATCCGCAGCCGGGGTGTGATCGTATTTCTTTCCGATGTTTTTGTCTGTCGCAACTTCCGGTACAACAACCTTCTTTTCCGGTGTTTTTTCCCTGGCGTCACGTCGGTTGTGCGGTTCCGGAAGGGACTGTGAGGTCCGTAGAGGCTCGGGTTTTGAAGCCCTCCATTCCCCATGATAGTGGTTCAGCAACGAAATAAAGTCCACAGTCGCCTTGCGGTTTCCCTCAGCTGAGGGATGATCGTCTCCGGATCCTGCGGGATAATAAAGCGTGTTTCTTCCGGTGCTATAAACATGCTCGATTTTTCCGTTTTTTACACGATGGTGGTTATCCTTCCCCGTCAAAACGTTAAATAAATCGAATACGGCGACATTTTTAGGGGGGTAGTTTCTCAACCAGTCATGGACAAGCCACAGATTGAAGGCGCGCGCGTTTTTCGCGCATCGGGAGTCGGTGACCGGAGGCGCTGTCACGGCAATGAAGAGTTTATCCGGTCTGCTGGCGAAGTATTTGAGAAGCCGGTTGTAGACTCCTTTCGAGTTCGCAATGGTCTGTTCCCCATCCATCCCCGATGACGGCAGATCCTTCGGATCCCCCTCAAGGTTCGAGTTCGGAAAGCAGGATTTGAACATAATGATTTCGTTCTCTCCACCGGGATCACCTATCTTTCTCCTGTATGGCGAGTGAACGCCGGTTTCCCTATAGAGGGCGTTCAGGATTTTCGGTGAGCCTTCTTCAACAAACCACTCGGGCCAGTTGATGATATCGGTGCGATCGCCGATGGAATCCATTCCCCATCCGTAGTTCGAGTCGCTGACGAAATAATGGTTTTTCTCAAGTTCATGCGCAAGTCCTCCGTTTTCGTCGGCAAGCCAGTTCTCCCCGCAGGAATGATGGATGAAAATCAGTTTGACTGAATTCTTCTGCCGGTCTGCACTCTCCGCCGTGCCGACCCCGAATGACAGCCCGAAGTACAAAACAAGAGCCCACATGGACATGATTTCACGGATAATCTTTTTCACTTCGACTTCTCCACTTTTATGTGTTAAGCGAAAAAGCAGAATCCGAAGCATTGAAGGTCCGAAGGTGTCGGAAAATTTCAAAACCTATCCCCGTGACCAATTTTCTAACAAGCCGACGCTTTTTAATGTGTTATTTTTATCCCAGCGCCTGCTGCATGGCGGCGGAAAGATCCTTCATCGAAAAAGGCTTCTGGATGAACCGCGTGCCTGAATCGATTACGCCATGGTTGACAATCACGTCCGCATTATAACCGGACATAAATAAAATCTTAATCTTCGGATTCAGGACCTTCACCTGTTCGGCCAAGTCTTTTCCGCTCATCTTCGGCATCACGACATCGGTCATCAATAGATGAAATTTTCCGGGATGTTCTTTGACCAAATCCAGGGCATCATACGGATCCGAGGTCGAAAAAACGGCATACCCCAATCGCTCCAGCATCGCCTTTCCCATGGCCAGTATCCCGGGTTCGTCTTCAACCAGAAGAATCGTCTCTCCACGACCCCTGGGCTTTTCCGTGGAGCCTGCCGCCGCTTCCTTGACAAAATCCCCTTCATTTCTTGGGATATAAATCCGGAAGGTGGTCCCTTGACCCCGGTCACTCTGGAAATCGACATAGCCGTCGTTCTGCTTGACGATGCCGTAAATCGTGGCCAGACCCAAGCCAGCCCCTTTCCCCACTTCCTTCGTGGTGAAAAACGGTTCGAAAAGATGCGATTGAATCTCTTTATCCATTCCGCAGCCGTCGTCGCTGACCGCCAGCAGGACGTATCGCCCCGGCTTAGACCCCGCATGTTTCTCGCAATAGACATCATCGAAGATAACGTTTTCCGTTTCGATGGTGACGGTTCCTGACCCGGCAATCGCATCTTTAGCATTCATACACAGATTTGCAAGGATCTGATCCAATTGAGCCGGGTCCATCTTCACCGGCCAAAGCCGGGTATCGGGATGCCATACGAGGTCGATATCCTCTCCGATCAAATGCCGAAGCATCTTAAGCATCCCCTCCACCACATCGTTGAGATCCAATACCTTGGGCGCAATCGCTTGCCTTCGTGCAAAAGCCAGAAGCTGTCGGGTAAGATCCGCCGAACGCCGAGCCGCCTTTTGGATCTCCTCCAAATCCTCAAAAGAAGAATCTCCCGGTTTCATTCCCATGAGCATCATTTCCACTCGGCCCAGGATGACCCCCAGCATGTTGTTGAAATCATGGGCCACCCCTCCCGCAAGCCTGCCCACCGATTCCATTTTCTGGGCCTGTATGAGTTGAGCATGCAGCTTATCGCGCTCGATCTGTGCCTTCTTGCGCTTCGAAATATCTCGTGATACCCCATGAATCCCGATAACGGCGCCCTTTTCATCACGGATCCATTTCATGGCGTTTTCAAGCCAAACGGTCGTCCTGTCCTTACGATAATACTCGACTTCGTTGGTCATGGAACGATCCGGGTCCACCGACTTATCTTTCTCTTTTGCAAGCTCCTCGGCAAACAATACTTGGATCAACTTCAGGGATTCCGGCGTTAATACCTCCTCCACCTGTTGTCTTTTTCGTTCCTCCGGCGTGAAACCCAGGACCCTCTCGATGGAGGGGCTTACGTAGGTGGTGCTCAAATTTAGATCCACCGTCCAAATGATATCCGATACGGTTTCGGTCAGAAAACGAAACCGTTCCTCGCTTTCGCGCAACGCCAGTTCCGCGGCCTTGCGCCTTTGAATGTCCCGGATGATGATGCTGACACGTTCATCGCCTTCTCTGCTTTTGAAAATCACCGAGCTGATTTCCGCCGGGAATTTGGTCCCGTCTTTACGCTTAAAGGTGAGTTCTCCGATGAATTTACCCGTCCGGCGCCTTTCTTTCAAAGCAGGGGGCAATCTCGGATCATCCAGGTCCACCACCAAATTTCTTCCGCCTTGGATTAGCTCTTCTTCCGTGTAATCGAACATCCTGCAGGCCGCAGGATTGGCTTCCAGGATCCGACCATCCGGCATCGTGATGAACAAGGCATCCAGACTATTCCCGAAAAAAGCGTGGAATTTATTCTCACTGCCGCGCAGCGATTCAATCGTTTGCTTCAGCTCGGAAGCTTCCTTCTCAAGCTTTTCGATCTTTTGTTTTAACTCCTCATCGGTCGGTTTTGAGGCCATCGAGATATCCTCCCTGCATAACCATTCTACTTAATTCTGCCACCGTTTTTTCCCTTGCGGCCTTTCCGATCAGTATTTTTGCGCTTCCTTTTTTTTCAACGGCCATTTTAATGATTTTTGCAGATGTTGTCGATGATTTCTTGCTAACAGGGTTATTGGCGCCGCCTGCGGTGTCGCCAATGCGGCGTTGCCCCTATCGGGTCCATGTCCCGGCCGGCTCCGCCCTTGGACGCATTGGATTTGGGACATCGTCGGCTTTTGTAACAGCAGGGTTTATCTGAAGATACTCCGAATTGAATTGACATGGCCGGATAGGATTGGTAAATGTTCATTTAGTATTTTCCGGTGATACTGATATTTATTCTGAAACCTCTTTTTTTAGGCTTAGTCTTCCAATGAATACACTGCTTGTGAATCCCGCGGTTCCCAATACCTTCTGGAGTTTTGCCTATGCGCTGGCTTTTATTCGCAAAAAATCCGCCTATCCGCCTCTCGGCCTATTGACTGTAGCGGCCATGTTGCCTAAACCCTGGCCCAAACGCTTGGTGGATCTCAATGTGGAACGGCTTTCCGATGACGATCTGGATTGGGCGGATATCGTCTTCATCGGAGGAATGATGATCCAGCACAAGTCAGCCAAACAGATCATCGCCCGTTGCAAAGAAAAGAGACTGAGGGTGGTCGGCGGCGGCCCGCTTTTCACCTGTGAGCCGGATGTCTTTGAAGAAGTGGATCATCTCGTTCTCGACGAAGCCGAAATTACGCTGCCTCGTTTTCTTCAGGACCTTGAAAAAGGGTCTGCCAAAAAAATCTACCGGGCCGACGGATACTGCAATTTGACTCAAACGCCTATTCCCCTCTGGAGCCTGGCCAAAATCAACAAATACGCCTCAATGAGTATCCAGTTTTCCAGAGGGTGCCCCTTCAATTGTGATTTCTGCAACGTTACGGTTTTATTCGGCCGAAAGCCTCGAGTGAAATCCGCTTCACAGATCATCGCGGAGCTTGATGCCATTTATAAAACCGGATGGCACTCCAATATTTTTTTTGTCGACGACAACTTCATCGGCAATAAGAAATATCTGAAGACCGAATTATTGCCCGCATTAATAAACTGGCGGAAAAATAAAAAAGGGTGCATCTTTTTCACGGAAGCCTCCATCAACCTAGCCGATGATCCGGATCTTATTGAGATGATGGCCAAAGCCGGTTTCGATTCCGTGTTTATCGGCATCGAATCCCCGGATGAAGACTCACTGACCGAATGTTTAAAAAGCCAAAACAAGAATCGGGATCTTTTGGAAAGTGTTAGAACCATACAGCGTTCCGGGCTGCAGGTCCAGGGCGGATTCATCGTGGGCTTCGACAGCGACACCCAGTCCACATTTCAGCATCAGATTGAATTTATTCAGAAAAGCGGGATCGTCACGGCCATGGTGGGGCTCCTCCAGGCACCGCCGGGCACGCGCCTATTCGATCGGCTCCGCCAGGAGAATCGGGTAGTCGGAACCTTTTCAGGCGACAACGTGAACGGAAGCACCAACATCGTTCCCAAAATGGGGTTGGAAACTCTTTTGCAGGGATATCGATCCATCATGCGCCATATCTATTCTCCCCGCAACTTTTACCGACGAATTCGGACCTTTCTGAAGGAATTTAAAACACCGGAAGTCCGTGTTCCATTAGACTTCCAGAGGATTCTCGCCTTTTTCCGCTCGGCGGTGAGACTCGGCTTCTGGGGGAGGGAACGGTTTCAGTACTGGTATCTCGTCCTATGGACCCTTTTCAGGAGACCCCGGCTATTTCCTCTGGCCATCACACTCTCCATTTACGGCCATCACTTCAGGAAAATTTATGAGTTGTATATCCGTTAATTTTTGATGAAATCGCAAAAACTCAAAATTGGGATGGC
>PCSF01000230.1:12495-13087 GCA_002771315.1 Desulfobacterales bacterium CG23_combo_of_CG06-09_8_20_14_all_52_9 | reverse complement strand
CCGGTTGAATCCTGCGAAGCAGAGCCGCAAAGCGGCATTCAACCGGGCAGGGGATGCAGCGCAACGCAGCAGATGGACTTTTTACGAAGCCATCAATTTTAAAACACCTTCACTTTGCGGGCGCTTCACCCCATGCCCTCTTGGAGCGCTCGATCTTCTTTAACACGGTCTGCCAGGTCTTTTCTTTTAAGAAAGATTCTTCATATCGCCGGACCATATCCACGAACATGGGAAATGGAACGGTGAAGGAAAGCTCATCGGTTCTAAAAAACTTGCGTGCGGATGGGTCCCACCCTCCCACCACAGCTTTATTTTTTCCCCTTTCAAGGTAATGCAGAGGCCACGCTACCAGACCGCCGCAGGCGGCGCTCCAGGGAGAAGAGACCACCTCAGGATCGTTGGTGACAAAGGCGGCCAGTTGGTGGAGCCCGCAAAGGGATTCCGGACGGGTAAAAAACACCACGAGTTCGGGTTGTTCATCCTTTGAAAATAGCGACAGGGGCTGGATCACGCAAAACGGCTTCGTAGCCGGCCGGGGATCGACATATTCGAATATGGATCTGAGGGCATCGGGTGAATCACAGTAGCGCTC
>PCSF01000230.1:8767-12487 GCA_002771315.1 Desulfobacterales bacterium CG23_combo_of_CG06-09_8_20_14_all_52_9 | reverse complement strand
TCCGTTCCGGGACCCCGGTGCTGACATAATGGATGATGGTTTCGGTCTGGGGCTTTAAGAATCCCATCCAGAAGGCCCCTCCCGGGCAACCGAATCGACTTGCGGAAAAACATGCAGGAACCCTTTTTTTTCGTGCCCTCCAGAGGGTCCCCATGATACAGGAAAATTCACCGAAAATGCACCGCCAGTCGATGGCGTTTTGCATCTCTTTTTCACGAGTAGGAAGGTCCAGGATACCCGGAGAAAGACTACCCGGTGGGTTGTTTTCAGAAAAATAGATCCCCATGGGTTCTTCGTCCATACCCAAAATTCGAAGGAATGGGGGCAACGCCTCATTCAATTCAGAATCCATGATTTCCTCCTGTGGGCAACAAGTGCAATGGGATGAACCAAGGTATCCGACCTCATCCTTGAGATCCGACGTTTTTGGATTTTACCAATAGGCGAACGGAAATGCAATTCTTGAAGTACAGGTGTGGGAAGAACAAATAAACTGTCCGGGTTTGTAACACACAATCTGTCCGGTTTATGAGGTCACCTCGGCATCGTCATCACCACGGACCTCTCCATGGTGGCGCAGGCCACCCCCGGAGACACGATCCGCTTCGAATGCATAACCCTCGAAGATGCGCATCGTCTTTACAGAGAACATGCCGGCCGAATTCAAAACATCACCGGTCGTCTTGCGGTGCCATAGCCAAAAGGCTTAAGCGCCGTCTATTCCGAATATTGTCAACCATGGGCGGATCTTGACACGACGGTGCGTCATCCGGTATGCGATAATCACTGCATCTTTCGATCGCTGCGTACAAGAAGGAGGGAAACATGCTCGATTATGAAAAACTCGGCGCCTTTTATCTGGGTAAAGTTTACAATGCAAACGAAAAACGACTGACGGATGAGATCGTCCTTTATGATTCTAAAGATCTAACCACCCACGCGGTTATCATCGGCATGACGGGAAGCGGCAAGACCGGGCTTGCCATCGGACTCATCGAAGAGGCCCTTATCGATTCCATTCCGGTCATCGCCATCGACCCCAAAGGGGACCTCCCCAACCTTCTTTTGACTTTTCCTTCCCTGAAAGGGTCGGATTTTCTCCCCTGGATCGACGAACAAAATGCTGTTAAAAACGGGCTGACGCCGGAGCAGCACGCTGAAAAGCAGGCCGCAACCTGGAAAAAGGGACTTGCAGACTGGGGCCAATCTCCGGAACGGATCGCCAGGCTCAGAGAAAGCGCCGATTTTGCAGTCTATACCCCGGGAAGCAATGCCGGATTCCCGGTAAGCGTCTTGAGGAATTTTAACCCCCCGAGCCCTGCCGTTTTCCAGGATACCGATCTTCTCCGGGAACGGATCCAAAACACCGCAACGAGCCTTCTGTCTCTTCTGAATATCGATGCCGACCCCATCTCAAGCCGGGAGCACATCTTGCTTTCCAACATCTTTGGCACCCTATGGGCTTCCGGAAAAGGGGTCGATCTCGCCGGTTTGATTCATGCCATCCAGGCGCCTCCCTTCGAGCGCGTCGGCATCATGGACCTTGAATCCTTCTATCCCTCCAAAGAGCGCTTTAATCTGGCCATGCGGCTGAACAGCCTTCTGGCAGCTCCGGGGTTTGAGACCTGGATGGAGGGAGCCCCCCTGGATATCGGTAATTTTCTTTATACTTCCTCCGGCAAACCACGCGCCTCCATCTTTACCATCAGCCACCTGCCGGACAATGAGCGGATGTTTTTTGTTTCCATGCTCTTAAATGAAATTCTCAACTGGATGCGCACCCAGCCCGGCACTCCAAGCCTTCGCGCCCTCCTATATATGGATGAGATCTTCGGATACTTTCCCCCGGTGAAAAACCCTCCCTCCAAAGCGCCGCTTTTGGCCCTCCTCAAGCAGGCGCGGGCCTTCGGCTTGGGTGTGGTCCTGGCGACCCAAAATCCTGTGGACCTGGATTATAAAGGGCTCTCCAACACCGGAACATGGTTTTTAGGACGACTGCAGACGGAACAAGACAAAGCCCGCGTCTTGGACGGCCTCCAAGGGGCTTCCGGAACCGCTTTCGGTCGCAGCCAAATGGAGAACCTACTGTCCGGATTAGGTGAGCGGATTTTTCTGCTTCATAACGTTCACGACAATGTCCCCATTGTCTTTCAATCCCGCTGGGTCCTCTCCTATCTGCGGGGTCCCATGACCCGTCAGCAGATCAAAGCATTGACTCAGCACCTTCCGGAAACAAGTCCTTCTCAAGCCTCTACGCTGGCGATTCGACCCGGATCGGCCGCTTCTTCCACACCCTCAGCCCCGGCTCAATCCCAGGCCTTTAACGCGCCACCTGTGCTTCCACCGGAAATTCCGGTTTTTTTCCTGCCCGCATCCGGTGCCGGTCAAGGGCTTGTTTATCATCCTGCCTTCATCGGCCAGGCGCAAGTGCATTACTCCAGCCCCAAGCATAACTTATATGCAGACGAAGCGGTCTTTCTGGCCGTCGAGCTTTGTGAAGGTCCTGTCCTTGTGGACTGGAATCAATCCATGGAACTTTCCTTCGACCCTTCCGGGCTTCAGAATCAGCCGCTTGCCGGAGCCGTGTTTTCCGATATTCCTTCACCAGGCAAAGATCCGATGATCTTTCGCAGGATGAGTAAAGAGTGGATTCAATGGGTCCGCCAAAACCGACCCATGGTGCTATATCATTCTCGGATATACAATGAAATCAGCCGGCCCGGTGAATCGGAAAGCCAGTTCCGCGCTCGGCTTTCCCAAAAACTGCGTGAGAAGCGAGACCTTGAGGTGGAAAAAATCCGGAAAAAGTACGCCTCAAAATTTACCACACTGAAAAATCGGTCCCTGCGGGCCGAACAGGCCGTAGAACGTGAAAAGGATCAGGCCAAGAGCAAGAAGGTGGAAACGGCGATCTCCTTTGGGTCGGCGATTCTAGGCGCCCTGCTGGGTCGAAAGGCAGTCAGCTCCACCTCTACGTACCGCGTGGGTACGGCCATGAAATCGGCCAGCCGCATCGGGAAGGAACAGATGGATGTTGCCCGTGCCACAGAAACGGCACAGACCATTCAGCGGGAACTCGAAGAATTGGAAGCCCGACTCCAGGAAGACATCGCCGCCCTCGAAACTTCTTTCGACCCGGCCGCTCAGGAAATCGAGGAAATGCGGCTGAATCCCGCGGGCACGGATATTCATCTGAAGGTTTTTGGACTGGGGTGGCTTCCTTATCGTCCGGGTGCTTCGGGCGGCATGATTCCGGATTGGCGGTAAGACCTCGAAATAGATTCCGAGAGGGGATTCTGTTTATTTCCCGGCTTTTCCGGCAAAAAAGCAGGCCGCCCTTGTCTTTTCCCAGAACCGGGATCGATCCGAGGCCCACGGTGTATGGATTTTTCGGATCGGCAAATAGAGCCTTGGCATCGGCGGGATTCCAGAGTCGAGGGAATAAAAATACGTCTAAAAGATTCGGGTCAATTGCCCGGCGAACTTGAATCCGATCATTTTATAGATGAGTTTGGCAGCTGCAAAAGGGCCGTTTAAATCCCCTTCCCGATAGGAAAGTTCCACCACGTCAAATCCCACGACCTCTTTGGTATCAAAAATCGATCTCAAGATCGAAAGCGCTTCGTCCCATAAAAACCCGCCGGGCTCCGGCGTCCCCGTTTGCGCAATGACGCTCCAGTCAAAAACATCTACATCCACGGTGATGAACACCTTTTCAGG
>PCSF01000230.1:7817-8711 GCA_002771315.1 Desulfobacterales bacterium CG23_combo_of_CG06-09_8_20_14_all_52_9 | reverse complement strand
GCCGGGCTTCTTCGGTCGAGATGCTGCGGATTCCGATCTGCAACGTGTACGGGGTTATCTCCCGGATGCGGGCCATCACACAGGCATGGCTCAAAGGGCTCCCGTCGTAAATCTCCCGAAGATCGGCATGAGCATCCAGCTGGATAACGCCTAAAGAACCGTATCTTTCTTTCAAAGCCCTTGAGTGTCCGCTGCTGATGGAATGATCCCCACCCATCATCACGACGAATTTGTCCTGTTTCAGCAAATCCCTTATGGTCTTTTCCATCGTTTCGATCATACCCTCGGGATCGGAAGGGATTCGGGGGGCTTCCACCGTGGCAATACCCACCTCCAAAGGCTCGGCACCGAGAACCTCGTCGTAGAATTCAAGCTGGCTGGAAGCCTGCAGGATCGCATGAGGTGCATCGGATGCCCCGGCTCCGTATGAGATGCCGCCTTCATATGGGAAAGGAACTATGACGACTTTGGCACAGTTGAAGTCACGGAATTTTGCAGGAGGCGCCAGAAATGGGGTGGAGTGCGATTTCATGATGCGGCAGTCAGTTTTTCAACACTTTCCGGAATCCGCGCCGACCAGCATTTCGGCTCACGAGCGGTACAGGTATCGAGAGCATAGGCGGCAAGCAATGGAAAGATCACACTGTATTCACCCCAGATCTGCACCAAAAGATCCTGGTCGGCATGTTGGTATTTCCCCCAGGTGACCGCCTCCCCGAAGGTGCAGCTTGAAAGGCTCCCCTCACGCTCCACGGCCGTGCCGATTTGGATGCCGCGATCCGCACCCTCGTAACGGATCCCCAGAATTTGGCTGATGGTGGGACCGGTCTGCTGGATAAAGTTCTTGGGTCCGCCGCCGCCTAGTTCCAAAAACCCGGTTTTTTCGGAGCAAAA
>PCSF01000230.1:0-7810 GCA_002771315.1 Desulfobacterales bacterium CG23_combo_of_CG06-09_8_20_14_all_52_9 | reverse complement strand
GCAGCAGAATGTAGGATGTCTTTCTGGGCGGACAACTGAACCGGGAAACCCTCATGGTCGGTTCGAATCAGGTTCATGGCAATGGAGTGATTGGAAAGGGAATCCCAAAAAATGGGCACTTCCATCTGTGAAGCAATCGCCGTGAAGCTGCGTTCAGGATGGGGGGCCTTGGCACTTACCCAAAGACCCAGTTGCCGGTTGGACTCCCAACTGGAAATGGGTCCGCCGCCCAGAAACGCATAAGATTCCTGCACGAACCGTCTGATGATAGCATCCTGGGCTTCAAGGGTTTCCTTTTCCCGGATGCCGATATCGTAGATCCGAGTGTCGCCGTGCCTTCTGAGCAAATCGTCGTCCCAGCGAGGTGAAATCGCCTTGACCGGCAAATCAAAGGCAAAATGCAGATCATGATAGACCTGCGCCCCTGTGGAACAGATGATATCGATGAAGCCGGCCTCCATGAGCGAAATCACCATCCCCCCCATGCCGCCGGCAATCCCCGCACCGGCAATTCCCAGCCATAGGGTATCTCCCTGCTCGATCATGGCCTTCAAAAGACGCGCCGCCCGGAAAACGTTGCGTGCCTCGAAACAGGTCCCACCCATGATTTCCATCAGGTCGGAAACGGCAAGTCCCGGCCGAAGCCGTTTCGGGAGAATATTCGGAGACGAGTCAAAAAGAGATCGGGGCATGAACTTTACCCTGGAGACTAAACGATGAGCATGACGGCACAGGCCACCACGGTGGTCCACAGGCTGTCCTCGTGGCCATAGGCGCTCTGGGCGATGCTCCGGCTGGTAAACTGGCGGTTCTTGTCGGCGATATAAAGTTGTTTGCGCTCGTCCCACGCCTTGTCGATATCCAGCTCGATGCCCAGGGTGGAAGCCAGCATGGTGGCCGCCAAGTCTTCCGCAAAGTCCTTGGACTGTCGGGTCATTTGCCCGAACCCATGATGTTCGGAGATATATCCGTATTGAGTCCTGTTGACCGGCTGAGCCAATCCCACCGCCGCGGATATGAGCCGGCTGGGTTCATTGGTGCTTTCCCGGGCCATTACCACGAAAGTGATCTGTCCGGGTACCAGGTCCTTCAGTCCCTCTTTCTTGGGGATGATTTTACATGCCGGGGGAAATATGCTGGAGATGGTGACGATGTTGCAGATTTCAATTCCGGCATCCCGCAGCGCAAGCTCGAAGCTTTGCAGCTTGTTGCGATGATACCCCACCCCTTTTGAAAAAAACATCCGTTTCGGTACGGTCTTATACAACGGTCCCCTCCTTTCCGAGCAAATCTTTGCCTCCTAAAAAACGGCCCTTCGGGCTGCACGGGTTCGGGCGAAAACCTTTACATCCAAAATACTTTTGGATCAAGGCTTATATAGGAAAAGCAAACCCGGGTTACAATAGTTTTTCGATGGATCCACCCTTTTTGGGTTTCGATTCTTTTGCTGCCGCAAACGCCTCAATCTCCGGTATCCGAAAGAGGCGGCCGATAAGATAAAGCAAACATAAGAAGGCCACGCCGATCACCGCGCAGGTCCAGGCGCTTTGGATCCAAGGAAGGGCGCTGATTGGTGGCAAGCCGTATCTTTTCAGCCACTCGAAAATCAAACCCAGAGCCAGGCCCAAGCCGACCATGCGGGCATAAGCCCGATACACTCGGCGGTATTCTTGATTCGATCGGCGCGCATTCCAGACCCGGTACAAGAGACTCACCTGCAAAATGGCCGAAACCGAAACAGCCAGGGCCACCCCTCGCCCCCCCATAAAATGCATTCCCAGCCAATAAAGGGGAAGGCTTAATACAACCGCCAGGGAGCCGAAGAGTGCCGGGAACAAGGTATTCTGAACGGCGTAGTAAGCCCTGACGACAATGGTCTGGGCGGCAAAAGCAAACGTCCCCGCCAGCAGATAAAGCAGCGCCTGAGAGGTGATTTCGACGGCTGCCTCATCGAATCGGCCGCGCTGAAACAAGAGGATGACGATCTCTTTCCGCAATACCATACCCAGCACGGAAACCGGAATGACCAGGGAAAGATGCCGTAGAGTCCGATCCATGAGGCGATTCATTTCTTCAAGTTGGCCTTCAGCCGCGAGGCGCGCCATGAACGGAAACGAGGCCACCCCGACGGCCTGGCCGAATACCCCCACTAAAATCAGCATGACCCGAAAGCCATAATTGAGGCCAGAAATACTTCCTGAGGGGAGGTAGCTGCCGAACAACTTGAAGAAAATCTCCGTGGAAAAGGTCATGGTAAGCCCGACCATCAAGGGCAAAGTAAGCACAACGTACCGTTTCAGATCCGGATGTTGAAAATACAGGTTCAGGGTGAACCGCATCCCGACCCGCAATGCCCCCCACAATTGAAGAACAAAATTCCCTAAAAAGGCGCCGGCCAGAACACCCCAGGAAAAGCCTTCCATGCCGATACGGCCTCCCAGGAATCCTCCTCCTAAAATGATTCCGATGTTGTACAAAAGGGGGGCGAAGGCCGGGAAGGTGAAATGCCCTTTTGCAAATTGAACGGCCATTAAAAGCCCCCCGGTGAAAAAGAACAACTGAGCCGGAAGGATGATGCGGGTCATGCGGACGGCCTGGGCTTTCACCGAGGGATCGCCGAGACCGGGGGCAATTATGCTCACAATGGTCGGCGCAAAGGCCATGGCCAAAAGGATCCCCAGAAATAATAACGTCCCGAATCCGGTGAAGATGATTGAAAAGACACGCCATCCTTCTTCCTCCTGATCTAAAGAAAGGTACCGCGAAAAAATCGGAATGAATGTCACGGATAAAAAACCGGATGCCACAATGTGATTGAGAATCTCAGGAATGACGAAGGCCACTTGATAGGCGTCTACGGCGGATCCGGCCCCCCCGATGTATGCGATGACCATTTCCCGGACCAGGCCGATCACGCGGCTGAAAAATACCGAAACCATCATGATCACCGCTGCCAGGCCGATCTTTTGTGTGGTGTACGGCCTCACCGGAATCTCTTCTCCTTTTCTTGACAAAAGCATCTCGGATGAGACGAAGTTGAATTGCACATTTTTTCTATATCGCATTTGGGAGGTTCTGAAAACGTCAAACGGATCTGTTTGTTTGTATGGCGGAAGGCCTTTTCATTACGCCTTGACAGGGATCCGCTCCATTAAAAAGGCTCGGTTTTCTTGACACAAATAAGGTCGCCTGTCATAGTGGATTAAGAAGTGATGGCATTGCCGGCTTACAAACCGGTAAGAGGACTATGATAAAAACAGACAGCGCAAACAAACAAGGAATTGGGATATGGCATCCACGGTGTGGCATGATCCTCCTTTTGTCGGTGATATCTTGTGGGGTTGCCGCTATTTTCTTTGGCCCCGTCATCTTAGCGTACGCCGAAGAAGGACAACAAGCCACGATCGAAGATGCGAAACGGGAAGCCTCCCAAGAGGCTGCCAAGTCCGGTGATCACGCCCAGAACCTGAAACAATCCGTGAAAAAGGATACGACTGCCGCCTGGAAAGCCATTAAAAGCGGAGTCAAGTCGGGATTCAGCCTACTCAAAAAAGGGATCAAATCGTTGAGCCGCGGTAAAGGGGTGAAGGTGGAAAAAAGCGCGCGGGAAGAACAGAACCCTTATGATCCTTAGCCGTATCCGATCCTATTGAATACACGGGTTATATTGTAAGGGATGGGTCTTTTTCGTTTCTTATTCTGAAAGCTCCATGAGGGCACGTATTTCCTCGGCCTCGATCTTTTCTTTTTCCAGGAGGAGCCCGGCCCCCTTGTTAAGAATGCCCCGTTTTGCCTTCAGAATTTCCATCGCTTTTTCATACTGCCCGTCGATGATCCCCTTGATTTCGGCGTCGATGAGCTCCGCAGTGGATTCACTGTAGGCTTCCGGGCCTTCCGGCATCAGATTCAGGAAAGGGCTGCGCTTTTCCCGTGCAAAATAGACCTGGCCCAATTTTTCGCTCATCCCGTATTCCTTGATCATGCTTCGGGCGATATCGGTGGCACGAGAAAGGTCGTTGTGAGCGCCGGTAGAAATGTCGCCAAAGACCAGCGCCTCGGCCGCCCGGCCTCCGAGCAGACTGGCGATCCGGTTTAACAGCTCGGTCTTTTTCATCAAGTATCGGTCCTCCGTTGGGAGCTGAAGGGTGTATCCGAGGGCCGCAATCCCCCTGGGGATGATGGAGATTTTCTGGACCGGATCGGTCCCCGGCAGGGAAAATGCCACGATCGCATGCCCCATCTCATGATAGGCCACAACCTCCCGTTCCCGGGGATTGATGAGCCGGTTCTTCTTTTCAAGACCCGCCACCACCCGTTCCACGGCCTCTTCGAAGTCCGCCATCTCCACTTCTTTCTTGTTCTTTCTTACGGCCAGCAAGGCGGCTTCGTTCACGAGGTTCGCCAAATCCGCTCCGACCATCCCCGACGTCATGGCGGCCAGTTTTACCACGTCCAGATTGGATGCTGTTTTGATATTTTTCAGGTGCACCTTCAGGATGGCTTCCCTTCCCTGCTTGTCGGGTCGGTCCACCAAGACCTGTCTGTCGAACCGTCCAGGTCTCAAAAGGGCCGGGTCGAGGATTTCGGGCCGGTTGGTGGCGGCCATCAGGATAACGCCGGCCTTGGGATCGAACCCGTCCATCTCAACCAGGAGTTGGTTGAGCGTCTGCTCCCTCTCGTCGTGACCCCCGACCATGCCGAATCCCCGAGCCTTTCCTAAAGCATCCAGCTCATCGATGAAGATAATACAGGGGGCTTTCTGTTTTGCCTGGACAAAAAGGTCCCTCACCCGGGCGGCCCCCAATCCCACAAACATCTCCACGAACTCCGAGCCGCTCATGCTGAAAAACGGCACGCCGCTCTCCCCGGCTACCGCCTTGGCCAGAAGCGTCTTCCCCGTCCCGGGCGGTCCCACCAGCAAGACCCCTTTGGGGAGTTTTCCGCCAAGTTCAGAATATTTTCCGGGATGACGGAGAAACTCCACCACTTCCACCAGCTCCTGTTTGGCCTCATCCACGCCTGCCACGTCTTCAAAAGTGACATTGAGATCGCTTTCCATATAAATTTTGGCCTTGTTCTTCCCCAGCGTCATGAATCCCTGCTGCTGCCCCATCATCCGTTTCATGAAAAAAAACCATACCCCGAAGAAAAGCGCGGTTGGGACGATCCATGACAGAAGTGTCGGAAGGAGCGTGGACTCGACCTCTCCCTTAAAGGTTATGTTATACTGATCCAGAAGGGTGGAAATTTCGGGATCCACCCGAACCGTCCTAAAAGGGATAACCGTCCCGTCGGGAACCCCCGTCTCCTTCATTTTTCCCTGGATTTTATCCGCCGTGATAGCCACCTCCACGATGCGTCCTTCCTTGAGCAAATTCAAGAATTGGCTATAGGGTATGACCTTTACGGCAAAGGCGCCCGAGAGGACATTTTGCAGGATCAATACGAACCATATGCCCAAGAGGACATACCAAACTGAAAATTTTTGGTGCTTTTCCATCACCGGCTCCTTTCTCCTCCCGACCTTCATCGGGTTACAGGGACACGGCCCGGAATTTATTCCTGTTTACCAGCTTTAACGGCTTTGCACATCACCATATGAAGATAAAATAACACGAGCAGGCTATTGCTTCAAGTGAGGCGTCCCTTTTCCGAGTTTCCTTCCACAAATATTTTTCAAACCGATTGACCCGTCAGCAGTCACGCATTATGGTTGATCAATCGCGGCGCTGACCCGCGACGCCTGAAGGATGGACGCAGTCGCGCGGAACAAATGGAAAAAAGGGTGTTTTATTTTCGGAGGATCAGGAGATGCTGTTCAGATGAACACCGTTTTTACTTTTATAAGTTCAGCTTTCGCCTTTCTCTGGGTATTTTCGGGTTTCGCTTATGCTCAGGGGCCGGAGTCGGTAGCCAAGCAAATCTTTGGCATCATTCAGGCGGGTCAAAAGACGAACATTTTCACCTGCCGGAAAGAGCGGATCTGCGGCATTTCGGCCATCCCGGAATTTTACCTAAAGCGGGGGTACGCACCGGCATGGACCCTTGAGGGAAACCCCACACCTTTTGCCAAGGAATTAGTTTCATCCCTTGCATCTTCCGGGTATGAGGGGCTTTCTCCGGAGATCTACCACTACTCGGAAATCCAAAAAATATTGGCTCAACTCGGAGACTCGGATTCCCGATCCGGTACGGCTACCCCCTCCACCCTTGCAGAATTGGATATCCTGCTCACCGATGCTTTCCTTCTTTACGCCACACATCTTTTAAGCGGCCGAGTCGATCCGGAAACCATTCACACCGCATGGGTGGCCTTTCATCCCGAAGTCGACCTCGCCGGAGAACTCTCCGAAGCACTGGCGACCGGCCGCATCGCTGAAAGACTTGCCGCCCTTACCCCTTCAGACGAAGGCTACCGCCGGCTGAAAACGGCTCTGTTGATATACCGGAAAAACGCCGCCGAGAAACGGTGGCTTCAAATACCCTCCGGACCTGCCCTGAAAAGCGGGGAGACCGATGCCCGCGTTGCGTTACTGAGAAAGTTTTTCAAAGCCACGGGAGATCTCAAAAATACCGCTGATGAAACGAGTCTTTCTTTCGATAAACCCATGGACTCTGCACTACGACGGTTCCAGCGCCGTCACGGTCTCGAAGCGGACGGCATCCTTGGAAAAGAGACCCTGAACCAGCTCAATCGCCCGGTGGCCGGACGTATCCGGCAGATGGAACTCAATCTGGAGCGATGGCGATGGCTTCCCCATGATCTCGGTCAGCGTTATGTCCTTGTCAACATCGCCGCATTTCACCTGGATGTGGTGGAATCGGGCCGTTCGGTTCTGAATATGCGGGTCGTGGTGGGCACCCATTATCGAAAAACACCTGTCTTCAGTGAAACCATGAAATACCTGGAAATCAACCCCTATTGGAACGTCCCCTTCCGAATCGCCGTCGAAGACAAGCTCCCCTTGATTCAGAAAAACCCTTCCTGTCTTTTAGAAAACGGTTACCGCGTCTTAAACGGATGGGAAGGCGATGTCACGGAGGTGGCGCCGGAGAGCATCGACTGGTCCGGGATCACCCGAAGCAATTTTTTCTATCGTCTTCGACAGGATCCGGGGCCTCAAAACGCTTTAGGCCGCATCAAGTTCATGTTTCCGAACCGATTCTCCGTCTATCTGCACGACACCCCCCAGCAGAAGCTCTTCAATATGAAAGTTCGCACTTTCAGCTCCGGGTGTATCCGTGTCGAAAAACCTCTGGAACTGGCAACCTACCTGCTCAATGAAGATCCTGCCTGGAGTAAAGAACAGATTGAAAAAGCGATCATCTCCGAAAAAAATCGGGCCATAATCTTGAAAAACCCCATCCCGGTTCATCTCCTATACTGGACCGCATGGGTGGAACCGGACGGGGCAATCCATTTCCGGAAAGACATCTACGGTAGAGACCTGCTTTTGGATCGTGCCCTGAAGGAGCGCCCGCAAAGCACCGAATCACTGGTCGGCAAAACCTACCAGTAGCGGAAATCCCCGATGTCTAGGTGCAGAAATTGCGACCGGGGATAGTAGCCGACTCCCCCGGCGCGCAGGCTTAAAGCCGCTTTACGCAGCTGGGAAAGCTGGACCCGAGGCACACGGAAATCCAGGGCTTGTCCCTTGACATGATAGCTGTTTTTCGCCACCCGACGGCTTTTTTCCCGCAACAAGGCATTGGTTTCCGGGGAGCGATACCCGGAAACGATATGGAGCGGATATTGTGCTGAAATTCCCATTTTTTTCGAAACGGCAAAAAGGAGATCCAGCAGGTTGGG
>PCSF01000069.1 GCA_002771315.1 Desulfobacterales bacterium CG23_combo_of_CG06-09_8_20_14_all_52_9 | reverse complement strand
TTCTGGTGGGCGCCGTGCTGATTTGGGTGGCCTTGGGCATGCTAGGCGTGCAATCCTGTTCCATGTCCGGTTCATTGCTTTATCGATTGAAACTTCACGGCATTCACGGTGCTTTCGGATTGGGGCTGGCATACGGTATCCTATCCGGCTCCTGCACCTTCGGTTTTATTGCGCCGATTCTGGCCATCGTCACGGTTCAACAAAAGATCGTCGCCGGATCCATCATGATGATTTTCTTTGCCCTCGGCCATTGTCTTCCGATTGTTCTGGCGGGAAGCTCCACCGCATGGGTCAGGAGATTGACGGAAAACAGCACCTACCAGGGTGTCGGCTGGTGGTTCCAGCGGGGCGCCGGTGTGGTGATCGCGCTCCTGGGTGTATATTTTATATCCGGTTCATTTTTCGCCGGTACTTGAAAGAGTTATCAAACAATCGTGGAAAAGCACGCCAAAACGCAGTGCTCTAAAATAATGATGAGATCGTAAAGGAAGACAAGGATGATTAAATCGGGAAGATTTGCCTTTAAAAAAGCGATGTGGCAGATTCCCGCGCTCCTGATTCTGGCCTCATTGATCGCCGTCGGCGTCAACCATTGGCGCAGGGACGGCATTCCTCTTGTCGGCAACTGGTCGGTCGAAGCACGGTTTTCCGATGCGGCAGGGAAAAGCCTGGTCATTGATCTCAACCGAGCGGTGAAACTCCATGAGTCCCAGGAGGCGATTTTCGTGGATGCCCGGCCGGAGTCCCTTTATCGGGAAGGGCATATCCGGGGGGCGCTGAATATCCCATGGCAGGACGTAGACCGGTATTTTGCCCAAGTAATGGATCGTCTGGACGCTCAAAAAACCATCATCACTTACTGTGACGGAGAAAGCTGTGAATTGAGCCGCGAACTGGCACTTTTCTTGCTTCAAATGGGGTTTGGAAATGTTCATGTCTTGGTGAACGGCTGGACCGTATGGCAACAGGCCGGGTTACCCGCGGATGAGAGCATCAGATAATGACTGAAGAAAAAGTTAAAGAAGAAATCGATCCACAGTCCGTGTGTTGCGGAAACATCGGCGATCAAAAGGAAACCGTCGATGATATGCATACCGGACATCTCCATGGCTCGGTACCGGAGGATTCGGAAGGCAAAAGACTCCTGGCAACCCTGGTATTAAATTTTTTTATCCCCGTCGCCCAGGTCATCGGCGGTATGCTGGCCAACAGCATGGCCCTGATTTCGGATGCGGTGCACAATTTCAGCGATTTTACCGCGGTGTTGATTTCCTATATCGCATTTCGCATCGGTCGAAAGGGGGCCACGATATCCAATACGTTCGGATATCGACGGGCCGAGATCCTGGCGGCGCTGATCAATGTTTTTTTGCTGACCGGCGCCTCGGGAATCATCCTGTACCATGCATTTCACCGTTTTTTAAATCCACAGACGGTGAACGGTCTGACCGTGATTATCCTGGCCGGAGTGGGGGTGATCGGAAATGGACTCTCGGCCTTGCTCCTGCACCGGGATGCGGCCCATAGCCTGAACGTGCGCGGTGCCTTTTTACACATGCTGGGCGACCTCTTTACCTCGGTGGCGGTCTTGATCAACGGCATCCTGTTGCTGTTCTATCCGTGGTATTGGTTGGACCCTTTGCTTTCCATATTTATCGCGGTCTTCATTCTTAAAAACGGATGGGGGTTATTCAAAGAATCCACGTTGGTGCTGATGAATGGAACTCCCGTCCATCTCCGGCTCGAACAGGTTCGCAACTTTTTATCCGATTTTCCCGGAGTCCTGGGTGTGCATTACTTGCATGCCTGGCAGATATCTTCGATGAGCACGGCGTTTTCATGTCACGTGGTAGTTCCCGATCAGCCTGTCAGCGATACGGAAGCGTTGGCCGGACGCATCCGGAACGAACTGCTCCACCGGTTTCAAATCGATCATCCGGTGCTGCAGTTTGAAACCGAAAACTGCGGAAAGGGCACCCTGTTGTGTGAAATGGCGTGCAATGGAATCGCAGGGCATCTTTCAGAACCCATACACTCAGATGATTCGGGAATCGATGTGAGGAAGATGCGGCTTCAATCTTATATTTTTCATCCGTTGCGCATTTTTCTGGGAGCCGTTTTCCTTTTTGCTTGTTATGACAAAATCCTGCACCCCCAAGCCTTTGCCCAGGCTGTTTACAACTACCAGATTCTGCCGGATGTCACGGTCAATCTTTCTGCATTGATTCTTCCCTGGATGGAGCTGTTGCTCGGGGTGTGCCTGATTACCGGATTCTGGCTTCCCGGTGCGATATTGATGAGCGTTGGTCTTTTAACGATTTTTATCGGCACATTGATGTTCAACCAAATCCGAGGGCTTGACATTTACTGCGGCTGTTTTTCCACGGAAACCACCGGGAGTCCCGCCGGTCTGTGGACCGTCATCCGGGATCTGTTTTTTTTCTTGGTCGCTATATATCTGATGGTTTTCGAGTTTTACCTGAAGCCCTTGACAGGCGTAATCATTGATCCAAACAAGAAGGAATCGGATGCAGTGTAAATTCCAGGAGGACGGAATGGTGTCAAAAGGCCTTAGGATGAGGATTTCGGTCAGTATTTTTCTTTTTTCGGTCCTGATCTTGTGGTCGGGATGGGGCAAGGCTGCCTCGGTAGTTCCTTTAGACCCCCAAAGACTTTTTTCTTACGGTTCCGGTCCGGTAGAAGTTTTCATCTTTACGGATTATTTCTGCCCGCCGTGCCGATCCATCGAATCCCATATGGAAGAGGCCTTGGAAAGTTTGCATCGCCTGGGGGTAAAAATTACCTTTGTCGACATGCCGTTTTATCCGCTGACCCCCCTTTATGCTTCCTATTTTCTGTATGGCGCCAAAGCCGCCGAAGAGTTCACCGACGTATTGCGCGTCCGGAGAGCGTTGTTCGATATCGCTCAACTGAAAACCGTCGACTCGGACGCGGAACTAGTTCGAAGACTCAAGGAAAAACAAATCCGGATCTCTCTTTTGGATCTCGGCCCCGTGTTCGATCAATGGTCGGGGATCATCAAACGGTTTTCGGTGAAAAGTACGCCCACCTGTGTGGTGACGCGGCCCGGACAAGAAATGCAGGTGCTTAACGGCAGCGTCGATATTCCCCAGGGAATCGACCGGTTGATCCAGGATCTGTCTCAGATTTCTCAAACTCCAAAGGAAGTCCCATGACCGAGGGAGGAGAACCATGAACTTGAAACCCGTCCAGATTCACCTGGAATCCGCTCAGGTCAAAGAAGTGTTGAAGATCGCGCTGGATGACGATGCCGATCTCGCCCTGGATTTTGTCAAGAACGTTTTGTTCCGGCAGATCGAGAAGGCGCTGCAACGCCATTGAGTGCCGGTTTTCGAGGTCAGTTACGGGCCTCGTCAATTAGACGATTGGAAATGATTCGTTGGTTTCCAGGTTTATGCAAATGCCCGGGTTGGCCGGCAATAAAGTCCTATGAATCCGGCATAAGGCTTCGATAATGCGCTGATGTGCAAGATCTTGTCCTCTTTGCTGGATATCGCCGAAAGTGACAGTTCGGTGCTCATCGAGGGAGCCACCGGAACCGGGAAGGAATTGATCGCCAAAGCCATTCATCATTTGAGCAGGCGTAAAAACGGCCCGTTCATCGCCGTGAACTGTGCTGCGCTCCCAGACGGCCTGCTGGAATCCGAGCTTTTCGGACATGTCAAGGGGGCTTTTACGGGTGCGTTCAAGGATCGAGCCGGCCGTTTCGCCCTGGCCGACGGCGGTACCCTGTTCCTGGACGAGATCGGCAGTACTTCCATGGCGTTCCAGGCCGATTTGTTGCGTGTTCTCCAAGACGGTCATTTCGTACCTGTCGGCGGGAGTGACGGCAGGCATGCTGATTTCCGATTGATCGTCGCCACCAACGAAGATTTAATGGGACTGACGCATCAGGATCGGTTTCGTACTGATCTTTATTATCGGATAGGCGTTGCGAAGATTCGATTGCCCGACTTAGCGGAAAGAAAAGAAGACATCCCGATTCTGGTCGACCACTTTATTTCACCGGCCCGCGATGCGAGATACGACACTTTGAAGGAGGTATGACAATGGCTTGGTTAACTGGATATGAAAGAGAAAAGATTGATTGGTTTCCCACAATCGACCCCAAAAAATGTGTTAAATGCGGCATGTGTATGAACTGTGGCAAAGCCGTGTACGACTGGACAAAGGACGGTTCCCGCGTCGGACGGCCCTACTCGTGTATTGTTGGCTGCTCAACCTGTGCAAATCTTTGCATGGGTAAGGCCATAAGCTTTCCCGATATAGAAGGCGTGCGTAAGATCTATAAGAAGGAACACCTCTGGGCCAAGGTAAAGAAACAATTGACGGAGGAAGGAAAATTGAAGATTGAAAAAAAATGATTAAAAAACGCTCCGTTCAAATATGGAGTCTCTTCTCTCGTAGGAGGGTAGAAGAAAGGAAATATATACCGTGGCATTGATTAAAGCACAAAATATTACCAAGGATTACCAGACAGAAGACGTGGTAGTTCACGCCCTGAAAGACGTGGACTTTGAAATCGAACCCGCATCCTTTGTTTCGTTCGTCGGTCCTTCGGGAAGCGGCAAAACAACCATCCTCAATCTCCTTGGCTGTCTGGATAAGCCGTCGGCGGGACATCTTGCCATCGCCGAAACGGACGTTGTCGGTCTGGGGCGAAAGGAGAGCGCAGCTTTCCGGGGCAAGCATCTTGGTTTCATCTTTCAGGATTTCAATCTGATCCCCGTGCTGGAGGTTTACGAAAATATCGAATACCCATTGATTATGGTCCAGAATGTTGTACCGCAGGAGCGCAAAGAAAGAATCACGCGCATGCTGGCCGCTGTGGATATGACGGACCAGGCCCACAAGTATCCCCATCAGATTTCGGGCGGCCAGAAGCAGCGGGTTGCCGTCGCCCGTGCGCTGGTAACGAATCCCGCCCTGGTGCTTGCCGACGAACCCACGGCCAACCTCGATTCCCAGACGGCCTATGCCGTCATCGGATTGATGAAGAAAATGCGCGATGACTTTGGAACAACCTTCATCTTCTCCACCCATGATACCAAGATTGTCGGCGAAGCGGAAGTCATCTTCCGGCTGGAGGATGGGCGATTGACCGGAAAAGAGATTAAAGGAGGAGCAAAGCCGTGATGAATCTTTTTAAAATCGCGATCCGCAATCTCATCCGTTATAAAAGAAGAACGTTGCTCACGGCGTCGCTCATCACCATCGGCGTTGTCTTTGTCCTGGTCTTTGTTTCCATCACTGTCTCATTTAAAGCCATGATGATCGGCCAGATCACGGATTCCATGTTGGGTCATTTCCAGATCCACCGCAAAGGGTACGTTGCTTCCATCGATAACCTGCCCCTGAATTTGAACATGAAACCCAAGGCCTATTCAAAAATTGCCGCGTTTCTCAGCGCAACACCTGCGGTGGAAGCCTTCTCGCCCCGCCTTAAATTCGGTGGGATGTTCAGCAATTTTACAGAGACAACCAACATTCGCTTGAATGGCGTCTATCCCGAGAAGGAGTTTCAGACGGTCCCTCTTTTAACCTCCCGCATATCGGAAGGAAAAAAGAGTCTGGAGCGGGGTGAGATCATGATTCCCACCCTTCTGGCGAAGGGATTGAAAGTCAAGCTGGGCGACATGGTTGTCATTGTGGCGACAAATGCGGACGGCTCTGTCAACGGCAAGCAGTTTACCGTCTCCGGCATTCTGGAAAGCGCCACCGGCCCAGGCGGGCGTGACGGGTATATTCACATCGAGGACGCCGCCGAGGTTCTTCGTATGCCCGAGGCGGAAGTCAGCGAAGTGGCCGTCCGGCTGAAGGATTTCAGTCGCCTTCCCGCCGCAGTCCGGCAACTGGAGGGTAATGTTTCCGGCGAGGTCAACAAGGAGGGGAAACCCATCTTCGAGGTGCACTCCTGGGAACAGCTTTCGCCTTTCTTCAATATCGCCCGGATGATCGATGTCATGACGTTCTTCATCAAGATCATGTTGATCGCCATTGTCTTGATCAGCATTATGAATGTCATGATCATGGCCGTCTATGAACGCATTCGGGAAATCGGCACCATTGCTGCCATCGGTACCTTGCCTGGCAGGATCCGCTCCATGTTCATCATCGAAGGCTTCTGCCTCGGCGTTGTCGGCGCCGTGATCGGAGATATCCTGGGGAGTGTCTTTATCTTGATTGTCAATCTGCTCGGAGTCCGTTTCGATTTCGCGCAGCAAAAGGGAATGCTCCTGACGGCGACACTCCAACCCGCCGATCTGCTGACCGTATCAGGAATCGTCATCGTTGTCGCCGTGGCAGCCAGTCTTCAACCGGCCATCAAGGCATCCAAAATGGAACCCATAGAGGCCTTGCGTCACGTCTAACCCTGAGGGAGAATTTTATGATAAAAAAAATAATGCTCATATCCTTGTTGATTGTGCCTCTCGCCTTTCCAGCCCTTGCCATGGATGGCAAGACGCTTCTGGAACAGGTGGACAGAAACCTATCGCCTGAATCTTACGAATCCTATCGAAAACTCATCAATATCGAGCCCGACGGACGAAAAAAGGAATTCGTATTGTTTACGGCCAAAAAAGGAAGGGATAAGATCGCCGGTGTTTTTGTCTCTCCGGCCAGTGAAAAGGGGCGGAGCACCTTGCGGCTGGGGGAGAACATGTGGCTTTATATTCCGACGGTGGGAAAACCCATTCGGATTACGAGTCTTCAATCCGTTGTGGGCGGGGTCTTCAATAATTCGGACATCCTCCAGCTCGATTATGCGGAAGAATACGAGGTCGCTAAAACGGAAGAGTCGGGCAAGGAGTCCCTGTTGCATCTGAAAGCCAAAACCAAGACCGTGGCCTACGACCAGCTCAGGATGTGGGTGGATAAGAAAAAAGTACTCCCCGTAAAAATCGAATGCCTGACCGAGGCATCCATGCTGATCAAGACGATCTACTTCAAGGACATTAAAGACTTTGGCGGAGGGATCGTGAGGCCGGCCACCGTGGAAACGGACAGCCCCCTCTACAAGGGGTATAAATCCGTCATGCTCTTTGCGAACTTCAAAAAACGGGAATTGGCCGACGAGGTCTTTACCCTGACTTACATGCCCAACATGGATTCCCTAAGGTAGCGGGATGAAACGTGCCGACTCGACATCCAGCGGCATTCCTCCGGGACGTGACCGGGGACGACTGCCGCAGGGGCTGCGGATTTTTCTTTGTATTTTGGGCATCTTTTTTCTTTCGGATTTCAGCCGGGCGGAAGAGTATTCCTTCAACCTCGAAGAGATCGATAAAAAACCCTATCATCTCGGGGGGTATGCCGAGATCCATCCGATCCTTCTTTGGCCCGACGACGATGCGGCTTTTTATCGATTGAAGTATTACGACATAGACGCCGGTTCCCCCATAAAGCGATACGATTTAACCCTTCAACTGGAGGGCAGCTATGAGAAGGATGCTTCCCGAATCTTTGCAAGGGTGAACAGCAGCCTCCAACACGACGATGACGGATGGTCCGATGAAACCGTCCTTTATGAAGGATATTTCTCCCATAAGCCGTCTGCTTTTCTGATTCTGGAGGCCGGGAAAAAAAACCTGAAATGGGGAAAAGGATACGCCTGGAATCCGGTGGCCTTTGTGGACCGGCCCAAGGATCCGGACGATCCTGATCTGAACCTGGAGGGATTTTTCATGGGATCCGCAGATTACACCCGAAGTTTTCAAAGGTCCCTCAAGACGGTTTCGCTGACCCTGGCCCTGGTTCCCGTTTACGGTGACCTGAACGACGATTTCGGGGAGCAGGATCATCTGAACGCTGCCGTTAAGCTGTATTTACTCTGGAGGGATACGGATATCGATTTCATGGCGCTTGCAGGCGAGAGCAAACCCCAACGTTACGGGATGGATTTTTCCCGGAATCTCTTTTCAAACCTGGAGATCCACGGAGAACTGGCATGGATCCGGGATTTTGAAAAAAGTGTCATGAATGCGAGCGGAACCCTGATTCAGGAGGATGAGGACGTCTGGAGTGCGCTGTTGGGGTTGCGATACCTGAGCGCCATCGAAACGACTTATTTCCTTGAATATTACCATAACGGCACAGGCTTCACCGAGCAGGAGATGAATGACTTCTTTGCCTTTGTGGAAAAGGGATATGAGCGTTTTATTTCCTCGGGAGACGCTGCACCCCTGAGAAAAGCCGGAAACCTGGCCGAAGGCCGGTACGGACGGCCGAATCCCATGAAGAATTATCTATATGCGCGAATCAGCCAGAAAGAGCCGTTGGATATACTTTATTTCACCCCGGCCATCACCGGGATTTTAAACCTGGAGGATCGGAGTTATTCCATTTCCCCCGAGCTGCTTTATACGGGTGTCACCAACTTCGAAATGAGGCTGAAGGGAACCGTCCTGGCTGGGGACCGGTTCAGCGAATACGGCGAAAAACAAAATGATTACCGCCTGGAGTTCAGGATCCGGTATTTTTTTTAAAACCTCGATCCGTCCGTACCGTCGCCCTTGCCATGGCGGTCCTTTTCTTTTGACTGGTGCACGCATGTCTATTTTGTGGAAGTCTCCGGGAAAAAAATTCTCAGG
>PCSF01000273.1:899-2076 GCA_002771315.1 Desulfobacterales bacterium CG23_combo_of_CG06-09_8_20_14_all_52_9 | reverse complement strand
CACGGTTTGGGATACGGGCCGATCATACCGGACATCGGCAATGCCAAAATCGAACTCACATCGGAGGGCACCTTCAAGATCGATGCCTCTGTGTCGGACATGGGCCAGGGCAATGCGAGCACGTTTCTTCAGATTGCAGCGGATTTGTTCAATCAGCCGCCGGAGCGCTTGGAACTTGTCCTCCCGGACACCGACAAAACGCTCCCATCCGGGTCCTCGGCGGCAAGCCGCACGACCTATACTTACGCTAACGCACTGATCGGGGCAGCCGCCAAGCTGAAAGAACGGCTTTTTGAAAAGTCCGCTTCACGATTGGGGGTAAATTCAACAGACGCATTCGAAATGCTTCCCGGAAAGATCCGTCATCTCCCCTCGGGCATAGATATCACACTTTCAAGTCTTGCCGACGGTCTTTCTGACTCCGAACGGACGGCCGTCCATTCCTGGCAGGCGCCGGTGGCAACGGAAAAGGTTCGGGCGGAATTGAAATCCGTCTTCGGCTTTCCGCACATCGTTTTTTCGTATGCCGCCCACCTTGCCGCAGTGGAGGTGGATCTATTAACCGGCGCGATCGTCATCTGCAGGTATTTGGCGATGACCGACGGGGGCAGGATCCTCAACCCGCAGCTTTTTGAACAGCAGATCCACGGCGGCATCGCCCAAGGCATCGGCTACGGGCTATATGAGGACTACCGGGTTGAAAACGGATGCAGCCGAACCCCGAACCTGACTACCTACATCCTGCCGACGGCCATGGATGTTCCGGAAATGGATAGCTGCGCCCTTCCGCTTTTCGAAAAAACCGGTCCTTTCGGAATGAAAGGCATAGGAGAAATCCCCATCAGCGGTCCGCTTCCGGCGATAGCCAATGCATTGGCCGACGCCTGCGGGATTCGCATTTTTCAACCGCCCATGACGCCGGAAAAGGTCCTGTCTGCTCTGGCAGAAAAGCAAAACGATAAGGATCAAAAAACCTAAAAGGAAATATGAAAATCCGCTTCGTCTTGAATGAAAAGGAGATGACCCTGGATGTCCCGACGGACCGCCGGGTAGTGGATATCTTGAGGGAAGATTTAAACCTTTATGGTACCAAGGAATGTTGCGGCTCCGGTGAATGCGGGGCCTGCACCGTTCTGGTGGACGGGGAGAGCAGACTTTCATGTCTGATGCTGGCGGT
>PCSF01000273.1:0-883 GCA_002771315.1 Desulfobacterales bacterium CG23_combo_of_CG06-09_8_20_14_all_52_9 | reverse complement strand
CGGCTGACCACCATCGAAGGGCTCTCCCAAGATAACCGGCTGCATCCCATCCAGCAGGCCTTTGTGGAATACGGGGCTGTCCAGTGTGGTACTGTACTCCCGGGATGATCCTGGCGGCACACGATCTGTTATCGCACAACCGGCATCCCACGCGGAATCAGATCCGGGAAGGGATCTCCGGAAACATCTGCCGTTGCACCGGATATCAGAAGATCGTGGATGCGCTTGAAGCCGCTTCCGCCAAAATCGGTAAGGAGAAAACGTGAATCGGAATGTCTTTCTGCCTAAGACCCTGCAGGCGCTTTGGGAAATATGGGGGGAATATCCCCAAGCAGAAGTTTATGGCGGCGGCACGGACCTTTTCGTAAAGATGCATGCACGGATTGCCGATCCTGAAGCGTTGATATGCCTCGATCGGATCGGTGCGCTTCAAGGTGTCGAGGATCGGGGTGAAACGGTTCACATCGGCGCCTGTACGTCGCATGCTCATATTATGGGTCATTCGATCATCCGAAAAGAGTACCCCCTTCTCTGTCATGCCGTTGCGAGGCTCGGTTCCCCGCCCATCCGGCACATGGGGACCATCGGCGGAAATATCGTGACCGCCTCCCCGGCCGGTGACACACTGCCGCCTCTGTATCTGTTAGATGCCGAAGTGCAGTTGGCATCCAAGAACCGCAGCCGGCAGATGAAACTCTCCGATTTTATCATCGGACCGGGACGGACCCGCCTTGCTCCTCAGGAAATCGTTACCACCGTTTTGATACCTAAACCCCGACCCTGGGCCGTCCAACACTACGAAAAAGTCGGACTTCGAAATGCATTGGCCTGCGCCTTAGTCAGTATGGCGGCGCTTGCAGATATCACCCAATCCGGGGAGATC
>PCSF01000010.1 GCA_002771315.1 Desulfobacterales bacterium CG23_combo_of_CG06-09_8_20_14_all_52_9 | reverse complement strand
ACGGGCTGTATTTTAAATCCAAGGCAGAAATGATAGAGGCGTTCCCGGGTCAACCCGAAGCCATCGCCAATACCGTCGCTATCGCCGACCGCTGCAACGTTACGTTGGATTTTAACAGCTACCACTTCCCGAAATATCCCCTCGGCGAGGCCCTTTCCGAAGAAGTTCTGTTCCGGGATCGGGTCAAGAACGGGTATGAGCGTCTCATCGGCCGCCTTAAAAAAAAGAATCCAACCCTTGACGAGCCTCTTTACCGGGAACGCCTGGAAAAAGAGATCGAGATCATCGTTCAGATGGGCTTTTCCGGATATTTTCTCATCGTCTCCGATATGATTCAATATGCCAAGAACAACCAGATACCGGTAGGACCCGGCAGGGGAAGTTCGGCAGGCAGTTTGGTGGCGTATTGCCTCGGGATCACCGATCTGGATCCGATCGCACACGGCCTGATCTTCGAAAGATTTTTAAACCCGGCCCGAAAGAGTATGCCGGACATCGATGTGGATTTTTGCATCAACGGTCGTGAAGATATTGTCCGATACATGGTGGAGCGCTACGGCGGAGGCGAATTCGTAGCCCAGATCATCACATTCGGAAGCCTCAAGACCCGGGCGGTGATCCGGGATGTGGGAAGGGCTCTCGGCATTCCGCTCAATGAGGTGGATACCATCGCCAAGCTGGTTCCCGATGTTTTGAATATCAATCTTAATGACGCCTTGCTCATGGAACCCCGTTTGTCGGAGCTGTCTCAAAAGAAAAAAGAATATGCCGAGCTGCTGAAAATCTGCGGGGTCCTGGAAGGGCTTCCGAGGCACGCTTCAACGCACCCCGCGGGTGTCGTGATTTCAGACAGACCCCTTGTGGATTATACGCCGTTGTATCGGGGGAAAAAGGGAGAGGTGGTCACCCAGTTCGATATGAAATCGGTGGAAAAAATCGGACTGGTGAAATTCGATCTTCTGGGATTAAAAAACCTGACCATCATCGCCAGCGCCCTTTCGTTGATCCGGCAACAGGGGAAATCTCCCCCGGACCTGGATGATCTAAAACTCGACGATCCTGAAACCTACCGGCTCCTCTCGTCCGGAAACACGACCGGCGTTTTCCAGCTTGAAAGTGCCGGAATGAGGGATCTACTGGTTCGTTTGAAGCCCGGATGCTTCGAAGACATCGTTGCCCTGGTGGCCCTTTATCGTCCCGGACCCCTGGGCGGGATGTCCGCAGACTTCGTGGAACGGAAAACCGGAAAAAAGCCGGTGGAGTATCTGCTTCCGGAACTGGAACCCATCCTGCGTGAAACTTACGGCGTTATCGTTTACCAGGAACAGGTCATGAAGATCGCCGGTGTCCTGGCCGAATATTCCATGTCGGAAGCCGATGATCTGCGCAAGGCCATGGGGAAAAAAATCCATGAGATTATGGAAAAGCACCGGAACCGGTTTTTGGAGGGGGCACGAAAAAAAGGGGTTCCGGTTCCCACGGCGGAAAAGATTTTCGATCTCATGGAGAAGTTCGGGGGATACGGTTTCAACAAATCACACAGCGCCGCTTATTCCCTCATTGCGTATCGGACCGCCTTTCTGAAAAGCCATTTCCCGGTAGAATTCATGGCTGCCTTGCTTTCCAACGGCATGGATTCTTCGGATGAGGTGGAAAAGTATGTCAGCGAGTGTCGTGCGCACAGAATTCCGGTTTTGCCGCCGGACATCAACAAAAGCGAAAAGGTCTTCAGCGTCTCAGAAGAAAGCATCCGATTTGGACTTGCGGCCGTAAAAAACGTTGGGGAGGCGGCCATCGATTCGATCCTGGAAACCCGCAAGGACGGCCCGTTTGTTTCCATTTTCGATTTCTGCGAGCGTGTGGATTTAAGGCGCATCAACAAGCGGGTCATCGAAAGCCTCGTCAAGTGCGGCGCCTTCGACTGCACCGGTGAATTTCGATCCAGAATGGCTGCAATTTTTGATGAAGCCATGGAGTATGGTCATCAGGCCCGTCGCCGGAAGACAGACCCCCAGATGGGACTTTTTGAAATCGAAGAAGGGGGTGAGCCCCCCGATTATCCGGCCTATCCCCAGATCGATGAATGGGACGAAAAGGAACGCCTGGCCTATGAAAAAGAATCCCTCGGATTCTACATCAGCGGACACCCCTTGGCTTCCTACGCTTCCCGGCTGGAAAAATTCGTCAACGCCACCACCATCGGTCTGAAAGATAAAGCAGACGGGGAAGCGGTCCGCATCGGAGGTTTGATTTCCGTTATCAAGATCATCACCACCAAGAAAAGCGATCCTATGGCCTTTGCCATCCTGGAAGATCGGGACGGGACCGTTGAAAGCGTCCTGTTTCCCGGCGTTTATGCCGATGCCGTCGGTTTGCTTAAAGGGGAATCCCCCGTGCTCATGGAGGGCCGCCTTCAAAAGGATGAAAATGCCATCAAGATCATCGTGGACAAAGTGATCCCTCTGGAGTGCGCCGACGAGATGCTCACCGAAAGCATTCATATGCATCTGGACATCCGGCGGACCGATCAGATGATCCTTGAAAACCTTTCGACGATCCTGAACCGATATCCGGGGTCTTGTTCGGCATTTCTTCACCTGGTGGATCCCAACCGAACCGAGACGGTCATCGCTTTTCCGGATACGCAACGTTTCAGCGCTTCCGGCGAACTCATCCGGGAGATCCATGCATGCATCGGTTACGAAGGCGTCCGGACGACTTATCGGCCCGTGACGGCATCCCATATGAATCATTCAAAGGGCCGCGAAAGGAAGGGAAACCATCGTCATGCCTGAGAATAAGTCCCTCGCCCACGCTGTCATTCTAGCCGGCGGTATGGGAGCGCGGCTGTGGCCCATCTCAAGAGAATTATTCCCCAAACAGCTGGTCAGTTTTTTTGGTAACCGGTCTCTGATCCAACATACCATCCAGCGTTTGAACCCGGTGATTCCCTCGGATCGATTGACGGTGGTTTGCGGGAAAACCCACTTTTACGAGATTTCAAGACAGATCCAGGATCTGGGAATAGATCCGAGAGGGAAGATTGTTTGCGAGCCTTGCGGCAGAAATACGGCGCCGGCGATCCTTTTGGCCATTCTGAAAGTATTAAAAAGCGGTAAAGATCCGGTTCTCTGCGTTTTCCCGTCGGATCATGTCATCGGGGATGTGAAGCGCTTTCATGAAAAGATGGCCGCAGCGATCCACCTGGCGGAAAAGGGAGACATCGTCACCTTCGGCATCACACCCCACTGTCCGGAAACCGGTTACGGATATATCGAAGGCGGGAAAGAACGGGCTGAAGGGGCCCGAATCATTCGACGCTTCGTGGAAAAACCGGATGCAAAAGCCGCCCGGCGTTATGTCGAGACCGGAAGATTTTTCTGGAACAGCGGCATGTTCGCCTTTCGTGCCTCCGTGATGGCGGAGGAATTTAAGGGCCTCCAGCCGGGAATGCACGATCGGATGCAGCGCTATGTGCAAAACATTGGCCGATCCAAGGCCCATCTATATGAAGACATGGAGAACATCTCCATCGATTATGCCATCATGGAGCACACGCAAAAAGGCGTTGTACTCCCTTCCGATTTCGGATGGAGCGATGTCGGTTCTTGGAAGTCCCTGTTTGATTTTTTGAAAAAAGACGAAAACGGCAACATCCTCAACGGCAATATCCTGACCCGTGAGACGCAGGGTTGCCTCGTCATGGGCGGCAGGCGCCTGGTGGTGACCAACCACATCAGGGATACCGTTGTGATCGATACGCCCGACTCCGTCTTCGTCTCCAACATGGAAAACAGCCGCGATGTGAAATTCATTGTTAAAAAACTGAAGGAAGAAGGCAGGAAAGAATCCCACCACCATCAGACCCGGATGCTTCCCTGGGGAAGCCGCACCTTTTTTGAGGAATGCGCGGATTTTTATTTCTCACGAATCGATATCCTTCCGCAAAAAACGTATTCCGTCGCCCCGAAGAAAGGATGGGCAAAACGCATCGTTCTGGTTTCCGGCAGCGGCCGTCTCCGGCAAAAGCCGGGCAAGGATGTTCTGCTTCAAGATCCGGTGCAAGGCTGCATCGCCATTTCCGGCCGAGTCGCCGTTTGTAATACCTCCGAAACGAATCTGCGGATCATCGAAATCGGAACCCACGACAATTTTAAATAAGGAGCAGTCGGGATGAAGGTACCCCTTCTGGATTTGACCGGGCAATACGAACAGATCAAAGAAGAAATTATGGAAGTGATGCAAAAGATCTTCCAGGAGCAGCACTTTATCCTGGGGCCCCGTGTAAAGGCTCTGGAGGCGGAATTGGCGCAGTACTGCCGTACCGTTGACGCGGTAGGTGTGTCATCCGGAACCGATGCCCTGATGATTTCGCTGATGGCCGCGGAAATCGGTTCCGGGGACGTGGTTCTTACCACTCCCTATTCCTTTTTTGCTACGGCGGGAGTCGTCCATCGGCTGGGTGCCCAACCGGCTTTTTGCGATATCGAACCGGATACCTATAATCTTTCGCCGGCAAGGTTTGCGGAAACCCTGGAACGTTTCAAGGGCATGGATAAGGCGCGGCTCAGGGCCGTCATTCCGGTCCACCTCTATGGACAGTGTGCCGATATGGACCCGATCCTTGAACTGTCTAAAAAGGCAAACCTCACGGTGATCGAAGATGCCGCCCAGGCCATCGGTGCGGAATATAAAGGCAAGCGCGCCGGTTCCATGGGGGATTTTGGGTGTTTTTCCTTTTTTCCTTCCAAAAACCTGGGCGCCTTCGGAGACGGCGGGTGCGTGACCACCCAGGTGGAATCCACAGGGCATCGGCTGCGGATCCTCAGGGTTCACGGATCCGAGCCCAAATACTACCATCCCATGATCGGCGGGAATTTCCGACTTGATACGCTTCAGGCGGCCGTCGTTTCCGTCAAGCTGAAACACCTCGACGGTTGGACCGAAAAGCGCCGGGAAAACGCCGCCCGATATCGCCGATATTTCGAGTCGGCGAAACTTGAAAACCGGGTGGCGCTTCCCATCGAAAAGGAAAGCCGGCATATCTACAACCAGTTCGTGATCCGGGTGAAAGACAAGCGGGATGCGCTTAAGGCGTTTTTGGCCGAATCCGGTATCGGAACCGAGATCTACTATCCGATCCCGTTGCATCTGCAGCCCTGTTTTTCGTATCTCAATTATCGGAAAGGGGATTTTCCGGAAGCCGAACGCGCCGCCGGGCAAACCCTGGCCCTTCCCATTTATCCCGAGCTGACCGATGCCCAGGCCGCTTATGTGGTGGAAAAGATCCAGGAATTTTTCATGAAGGCAAAATAGACCCGGGTGATCCGATCATCCCCGGGGATGATACTGACGGTGAATCTCCTTGAGGCGGTCCCGGGTCACGTGGGTATAGATCTGAGTGGTGGAGATATCCGCATGACCCAGCATGGTCTGCACCGAGCGCAAATCCGCCCCTCCTTCCAGGAGATGGCTGGCAAAGGAATGGCGGAAGGTATGGGGCGTGATGTTTTTTTGGATTCCGGTTTTCAGGGCGTATCGCTTGAGGATCTTCCAGAAGCCTTGCCGCGTCAGCGGTTTTCCTCCCGGACCTAAAAAGAGGTAGGGACTCATCCGTCCTTTCGATAACAGCGGCCTTGTCCGGGTAAGATACTGATTCACTTTTTCCCGGGCAAACCGACCGATGGGAACCAGGCGCTCCCGGGATCCCTTTCCGAGAACCCGGGCAAGACCTACCTCCGTGTTGACATCGCTTATCCCCAACGTCACCAGCTCCGAAACGCGCAGTCCTGCTGCATAAAGCAGCTCCAGCATGGCCGCATCGCGGCATCCCCGAGGGCTTTTCGGGTCCGGCGCATCCAGGATCTGTTTAACTTCTTCTACGGATAAGACATCCGGTAATTTCAAGGAGCCCTTGGGCAGGTCCACGATCCGTGTCGGATCATGTGGGATCCGGTTTTCCTTTAAGGCGAAACGGAAAAAACCCCGAAGAGCGACCAGGCTCCTGGCTCGGGAACGGGCCGAAATCCCCTCGTCCCGCAGGACAATGAGGTGTTTTAAAATCATCGGGGTATCAATATCGGAAAGGCCGGAGGTGCCGCTTTTCATGGCGAATGCCAGAAACCGACTGATATCCCGGCTGTAGGCTTCGAGGGTCTTTTTCGCAAGCCCCTTTTCCACGATCAGATAATTCAGATACCGATCGACTTCTTCATCCATCGATGCCACAAGATGGGTCCTTTAAAATCTTGAAGCGAAAATTGAGCCTGATGCCGCATTTCATGAAATATGGCTACTAACCGATTTTGAGATCGTCCAGGGGACTTGCCACGCCGAATCCGCCCTGTTGCAGCACATGGGTATAGATCATGGTGGTGGATACGTCGGTGTGCCCTAATAGCGCCTGAATGGTTCGGATGTCATGCCCCTTTTCCAGCAAATGGGTTGCAAAGCTGTGCCGAAAGGAGTGGGCGCTGATTCTCTTGGTAAGCCCGATTTTTGAAACAGCGACCTTGATGGCCTTGTTGATGACGCTCGGATCGATGTGATGCCTTCGGATTTTTCCGCTTCGTGGGTCTTTGGATCGGCCATTTGCCGGGAAAACATATTGCCATCCCCATTGTTTGGCGGCGTTTGGATACTTGCGTGACAGGGCATGCGGCAAAAAGACCTCTCCATAGCCCTCCGAAAGATCTTGTTGATGAATCGTTTTGACCCTTGCCAGATGTTCTAAAAGAAAGGGGATCACGGAGACAGGAAACGACGTCACACGGTCCTTGTCGCCCTTACCGGACCGGACCGTCACGGTTTTGTATTTTAGATCCAAATCCTGAACGCGCAGCCGGATCGCTTCTGATATCCTAAGTCCGCTTCCGTACATGAGTTTGACGGTCAATTGAGAGGTGTTGCTCATGGCGCCGATGACGGCGGCGACCTCTTCCCGGGTCATCACCACCGGAATCCGCTCTTTTTTTTTGGATCGAACAGCGGAAATTTCTCCATCCAAGGCGACTCCAAGGATCTTTTTGTATAAAAATACCAGGGCATTCATGGCCTGGTTCTGAGTTGCGGGGGATACATTTTCTTCAACAGCGAGATGAGTTAAAAAGGATTCGATCTTTTTTTCGCCATTTGACAGATCCTGGCGGGATTGCATCTTGTGGAAATGAACGTATCGTTTGATCCACTCGCAATAGGTTCGTTCCGTATGAATGGAGTAGTGATGCAATCGCATATAATTGCGGACCTGATCCAGCAGTTTTTGATTTTTTCGGTTGACATAAGAAATTATTTTCCATATATCCTATCGTAATTTAATTGAAATATTGATTAATATAGCATGAGTCGGCTTTAAATACAAGAATATTATCAAGGAAAATTTTCCCGATATTCAAACTATCAGGGCGAATTGACCTGATAATCAATGGTTCCCGAGGCGCGCGGGCGCGCCTCGGGAATGGCGAGCTACGCTGCGCTCTCCGCGTTTGGCCTTCGGCGCTGCGCGCCTTAGGAACCAAACGCTCGAGCGGCCGGGTCGACTTCTTAACCGCGCCTAAAGGCGCGGATTGAGCCGCCCCGACGGCCGCTCAGCTCGCCATTCGGCAACAGGAAAGGAGAGAAACCATGAAGGCATTCGTCAGCACAATTGTACTATTTGGCATCTGTTATCTTGTTCCTATCTTTGGCCACGCACAGTCAGGAACACCCACCGAAGCCACCGTCAAAGAAGCACTGGCCATTATTGATCGAAACCTGGAGATTAGCGAAAACCTCAAGATTCGTAGCGCAGGTTCTGAAGGGGAGATGATGAAAGCATATCGTTTGCTTAAGCAGGCATCTGACACCAAACCCACCAATCTGGACCTTCGTTATGCGTCGATCTGTGCTTTGCGTTTGGCGGCCCAATTCGCCTCTTCCAACAAAGAACTTGAAGCCTTCGTCAAGGAACACCCTGAGTTTACCCTTGGGAGATTCACTCTCGATGGCTGGAAGGAAGACGTTGAAGGCATGGCTCCAGCAATTTTCAGATACCCGGAGTGCACGCCGACCATGGCAAAGATGCCCCCATTCTATGCACGATTTGTCAAGACCGTCGTGCTCCTACCTGCGAGAGATGGCATTTACCCGCGGGCTATTCTCTTTCTCAAAGACAACGAGGCTTATTGGACGAAAGAGATGATGAAAGAAGCGAGAGTTGAGATAGCGGTCATTCACGAAAAGCAGAATCCACAACTCGCGGCTATCTATGCACGGTTCCTGCTGCCAAGGAAGAAACCAGACATCCATGAGGATCTTCATGTACTGAGCCTTCCAAAGTCTGACACATCAATCGCAGCCATATCTTACCTCTGTCTTCAGGATTTCGTCGATGTTGTCGTCATGGACAATTCAAGGGAAATCATCTTTAATCAAAGGGTTACACTTTCTGAGGGCACAAAAGCAACTCTGCAAAATGTCAAGAAAACCCTTCTCTCTACTAAAGGACAAAAGCTCACTAACCAGGAAGTGCTTCGCATAGCAGGGAAATTTCAAAACGCCTATACCCTCGACGACATTGAAAGGAAGTTCTTCCCACCGAAGTGAGATAATGACTGCCGAACAACAGGGTGGAGGCGACGCGAAAAAACCGCGCGCCTCACCCTGAGCGTTGGGTTTCCAATCCTGAAATGCGCAAATGAACTATTCACAACGGTAGACAACAGCAATGCGTCTCGCTCTCCTTACTACCACAATA
>PCSF01000049.1:43329-49865 GCA_002771315.1 Desulfobacterales bacterium CG23_combo_of_CG06-09_8_20_14_all_52_9 | reverse complement strand
CTGAGCAAGCTTGAAGATGAGCTTAAAGCTATCGCACGCAAGGTGCCCGGAGTCAAGGCGGTTGAAACCAAAGTGGGTGAGGGATACTACCAGACTGACATATACAGAAAATATGATTTCAAAATGCCGTCTAAAGTGCTTCTTGTTGACGACGAACGTGAATTTGTCCAGACTCTGTCGGAACGGCTTATCATGCGCGACATGGGTTCAGCGGTGGCATATGACGGGGAATCGGCGCTTAGCCTGGTTTCGGAAGACGAGCCGGAAGTCATGATTCTGGACCTTAAGATGCCCGGCATAAACGGCATCGAAGTTTTAAGAAGAGTTAAACAGAACAACCCTGATATCGAGGTGATAATTCTTACCGGCCACGGAACAGATGCCGACAAGGAGTTGTGCATGAAACTGGGCGCGTTTGCATACCTTCAAAAGCCGGTCGATATTGAACTTTTGAGCGATACCTTAAAGAAAGCCAATGACAAAATAAGGATAAAGAAATCTGTTAAATAAATCGCCAACGCATAATGGATTGTGCTTCAATGACTATGAACCGTAATTTCTTCAGACACCCGAGGGGAATTAAAGCATTTAAAGGGGGCCAGAAATTTGGGTAGAGCTATCTATACAAATGGTGGAGGCGGCGGGAGTCGAACCCGCGTCCGGAAACATTCCACGTTAACGTCTACATACATAGCCTGAACTTCGTGTTTCGCCTTTTCAGGTTTCTATCAGGCAAGATGGCTGAAAGGCTATCCTGAAAATGTTTCGCTAATCCCGTATCAGGAAAATGGGATCCGCTATCCTGCTGATCGACGCCCTATCCGGATTCGCAGGCCTCATCCGGGAGGACGCTGGCCGCTAGGCGGCCAGGGCGTAGTTATAATCGTCTGCGATTATATTTAGTTCCCGTCTTTTTTACGAGCCGACAGGCGCTCGGTATGCAGTCGACGCTTCTTTATCCCCGTCGAAGCCGTTTCGCCCCCTTAAAGGAAGGCGCAGACGATATGACAAAGAACATTTTCTATTTATATAAAATAATAAACTCAGAAGGAAATGTCAAGGGGGATTGTTTAAAAAAAATGAGGGCATGGAATCTGTTTCAGTGTCCTTTTTTGCTCCGTTCCAAGTCCCGCTGTTCATCCCGTCGTCGGATGGCTTCCCGTTTATCGTATTTTTTCTTTCCTTTGGCAAGCCCCAGGGTGAGCTTGGCCTTTCCTTCTTTGAAATAGAGCTTCAGAGGGATCAGGGAAAACCCTTTTTCGTTTAACTTCGCATAGAGGCGCTTGATCTCACGTTTCTTAAGCAACAGTTTCCGAGGCCGCAACGCCTCATGGTTGTCATAATAGGCAAAGGGGTATGGACTGATGTGAATCTGGTAAACAAACACTTCCCCTTTTTTGATCCTGGCATAGGCGTCCTTGAGGTTGGCGCGCCCCATCCTGAGGGATTTCACCTCGGTACCTAAAAGAACCAGACCGGCCTCGTATTCATCTTCAATGAAATAATCGAATCGGGCCTTTTTATTCTCAGCCACTAATTTGACGTGCGACTGTTTCAAGCACTTTTTCCTCTGCATTTTGCTTTACGCGGCAGGGTCTTGCTCTTGTCGGGGCCTTCCGCCAGGATCTCGTTTTTCACAAGATCCCCATAGGCCTGAAGAACCCGGGAACGAACGCGTTCGGCGGTTGTCTCCTTTAAAAGCGCATTGACGAACGCCTGAGATTCCCTAAGATTGACCTGCCCGATCATATGCTTAACCGCCGGAATGAACTGGGGGTTCATGCTGAACTCATCTATTCCCAGCCCTAAAAGCAAGGGGGCATGAAGGGGATCCCCTGCCATCTCGCCGCAGATGGCCACCTTTTTCCCATCCATTTTGGCCGAATCGGCGATTTGCTTGAGCATGCGGACGACTGCGGGATGTAACGGACGGTAAAGATGGGCCACCCTGGCATTCCCCCGGTCGATGGCAAAGGCATACTGAATCAGATCGTTGGTACCGATGGAAAAAAAGTCCACCTCCTGAATCAAGGCATCGGCCATAGTCACCGCCGCAGGAATTTCGATCAACAAACCGATCTCGATATTCCGTGCAAACGGCAATCCGTCTTTTTTAAGGGAATCCCCCGCCTGCTTCAGGATCTCTTTGGCGGCCAGCAATTCGTCTACGCAGGATATCATCGGAAATAGTATTTTTACTTTCCCGATGTCTGCCACCCGGAGAATCGCTCTGAGCTGGGTTTTGAAAACTTCCGGATATTGCAAGCAAAATCGGATGGCCCGAAGGCCCAAGGCCGGATTTTTTTCAGCTTCAAACTGTCTGAAGGAAATCGTTTTTTCCCCGTTGATATCCAGAGTTCGGATGGTGGTGGACCTGTCCCCCATCACTTCCACCACATCCTTATATTTCTCGTAAAGCTCCTCTTCGGAAGGAAAGTCAGACCGATTGAGGTATTGGAACTCCGTTCGGTATAGGCCGATTCCCTCTCCCCCATGATCCAGGACAGCCACCACCTCCTCGGGAAGTTCGATGTTCCCCATTACGGAAACCGAATAGCCGTCGGTCGTTTTGGCTGACGCCTTGCTGGTCCGGATCAATTGAGCCTTCCGGGCTTCATACCGGTCTTTCTTCAACTTGTATTCGCGGAGGGTCTCTTGTCGTGGGTAAAGGATCACCTCCCCGGTGTACCCATCTACGATCAAGGCGTCTTCGTTTTTGATGACCTGGCTGGCATTTTCCAAACCCAGGACCGAGGGGATCTGAAGCGACCGTGCGATGATGCTGGTGTGGGAAGCTTCCCCCCCGAAATCCGTGACGAACCCCTTGATCGATTCCAGTTGAATCTGGCTCGTTTCGGCCGGCGAAAGCTCCCGGGCAACCAGGATGACCCGCTTGTCGATATTTGCCAGGTTCACCCCCTCCGCTCCCACCAGGTTTCTCATGACCAATTGCCCGACATGGGCGATATCCGAGGCTCGTTCTCTGAGATACGGATCCTCCATCTCTTTAAAGACGGCCTGGGCATCGGAGACCACTTTCTTCAAAGCCCATTCTGCATTGACATGCTCCTTTTCGATGACGGATAGGGTCTTCTCATAGAGCATCTTATCCTTCAGCAAGAGGATATGAGTCTCTAGTATCTGGACGTGTTGGCGATAGTCTTTGGGTGAATTTTTGATGATGCCTTTTAGTTCTTCAATGGCATTTTGAACCGCATGCTTGAAACGGTTCATCTCTTTTTTGATTTCTTTGGGATCGATGAAATACCGCTCCACAACATCGACCCCCTCATGGTCCACCAGATACGCCCTGCCGATGCAAATTCCTGGAGACCCGGAAATGCCCTTGAGTCGAATTTCCTTCTTCTTGAATCCTTGCATCGAAATATTATTCTCCGAATCCGTTTTGTACCAGTGTCACCAGTTGGATCAGCACGTCCTTGTCAGAGGGATTTTCAATGGAAATGGTGACCACAGAGCCTTTCTGACACGCGAGGGACAAAACGTCCATTACGTCCTTGGCATTAGCCCCTTCATTTCCTTTGCGGATCCGCACGCCGAATCTCGCATGCCGGGCCACCCTGGCGATGGAAGCGGCAGATCGGGCATGAAGCCCCGATTCGTTGACGATGGTTACATCTTCTGAGCAACTGCCGACAGAATCCCGCATGCTTTGGCCCTGGAAAAGGTCTTCCTGGTTAACAATTACCTTATCCTAAGTCAACTTGAAATTATTGACAAGATGCAAAAGACCTGCTAGTAATTTATAGGTTTCCATTAATGTACGTTGCTGAAAGGGCATCCAAATTCACCCCGTCTTTTTGTTGAAAAAGTGTAAAGAAGGAGAATATATTATGTCTGGAAAAGTCCTTATTTTCGGAAAAGACACATGACCGTTCACCCAGGCAGCTCGTGAAGCTTATAGAAAGCAAGGGAAAGAAGTGGATTACCTGCGGGTCCTGGCCGATCCCCAACAAATGGAAGCCATGTTGACCTACTCGGGCGGATCCCGACGGGTACCGGTCATCGTGGAGAGCGAGAAAGTTGTCATTGGTTTTGAAGGAAAAACCTGAAAGGTGTGACGGTTTCGGCCGGAGGCCGATATTTTGCTCAAACCCTGAGGGAGATGGATGAATGGTTATCCCCTCACCTGCCCTCTTCCCGATGGGGAGAGGGTTTCTCTTTGCCCTTATCAGCATTATGGAAGCAAGTGGGATGCAAAGGCTTGAACATAAATCCAGGAATCCTTCATGATAGAAAGGGGGCATCGGCATGGCGGTAGAAAAGCAGTTTATTTTAGAGGGCTGGGGGCTCGACGAATCGTGGCGCCTATTTAAGATCATCGGCGAATTTGTGGATGGTGTCGAAGCCTTGCATGACCTCGGGCCGGCCGTGTCTATTTTTGGATCCTCCCGAACCAAACCCAACAGCCCTCTCTACAAGAAGGCCGAGCTGATCGCAGAGCTTTTTGCGAAAAACCACTTTGCGATCCTCACCGGCGGCGGCGGCGGTGTGATGGAGGCGGCCAACAAGGGGGCGGCGAAGGCCGGGGGGCGGTCGGTGGGACTGAATATCATTTTGCCCATGGAACAAAAGCCGAATCCATATTCCAATCTCAAGTTGGAATTCAAATACTTTTTTGTCCGGAAGGTGATGCTCGTAAAATACGCCAGCGCTTATATCATCATGCCCGGAGGCCTTGGAACCATAGACGAGCTTTTTGAAGCGGCAACCTTGGTCCAGACCCAGCGCATTAAGCCCTTTCCAATCATTTTGGTAGGCTCGGATTACTGGAAAGGATTGAAAAACTGGATCCAATCCCATCTGCTGGAAAATGGTATGATTGCAAAACAGGATCTCGACATTTTTCTGATAATGGACGACCCGGAAGAAATCGTCAATGCCGTCAAAAAGATCGTCATCCTGTAAGGGAAATGCCGGAGTTCCGTTTCTGTGTTTTATCTGTGGTTTTGGCCTTTTCATGCCCTGTAAAAAGCGTTTGACATAAGCTATATTTTAGCCATATGAATCATTAAAACAACTGACCGATCGGTTATACCGGACAAGATATGGGCATATGCTTATATGAGCTTATTTCTTGAAAAAATATCCGGATGCAATCGGCCGCTTTATTGATGGTATTGACGATGATCCCTTTCCGATATTAATATGACAAGAGGTTTCCAACCTCTCGTCCGCCCCACTGAATCACGTGCGTCGGCAAGGCAAACCGTAAGCGAGGAGGTTTTTTTGGCCGAATCAGCGGAACCCGACAATAATGAAGTCCTCTTGGAACTCCAGGGCCTCCACATGTCTTTTGGTAAAGTCCATGCACTGGAAGGTGTCAGCCTCAAAGTCAGGAGAGGGGAAATTCATTCCGTCATCGGACCCAACGGCGCCGGAAAGACCGTGATGATGAACTGCATCAACGGTCTTTATCATCCCCGGGAAGGGAATATCCTCTTCAAGGGACAGAGCATCAACGGTCGCAAGCCATGCCAAAGATCCCAGATGGGCATGGCCAGGACCTTTCAGAAAGTCGAAGTCTTCGGCGGAATGACCGTCCTCGACAATATTCGACTGGGACGGCACAATCATTACCGCTCCGGTATCGTCAGCGGCTCCGTTTTCATTGGAAAGACTGCCAAAGAGGAAATTCAGCACCGGGCCTTCATCGAGGAAGAAATCATCGACTTTTTGGAAATACAACACATTCGTCACAAACCCGTGGGCATGCTCCCTTATGGTCTCCAGAAACGAGTCGAACTCGGCCGGGCGTTGGCCCTGGAACCCGACCTTTTGATCCTTGACGAACCCTTGGCCGGCCTGAACCTGGAAGAAGTGGAGGATATGGCCCGATTCATCCTGGACATCAACGAAGAAAAACGGTGGAAAGTCACCTGCCTTCTCGTAGAGCATGACATGGGCGTCGTCATGGACCTTTCGGACCGTGTATTCGTGCTCAATTTCGGCAGGATGATCATGGACGGAACGCCTGCGCAGGTGCAGAACAATCCCGATGTTATCAAGGCGTATCTTGGCGAAGAGGACCTGTATGCAACAAGGCGGTAGCATCGGCGTCTCATCCGAAAAAGGGATTGATATCACCCCGGACCTGACCATCCCGAAACTCTTTGTCAGGCAGACCCAAAAATACGGCGCGGACAGGGTCGCCATGCGGGAAAAAGAGTTCGGCATCTGGCGTCCCATCACATGGCAACAATATCTGGACAATGTCAAACACCTGGCCTTGGGCCTTGTCTCCCTCGGTCTCGAGGAAGGCGACAAGGTCTCCATGATCGGGGATAATCGTCCCCAGGGTCTCTGGGCCGAGATGGCCACCCTTTGCGCCAGAGGTATCGGCGTGTGGCTGTTCCAGGACTGTCTCATCGACGAGGTGAAATACATCATCGACCACTCGGACACCAAGTTCATCTTCGGGGAAGGACAGGAGGAGGTCGACAAGGCCCTATCGATCTATGACGAGTGTCCGAAGCTGAAAAAAATCATCTGGGATGATCCCAAAGGGATGCGCC
>PCSF01000049.1:41936-43309 GCA_002771315.1 Desulfobacterales bacterium CG23_combo_of_CG06-09_8_20_14_all_52_9 | reverse complement strand
ATCAGCCTGAAAGAGGTCCAGGAACTCGGGAAAAAAATAGAAAAGGAAAAACCCCATCTCTTCGATGAATTGATCCAAAAGGGCTACGGTGAAGAAATCGCGCTCCTCTTCTACACCTCCGGCACCACGGCTCTCCCCAAAGGAGCTCTCCTGTCCCACAACAATATGCTGACCATGGGAAAACACCTCATGGAGGTGGATCCCTGCCGGGACACGGATGATTATGTTTCCTATCTCCCCTTTGCCTGGATCGGGGAACAGATGATGTCCATCTCCTGCGGGCTTCAGATCGGTTACACCATCAATTTTCCGGAAGCGCCGGAAACCGCACAGGAAAACATCCGCGAAATCGGTCCCCATGTCATGTTTGCGCCCCCGCGGATGTATGAGCAGATGACCCGAAGCGTCCAGGTCAAATATCTCGACGCAACTTGGATCAAACGAAAGTTCTATGGGCTGTCCACCAAGATCGGGTATCATGTGGCAGACATGAAGTTCTCAAAAAGGCCGACCCCCTGGTACTGGAAATTGCTTGAATTATTGGCGCACTGGACCGTTCAAAAAAAGCTCAAGGACCATCTGGGTCTTTCCAGGGTGCGCAATGCCTACACCGGCGGTGCGGCCATGGGACCGGACCATTTCCGTTTCTTCCATGCCCTCGGCGTCAACTTGAAACAGATTTACGGGCAGACGGAGGTGGCCGGTATATCGGTGGTACATCGAAACGGCGACATCAAATTTGACACTGTGGGACACCCTATTCCCGGAACCGAGATCAAAATTACCGAGGAAGGTGAAATCATCACCCGGAGCCCGTCCGTTTTCTCAGGATACTACAAAAATCCGGAGGCTACGGAAAATACCTTGAGAAACGGCTGGCTTTATTCCGGAGACAAGGGATTTATCGACGATGACGGCCACCTGGTGGTCTTCGACCGGATCAAGGACGTCTTCACCCTTAAAGACGGCAGGCCCTTTGCACCCCAGTACCTGGAAACCCGTTTGAAATTCAGCCCTTATATCAAGGATTCTTGGGTTATCGGAGACAAACGGGACTTCATCAGCGCCGTCATGTGCATCGACTATACCGTGGTAGGAAAATGGGCCGATGAAAAGAAGCTCAACTACACCAGCTACCAGGAACTTTCCCAGATGCCCGAGGTCTACGACCTGATTAAAATGCAGATCCGTCAGGCCAACAAGGACCTTCCGGCGGTGGCCAAAGTGCACCGTTTCACCAACCTTTACAAGGAACTCGACCCGGATGATGACGAACTGACCCGTACTCGAAAACTCAGGCGGGCCTTCGTGGAAAAACGTTACCAGGAAATTGTTGATGCCATCTATTCGAACAGGGACACTATCCACATCGA